>NZ_CP109150.1:2439116-2744005 GCF_035920365.1 Micromonospora sp. NBC_01740 | reverse complement strand
GGGAACGACCGAGGATCTCCGCCAGGTCGTTCCAGATGGCGCCCCGGCCGTGCATGAAGGTGTCGGACCGCACGTCCAGCGACCCCACCTCGGTGAGGGTGACCTCGGCCCGCCGCCAGATCGCACCGCCCCAGAGCGTCCCGGCGACCGCGCCGACGGCCGCCACCGCGCCGCCGACCGCCAGAACGGCCCGGCGGTTCGTCCTCCCGGTGCGGCGGGCCCTGACCATGCCGAAGAGACGCCGCACCTCGAACACGGCCACGATCATGCCCAGGCACAGGATCGTGAAGCGGTGCAGGGAGACAACGCCGGTGGCGACGAAGAGGCCGATCAGCGCGTACCGGACGGCAACCGGCACCTTCAGCCGGTCACCCAGGACGTAGACCAGGAACACCGAGAACATCAACAACCGGCCGAGCGACATCGGGTGGTAGTAGCCGCCGGAGGCCCGCCCGATCTTCTCCCAGTTGGCCAGTTCGAAGTAGAACGAGTACGGGATGACCCCGGCCACCTGGAGCCAGGCGAGCACGCAGTGCACGACCGCGCCGGCCACCACGACGCCGGCGACGAGGGCGAGCCGGCGCACCGGGAACCAGTCGCGCCGCATGAGCATCAGCCCGAGCAGTGCGATCGGGGCGAACCCGACGACCAGCCGCACCGCCTCGGCCGGGATGGCGCTGGTGGGCACCTGCGGCGGTCCGTAGATGGAGTAGCGACGGACGTCGAAGAGGTCCAGCAGCTCCTCGCGGGCGGGGACGGCCAGGTAGCTGACCGCGGAGAGCACGAGCAACAACGTCAGCCCACCCGCGATGAGCAGGAGGGGCCGGGGCGGCAGGCGCCGAGCGCCGAGCGCCACGACACCGAGCGCGGTGACCATGCACAGCGCGCCGAGCGTGGTGAGCAGCACCCCCAGGTCGAAGCCACCACCGGCGTCCTTCTCACCGATGTCGAGCAGCGGCTTCACCGCGACCAGTACCAGCGCGACGGTGGCCAGGTGACGCGCCGCCTGTTCGTGGCGGGGCACGGGCGCGGCCCGGTGCCCCCGAGGAAGAGGCGGTCGCCGCTCCGGTGTGGTCAGCATCTCCATCGCGGGTGCGCCTCTCCCATCAGTGTCAGCCGCGGCAGCAGCCGACAACGCGGGCAGGTCAGCTGACGGGCCCCCGTTGCCCAGTCCCTCGCCGATCCACCATCGGCAGTCGTGCCCTGCGGCGGGGGGAGGTCGCGGATGCTCCGCTGCTCTGCCTGGCCCCGCCTCAGAAACACGAGGACGATACCAGCGACCGGCGACACGGAGGTGTCGGGTTTCCGCACGGTAGGAACGGCCGGAACCGGTGTTGCGGCATGCCCCTGACGTCCGGCAAGCTTTACCGCCGTGCCTGGGCCCGGTTCGAGGCGGGTACGTGACGTGGACCGCCCGTCCGACGGCCGTGGAGCAGGCTTCCCGACCATCGCGGAAGTGTGGAACTGATGTGACTACCCCCGGTGATCTGTCGACGATCAGCGTGGTGATGGCCGCGCACAACGAGGCCCGGGTCATCGGGGACTGCCTCGACGCGCTTCTCGCCGACGCCGCGCTTGGCGAACTCGACATCGTCGTGGTTGCCAACGGCTGCACCGACGACACCGCCTCGGTCGCCGCCAGTCGGCCGGGCGTCCGGGTCGTCGAGGTCGCCCGAGCCGGCAAGTCCAACGCGCTGAACGTGGGCGACTCCGTGGCGCGCGGCTTCCCCCGGATCTACCTCGACGCCGACGTGGTGTTGAGCCCGGGCGCGCTGCGCGAGATGGCCGCCGTGCTTCCCGCCGACGGCACGCCGCCGCTGGCCGTGATGCCCCGCCGCCACATGGTGACCAAGGGCCGGTCGTTGGCGGTGCGGGCCTACTACGCGATCAACACGCGGCTGCCCATCTTCGCGGACGCGCTCTTCGGCCGCGGCGCGATGGGCGTCTCCGCCGCCGGCCGGAAGCGGTTCGACCGCTTCCCGGAGCAGATCGCCGACGACCTCTTCCTGGATTCGCAGTTCTCCTCGGAGGAAAAGCGTGAGGTGACCGGCGCCACGTCCTACGTGCAGGCCCCCCGGCGCACCCGGGACCTGGTCCGGACCCTGGCCCGGGTACGTGCCGGCAACACCATGCTGCGGACCAGTCACACCGGCATCCGTGCCTCCGCGCCGTCCTCCTGGCTTCGCGACGTGGTCCTTCCCCGGCCGTGGCTCGCGCCGGCGGCGGTGGTGTACGTGGCCATCACGGTGGCCGCCGTGCTCAGGTCACGACGTCATCCGCGGGATGCCTGGGGGCGCGACGACTCCACCCGCTGACCCGCGGGCCGGACGCGGAGCGTCAGCGACCGGACCGGCGGCGCGACAGCACCACCACGGCGACGACGAGTCCGGCCAGCAGCGCGGCCGCCAGGCCCGCGAGCAGCGCGGCCGGCAGTCGCGAGGACTCGGGCTCCTCCCCCGCCAGCCGGGCCCGGTCGACAGCGTTCTGCCGGTACGCCTGAGCGAGCAGGTTGGTGGGCGACGACTTCGTCACGGTGTCGAACCGGCTGATCGCCTCCGCGTCCCGGCCGGCGAAGAAGGCATCCAAGCCGCTGCGGTACACCCGGTCCGGATCCGCGAGTCCGCCCTGGACGCCGGCCTCGCCGAGCAGGCCGGTCACCACTTGGATCGGCACCAGGGCGCGGTTGGCTCCGCCGTTGGCAGCCCGGTCGTTGTCGAGCACCCCGACGACCCGACCGCTGGTGTCGACGGCGATGCCCCCGTGTGAGTAGATGCCGACGTCGCCGTTGATCCGGGCGACGGCGACCGCGCCCTGGTTGGCGGTGCCGGCCACCTGCACGGACTTGGACTGGAGGGTGTAGGTCGCGGCCCGGAAGTCGGTGTCGGTGGTGCTGTACCCGAGCACGAGCAGCGACGTGCCGGAGCCGAGGGTGGCCTCCGTGTTCAGTTCAACCGCGGGAACGTTGGTCTGGGTGAGCTTCACGAGCGCCAGGTTGCCGTTGTCGACGGGAAGGACGCGTACCACCTCGACCGGCGCCGCCGGGTCGGCCGTCAGGTCGCCGCGCGCCACGTTGAGCTGCCCGAACACCTCGTTGGTGGGCTCGGTCCCGGGTTCGTTGCCGGTGAAGCTGGTGGTGGCCATCCTCGTGCGGACGTACTGGTCCAGGCCCGACGCCGTGAGCTTCTTCTGCTCGATGAGGATCCGACCCAGGGTGTAGAGCGCCCGCTCCCGGGTGGCGTCCTCCGCCGGCCGTACGCACTGACCGTTGGTGAGCGCCTGGCCGCTCGCATTGACCACGAATCCGGTGCACCGCCGCTTGAAGGTGATGGGGGTGGCGCTGAGCGGGACGTTGGACTTCGTCTCCCGCAGCACCCCGGTGAAGACCGCCTCGATGAAGACCATGGCGGGCGCCGCGATGGCCAACGCCCGTTCCTCCGGGCTGTACGGCGCCGCCTGCGCCCAGGGCTTCAGGCCCGGGTTGACCGCGGCCCCGTTGGGGAACGCCGAAGGACCCACGGTCGGGGTCGGCCCGGGCTGGGCGGACTCGCCCGGGGCGAGCACCCAGACCGCGGCACCCGTGCCGAGGGCGACCACCAGGATGAGGGCCGCGACGCCCATCCAGACGCCGGCACGTCGTTTGGGCGGCTCCGACGGCCTGATCCGGGGAGCCTGCGCGGAGAACGGGTCGTACGGCGCAGCGGCCGGCTGGGCTGCCGGCGACAGGGGTGCGCTGGCGACCGGCTGCGCGGGTGTCACGGTGGTCGGCGCGTCCCAGGAGGGCGCGGCGGAGACCGGATTCGGGGTCGACGCCTCCCTCTGCTCGGGCATCGGTCCGGCCTGCACCGCCCACGGGGCGTGTGGCGGAGCGGACGTCGGATGCGGCGCGCCGGACACCGGATGCGGGGGCGTGGAGGCAGGCTGGGAGGACACCGGTCGGGATGGTGCAGACACCGGTGCCGGGGCGTCCGGCCCGGGCGACACCGGGTGGTATTCGACGCCCAACGCGCGCAGGAGCTTCTCCGCGCCGGGGCCGGCCTCGGCGGGATAGGCGACCCAGGGGGCGGGGGCCGAGAAGTCCGCGTACGTGTAGGCCTGGCCACCGGGCCCCTGGGCCAGCACGTTCGCCATGGCCGAGTAGGCCTCCCGCCAGCGTGGGTCGTTCGCCACGACAGCGTCGAGCACGGCCACCGTGACGAATCGGCCCTGCGCGTCGATGGCCGCCCATGCCTTCCCGACCTGGCAGGTGCCCAGGATGTGGGTGAACCTGTACGGGCCATCCGGCTGCATGCCAACTCCTCCGCTCGACCGCCGTGCGGATCCTACAGAGGCGATGCTCGCGCGGGCCTCGGCCGGTCGTCGGGCGGACAGCGCCCGCACCGGTTCCGTCGCGACTCGAACACGGTCCGAAGTCAGCGCATTTGTCCACATTAGAAGTAACGCCACGGACTGGCGTCGCCGCATTGCTTGTGAAAGTTTTCATGCATAGAGTCGCGGCATGAATGAGGGAGCTGTCGTGGCGCCCACCGAGCGGGTGCTGGACCTGTTCCAGGGGGTCCGGCTCACCCCCACCCAGCGCCGCATCGCGCACTGCCTCGTGCAGCACGCGCCGGCCGCCGCGTACCTGTCGGCGGCCGAGGTCGCCGAGCTGGCGGGGGTCAGCCAGCCGTCGGTCACCCGGTTCGCGGTCGCGCTAGGCCACGACGGCTACCCCGCGCTGCGCCGCCGGCTGCGCGAGCTGTCCGCCGGCGCCCCGGGCGACGCGACCGGCGCCGACAACGAGCTCCAGCAGGCGGTACGCGCCGAGATCGGCAACCTCGACCGCCTCGCCGGGCAGCTCGCCGACCGGGACCGGATCGCCGAGACCGGGAGGCTGCTGGCCGCCAGCCGCCCCCTGCCGGTGCTGGGCCTGCGCGCCGCCGCCCCGCTGGCCGCCTACTTCGCCTACTTCGCCGCCAAGGTGCACCCCGACGTACGGGTGCTCGACGACGGCGGCAGCCTGCTCACCGACCGCCTCGAACAGGCCGCCGAGGCCGGGGCGGGCGCCCTGCTCGCCTTCGTCCTGCCCCGCTATCCCCGGGAGACCCTGGACGCGCTGCGCGAGGCGCGGGCCGCCGGCCTCACCGTGGTGGCCATCACCGACTCACCGGTCAGCCCGGCCACCGAGCACGCCGACGTGGTGCTGCCCGCCGCGGTCGGCGCGCAGCTCGTCTTCGACCTGCACACCGCGCCGATGACCCTGGCCATGGTGCTGCTCCAGGCCATCTGCGACGCCACCCCGACCGACACCCAGCGCCGGCTGGAGGCCTTCGAAGCCTCCGCCGCCCGCCGCCAGTTGTTCCTCGGATGACCCGGAGGAGAGCCGAGATGACCCAGCCCGTCCGCGCCGCACGCGGCACCGAACGCACCGCCCGTGGGTGGCCCCAGGAGGCCGCGCTGCGGATGCTGATGAACAACCTCGACCCGCAGGTGGCCGAGCGCCCCGACGACCTGGTGGTCTACGGCGGCACCGGGAAGGCGGCGCGGGACTGGCCGTCGTACCACGCGCTGGTGCGTACCCTGACCGACCTGCGCGACGACGAGACCATGCTGGTGCAGTCGGGCCGGCCGGTGGGCGTCATGCGTACGCACGAGTGGGCGCCCCGGGTGCTGCTGGCCAACTCGAACCTGGTGGGCGACTGGGCCACCTGGCCGGAGTTCCGTCGCCTCGAACAGCTCGGCCTCACCATGTACGGGCAGATGACCGCCGGCTCGTGGATCTACATCGGCACCCAGGGCATCCTCCAGGGCACCTACGAGACGTTCGCCGCCGTCGCCGCGAAACGGTTCGGGGGAACCCTGGCGGGCACGCTGACGCTGACCGCCGGCTGCGGCGGGATGGGCGGGGCGCAGCCCCTCGCGGTCACCATGAACGGCGGCGTCTGCCTGATCGTCGACGTGGACCGGACCCGCCTGGACCGGCGGGTGCACGACCGCTACCTCGACGAGGTCGCCGACTCCCTGGACGACGCCGTCGAGCGGGTGCTCGCCGCGAAGCGGGACCGGCGGGCGCTGAGTGTCGGCGTGGTCGGCAACGCGGCCACGGTCTTCCCGGAACTGCTGCGCCGGGGTGCCGACATCGACATCGTCACCGACCAGACCAGCGCGCACGACCCGCTGTCGTACGTGCCGGAGGGGGTGGAGCCGGCCGACGCGCCGGACCTCGCGAAGGCGAAGCCGGCCGAGTTCACCGACCGGGCGCGGGCGTCGATGGCGAAGCACGTCGAGGCGATGGTCGGGTTCCTGGACGCCGGCGCGGAGGTCTTCGACTACGGCAACTCGATCCGGGGCGAGGCGAAGCTCGGCGGCTTCGAGCGGGCCTTCGACTTCCCCGGCTTCGTGCCCGCGTACATCCGGCCGCTGTTCTGCGAGGGCAAGGGCCCGTTCCGGTGGGCGGCGCTCTCCGGGGACCCGGCCGACATCGCCGCGACCGACCGGGCGATCCTGGAGCTGTTCCCGGAGAACGAGTCCCTCGCGCGGTGGATCCGGATGGCCGGCGAGCGGGTCGCGTTACAGGGCCTGCCGGCGCGGATCTGCTGGCTCGGCTACGGCGAACGGGACAAGGCGGGCGTGCGGTTCAACGAGATGGTCGCCTCCGGCGAGCTCTCCGCGCCGGTGGTGATCGGCCGGGACCACCTGGACTGCGGCAGCGTGGCGAGTCCCTACCGGGAGACCGAAGCGATGGCCGACGGCTCCGACGCGGTCGCCGACTGGCCGCTGCTCAACGCGCTGGTCAACACCGCCAGCGGGGCGTCCTGGGTGTCGATCCACCACGGCGGCGGGGTCGGCATCGGCCGGTCCATCCACGCCGGGCAGGTCTGCGTCGCCGACGGCACGGCGCTGGCCGGGCAGAAGATCGAACGGGTGCTGACCAACGACCCGGCGATGGGTGTCATCCGGCACGTCGACGCCGGCTACGACGACGCCCGCGAGGTCGCGGAGGCCACCGGCGTGCGGGTGCCGATGGCGGAGGGGGACAACCCGTGAGCGCGAGGAGTGCAGCGCAGCGGAGCCCCGCAGTCGCGACCAACGGAGGTACCGCATGAGCGGCCTCGCCGGCCGGTTCCGGGCGCTGTGGGACGAGATCGCACCGGTCGGGCGCGACGAGGGCAGCGGCGGCTACCTGCGGTACGCGCTGACCGGGCCGGAGCTGCGGCTGCGGGAGTGGTTCCGCGCGCAGGCCGACCGCCGGGGCATGCCGGTCACCGACGACGGCAACGGCAACCTGTTCGCCCGGTGGGGTGATCCGGAGGCCGGCGACGCGGTGCTGACGGGCAGTCACTTCGACTCGGTGCCGCACGGCGGGGCCTACGACGGGCCGCTCGGCATCGTCAGCGCGTTCCTCGCCGTCGACGAGCTGCGCGCGGCCGGCGTCGCGCCGGCCCGACCCGTGGTGGTCGGCGCGTTCGTGGAGGAGGAGGGCGCGCGGTTCGGCGTACCGTGCCTGGGGTCGCGGCTGCTCGCCGGGGAGATCGCGGTGGAGCGCGCGGCCGGGTTGCGCGACGCCGGCGGGGTGAGCTTCGCCGAGGCGCTGGGCGCCCGGCCGGCGGGCGCCCGGCCCGAGCTGCTCGGCGGCTTCGCCGCCTTCGTCGAGCTGCACGTCGAGCAGGGCCGCGCGATGGTGGACGCCGGCGCGCCGGTCGGGGTGGCCAGCGCGATCTGGCCGCACGGCCGCTGGCGCTTCGAGTTCACCGGCGAGGGCAACCACGCCGGTACGACCCGGATGGCCGACCGCCGCGACCCCATGCTGACGTACGCCTTCACGGTGCTGGCGGCCAACAAGGAGGCGCGGCTGCGCGGCGCCCACGCCACCGTCGGCCGGGTGGCGGTCGAGCCGAACGCCACCAACGCGATCCCGTCGAGGGTGACCGGCTGGCTGGACGCCCGGGCCGCCGAGCCGGAGACGCTGACGGGGCTGGTCGACGCGGTACGCGCGAAGGCCGCCGAGCGGGCCCGCCGCGACGGTACGGAGCTGGCGCTTACGGAGGAGTCGGCCACTCCGCTGGTCTCCTTCGACGGCGGCCTGGCCGACCGGCTGGCGACCCTGCTCGACGCGCCGGTGCTGCCGACCGGAGCCGGGCACGACGCCGGGGTGCTCGCCGCGCACCTGCCCACGGCGATGCTCTTCGTGCGCAACCCGACGGGGGTGTCGCACTCGCCGGCGGAGTCGGCCAGCGACGCCGACTGCGCGGCCGGGGCCACCGCCCTGGCCCGGGTGCTGGAGGAGCTGGCATGCCGCCGCTGACCACGATCGGGCGACGTTCTCCTTCCCGTCTGCGGGGCCGGGGTCGCTGTTGCGGCCCTTTCGAGCTGATGTCGCAGACGACTCAGCCCGGCGGCGATCGGCCGGCACCACAGCCGACCCGGCCCCACCGTGATCGACTGATGTCGCAGACGATTCAGCTCGACAGGGGGCACACGACATGACCGGGACCCGCTGGCTGGCCGAGTACGCCTGGCTGCCCGACCACGCCGAGCCGACCGCCGACGTGCTGATCGAGACGACCGACGGGCGGATCACCGGGGTGACGCCGCTGACGGCCGGGAGCACGCCGCCCGCCGGGGTCGAGGTCATGACCGATGCCGAGCGGCTGCCCGGGCTGACCCTGCCCGGGCTCGCCAACGCGCACTCGCACGCGTTCCACCGGGCACTGCGCGGGCGCACCCACGGCGGGCGCGGCGACTTCTGGACCTGGCGCGACCGGATGTACGCGGTGGCGCAGCGGCTGGACCCGGACTCGTACCTGGCCCTGGCCCGGGCGGTCTACGCCGAGATGGCGCTGGCCGGCATCACCTGTGTCGGCGAGTTCCACTACGTGCACCACGACCCGGACGGCACCCCGTACGCGGACCCGAACGCGATGGGCGCGGCGCTGGTCGAGGCCGCCGCGCACGCCGGGATCCGGATCACCCTGCTGGACACCTGCTACCTCACCGCCACCGTCGACGGGGAGCCGCTCGCCGGACCGCAGCGGCGCTTCGGCGACGGCGACGCGCTGCGCTGGGCGGAGCGGGTCGACGCGTTCCGGCCCGCCGACGACCACGCCCGGGTCGGTGCGGCGATCCACTCGGTGCGCGCGGTGCCCGCCGGACAGCTCGCCACCGTGGCCGGCTGGGCGGACCGGCGCGGCGCACCCCTGCACGTGCACCTCTCCGAGCAGCCCGCCGAGAACGACGCCTGCCGGGCCGCGCACGGCTGCACCCCGGCCCGGCTGCTCGCCGACCGGGGGGCGCTCGGCCCGAACACCACGGCCGTGCACGCCACCCACCTGACCGGCGGCGACCTCACGCTGCTCGGGGACGCCGGCACGGGCGTCTGCCTCTGCCCCACCACCGAGCGGGACCTGGCCGACGGGATCGGCCCGGCCCGGCGGATGGCCGACGTCGGCCTGCCGCTCAGCCTGGGCAGCGACAGCCACGCCGTGATCGACCTCTTCGAGGAGGCGCGCGCGGTCGAACTGGACGAGCGGCTGCGCACCCGCCGGCGCGGCCACTTCTCCCCCGCCGAGCTGCGCGACGCGGCCACCGTCGGCGGTCACGCCGCGCTGGGCTGGCGCGACGCCGGGCGGATCGCCGTGGGGGCGCGCGCCGACCTGGTGACCGTACGGCTGGACAGCCCGCGCACGGCCGGCGTACCGCCGGTGGGGGTCTGGTTCGCGGCGGGCGCCGCCGACGTCGCGCAGGTCGTGGTGGACGGCCGGACGGTGGTGCGCGACGGCCGGCACCTGACCGTCGACGTGCCGGCCGAACTGACCGCGACGATCGAGGAGGTGACCTCGTGAGCAGTCTACTGGTCGACGACATCGGCGAGCTGGTGACCAACGACCCGCCCGGCGACGAGGGCGGCCCGCTGGGCATCCGGCGCGACGCCGCCCTGCTGGTCGAGGAGGGGCGGGTGGCCTGGATCGGGCCGTCCCGCGACGCGCCGGCCGCCGACCGGCGACTGGACGCCCGGGGCGCCGCCGTGCTCCCCGGCTTCGTGGACAGCCACGCCCACCTGGTCTTCGCCGGGGACCGGGCCGCCGAGTTCGCCGCCCGGATGGCCGGGCAGCCGTACACCGGCGGCGGCATCCGGACCACCGTCGGCGCGACCCGGGCGGCCACCGACGACGAGCTGCGGGCCACCGTGCGCCGGCTGCGCGGCGAGGCGATGCGGCAGGGCACCACCACCATGGAGATCAAGAGCGGGTACGGCCTCACCGTCGCCGACGAGGCCCGCTCGTTGGCGATCGCCGCCGAGGTCAGCGAGGAGACCACCTTCCTCGGCGCGCACGTGGTCCCCGCCGAGTACGCCGACCGCCCCGACGACTACGTGGGCCTGGTCTGCGGGCCGATGCTGGCCGCCGCCGCGCCGCACGCCCGCTGGATCGACGTCTTCTGCGAGCGGGGCGCGTTCGACGTCGACCACGCCCGCGCCATCCTCGCCTGCGGGCAGGCCGTCGGGCTGGGCGTGCGGGTGCACGCCAACCAGCTCGGCCCCGGGCCGGGCGTCCAGCTCGGCGTGGAGCTGGGCGCCGCCAGCGTCGACCACTGCACCCACCTGACCGACGCCGACGTCGACGCGCTGGCCTCGGCCGGCGAGACGTGGGTCTCCGGATTCGAGCCGACCACCGTCGCGACCCTGCTGCCCGGCGCCGAGTTCTCCACCCGCTCGCCCTACCCGGACGCCCGCCGACTGCTGGACGCCGGCGTGATCGTGGCGCTGGCGACCGACTGCAACCCCGGTTCGTCGTACACCTCGTCGATGCCGTTCTGCGTCGCGCTCGCCGTACGCGAGATGCGGATGACCCCGGCGGAGGCCGTCTGGGCCGCGACCGCCGGCGGCGCCCGGGCGCTGCGCCGCGACGACGTCGGGGTGCTGCGGCCCGGGGCCCGGGCCGACCTGATGATCCTCGACGCCCCGTCCCACCTGCACCTGGCCTACCGGCCCGGTGTGCCACTGATCCGCCAGGTTCTGCGCAACGGAGTGCCCCAATGACCGTCACCGTCCTGCCCACCGGGATCTCCCCCGCCGACGTGCTCGCCGTCGCGCGCGGCACCGCCAAGGTCGTCCTCGACCCGGCCACCGTCGACGCCATGACCGTCAGCCGGTCCATCGTCGACGGCATCGAGGCCGCCGGCCGGCCGGTCTACGGCGTCTCCACCGGCTTCGGCGCGCTGGCGAACACCTTCGTCGCGCCCGAGCGGCGGGCCGAGCTCCAGCACGCGCTGATCCGCTCCCATGCGGCCGGGGTGGGCGCGCCGATGCCGCGCGAGGTGGTCCGGGCCATGATGCTGCTGCGGGTCCGCTCGCTGGCGCTCGGCCGCTCCGGGGTCCGGCCCCTGCTCGCCGAGGCGCTTGTCGACCTGCTCAACCACGACGTGACGCCGTGGGTGCCGGAGCACGGCTCGCTGGGCGCCTCCGGCGACCTGGCGCCGCTGGCGCACTGCGCGCTGGTGCTGCTCGGCGAGGGCTGGGTGCTCGGCCCGGCCGGCGAGCGGCTGCCCGCCGCCGACGCGCTGCGCCGGGCCGGGCTGTCGCCGGTCGGGCTGGCCGCCAAGGAGGGGCTGGCGCTGATCAACGGCACCGACGGCATGCTCGGCATGCTGCTGCTGGCGATCCACGACGCCGCGCACCTGTTCACGATGGCCGACGTCACCGCCGCCCTCGCCATCGAGGCGATGCTCGGCTCGGAGCGGCCGTTCCTGCCGGAGCTGCACGCCATCCGGCCGCACCCCGGGCAGTCGGCCTCGGCGGCGAACATCCACCGGCTGCTCCAGGACTCCCGGGTGATGGACTCGCACCGCGACGACCTCGCGCACGCGGTGCAGGACGCGTACTCGATGCGGTGCGCGCCGCAGGTCGCCGGGGCGGCCCGGGACACCCTGGACTTCGTCCGGACGGTGGCCGGGCGGGAGCTGGTCTCGGTGGTGGACAACCCGGTGGTGCTGCCCGACGGCCGCGTCGAGTCGACCGGCAACTTCCACGGCGCGCCGCTCGGCTTCGCCGCGGACTTCCTGGCCATCGCCGCCGCCGAGGTGGGCGCGATCGCCGAGCGCCGGGTGGACCGGCTGCTCGACGTCACCCGGTCCCGGGAGCTGCCGGCGTTCCTCTCCCCCGACGCGGGGGTCAACTCCGGGCTGATGATCGCCCAGTACACGGCGGCCGGGATCGTCGCGGAGAACCGGCGGCTCGCCGCGCCGGCGTCGGTGGACTCGCTGCCCACCAGCGGCATGCAGGAGGACCACGTCTCCATGGGCTGGGCGGCGGCCAAGAAGCTGCGCACCGTGCTGGACAACCTGACCAGCCTGCTCGCCGTCGAACTGCTCGCCGGGGTACGCGGGCTCCAGCTGCGCGCCCCGCTCACCCCGTCGCCGGCCGGGCGGGCGGCCGTCGCGGCGCTCGGCGGGATCGCCGGGGAACCCGGGCCGGACGTCTTCCTGGCCCCGCTGATGGAGGCCGCCCGGGCCGTGCTGGCCGGGCCCGAGCTGCGCGCCGCCATCGAGCGCGAGATCGGCCCCCTCGACTGACGGCCCGCGCCGGGCCGCCGTGGCGCCACGGTGGCCCGGGCGCCGGCCGGGTGTCAGCCCGCCAGCACCGCCACCCCGATCAGCACGGGCACGGCGGCCACCGTCGACAGCAGGATCGAGTCGCGCGCCAGGACCGTGCCCCGGCCGTAGCGGATCGCGTAGACGAAGACGTTCTGCGCCGTCGGCAGTGCGGCGGTGACCGTGCAGGCCAGCACGAGGTTGGGCGGCAGCCCCATCGCGAAGCGGGCGACGAGGTAGGCGACGGCCGGCTGGACCACCGTCTTGAGGACGACCGCGAGCCGGACGTCGCGTCCGGTGTCGCCGGAGCCGGGCCGCGGTGCGCCGTGCAGGGAGAGGCCGTACGCGATCAGCGTGGCGGGCACCGCCATCGCCGCGACGAGTTCGATCGGCCGCAGGACCGGCTCCGGCGGCAGCCAGCCGGTCAGGCTGGCCGCGACGCCCAGCGCGCACGCGATGGTGACCGGGTTGGTCAGCGGCTGGAGCACCACCGTGCCGAGCGACGGCCTGCTTCCCGCCGTGGCCGCCTCGAGGAAGGCGAACGCGACGGGCGTCATGACGACCAGTTGGAACATCAGCACGGGCGCGACGAACGAGGCGTCCCCGAGGACGTAGACCGCGACGGGGATGCCGATGTTCGCCGCGTTGACGTACGACGAGGCCAGCGCGCCGATCGTCGCGTCCGCGACGGAGCGACGCCAGCAGAGCCGCGCGACGGCGACGAACACCGACGCCACGGCGGTGGTGCTGACCACCGTGACGACGAGGGCGGACGAGACGACCGCGGGCACGTCCGCCCGGGCCACCGTCTCGAACAGCAGCGCCGGAGTCGCGACGAAGAACGCGACGCGGGAGAGGACGGTGGCCGCCTCCGGCCCCAGCACCCCGCCGCGGCCGAGGGCGTAGCCGACGGCGATGACGGTGACGATGACGGCGAACCCCGTCAGCACCCCTCCCACCGGGGCGGGTCCGTCAGCTCGCGGGCGGCAGCACCTTGGCGACCAGCTTGGCCAGCTCGCGCAGCGCCTTGCCCCGGTGGCTGACCGCGTCCTTCTCCTGCGGCGTCAGCTCCGCGTTGGTGCGGTCCTGACCGTCGCCGAGGAAGATCGGGTCGTAGCCGAACCCGCCGTCGCCGCGCGGCGACCGGAGCAGCCGGCCGCTCTGCCGGCCGTCGACCAGGTGCTCCTTGCCGCCGGGCAGCACCAGGGCCACCGTGCAGACGAAGGACGCGGCCCGGTTCTCGTCGGGCAGGTCCGCGATCTGGTCCAGCACGAGCTGGAGGTTGGCCTGGTCGTTGCCGTGCCGGCCGGCCCAGCGGGCGCTGAACACCCCCGGCATGCCGTTGAGGGCCTCGACGGCCAGCCCGGAGTCGTCGGCGATCGTCGGCAGGCCGGTGCGCCGGCAGCCCTCCCGCGCCTTGATCAGCGCGTTCTCGCCGAAGGTCAGGCCGCTCTCGGGCAGCTCCGGGTATTCCTCGACGTCGTCCAGCCCGATCAGGGCGACGCGGTGCGCGCCGAGCGCGCCGTCGAGGATCCGCTGGAGCTCGACGAGCTTCTTGCGGTTACGGGTGGCGAGCAGCACCTTGTTCATCAGAATCCACCTTTGTTCGCGACTGCGGGGCTCGCAAGCTCACTCCTCGCGCTCACGGGAGGGAGAGCGCCTTCCGCTGGGCTTCGGCCAGTTCCACGCAGCCGGCGACGGCCAGGTCGAGCAGGGCGTCGAGCTGCTCGCGGGCGAACACGCCCGCCTCCCCGGTGCCCTGCACCTCGACGAACTCGCCGGTGCCGGTGCACACCACGTTCATGTCGACCTCGGCGGCGACGTCCTCGGTGTAGTCGAGGTCCAGCCGGGGCTCGCCGTCGATGATCCCGACGCTGATCGCGGCCACCGAGCGGTGCATCACCTTCTCCGGCTTGCCGGCCAGCGACTTGCGCCCGGCCAGCCAGGTCACCGCGTCGTGCAGCGCCACGTACGCGCCGGTGATCGCGGCGGTGCGGGTGCCGCCGTCGGCCTGGAGCACGTCGCAGTCGAGCACGATCGAGTTCTCGCCGAGGGCCTTCAGGTCGATGGACGCCCGCAGGCTCCGCCCGATCAGCCGGGAGATCTCGTGCGTACGCCCACCGACGCGGCCCTTCACACTCTCCCGGTCGGAGCGGGTGTTGGTGGCCCGTGGCAGCATCGCGTACTCGGCGGTGACCCAGCCGAGCCCGGAGCCCTTGCGCCAGCGGGGCACGCCCTCGGTCACGCTGGCGGTGCAGAGCACCCGGGTGCCGCCGAACTCCACGAGCACCGAGCCCTCCGGATGGGTGCTCCAGCCCCGGGTCAACGTCACAGGTCGGAGTTCGTCGGGTCGCCGCCCGTCAGGTCGCGCCATCCCTGCACCCTATGCGGTGCGGTGGTCGTGCCGTTCCGGGGTGCCCCGGCCCGGTCGACGGCGCGTCCGCCGCCCGGATCAGTCGCACTCACGGATGCGGACGTTGAGCACGAGCGGCCGGTCCCAGCCACTCGGCACCTTGTCCAGGCCCGTCGTCGTCACGGTCGCCCGGCAACCGTTCGCCCGCCACGTCCAGGTGCAGGTGGGGCCGCCGTACTGGAAGCCGTGGGCCACGCAACGCGTCACGTCCTCGATCCTGGCGTCCTGCGCTCCGGCGGTGACGAGCCAGTCGTGCACCCGTTCGCCGAGGTCCACCGGGCACCGCCCCTGCGGGCAGGTGAACCGGTACACCTGCGACGACGCGTCGTCGCCCTCGACGAGCCCGTCGGAGGTGAAGCTGTGCGGCCGCCCCCAGTCCGCGAAGATCGCGCGCCGCTCGGCCATGTCCTGCCGGGGCTCCCACCAACCCAGGTAGCCCGCGATGCCGCCACCGGCGCAGAGCCCGGTCGCGAGCAGCCCGGCGAGCAGCACGAAAAGCACCCGCAGCCCGGTGGACCGGCGCGGCGGTGCCGAGCCGGACCCGGCCGACGGAAGGCCGGCCACCGGCGGGTACGCGACGCGTTGTCCGGGCGGCGGGTAGGGCCCGGCGGCCGACGGCGGGTACGGCCCGGCGGCCGACGGCGGGTGCGGCTGCGGGTGGCCTGGCCAGGTCCCGGCCGGGGCCGGCGGGAACACCGGACCAGGCGGGCCGGGCGGGCCCGTGGGAGGAGTTGGCGGGTGGGGCTGCCAGCCGGCCGACCCGGAGGGGGAGTCGCTCACCGGCGAGATATTAGGCGGACGACCCGGTTTTCGAGGCCCCGCGCGAGGCACGGAGCGGCCGGACGTCGGATTGCCCGGTCAGATCTCGTAGCTGGCGCCGGGCCGGACCACCTCGAGCGGCCCGTCGAAGGCGGCGCCGGCCGACGCCACGGTGTGCGCCTCGCTGCCCCAGGCGGGCACCAGGTGGGTGAGCAGCAGCCGGCCCACCCCCGCCTTGGTCGCCACCTCGCCGGCTTCCCCGCCGGTCAGGTGCAGGTCCGGCGGGTTCTCCACGCCGTCGAGGTAGCTCGCCTCGCAGAGGAACGTGTCGGCGTCCTGGGCCAGCCGCAGCAGCGCGTCGCAGGGCGCGGTGTCCGAGGAGTAACAGAGCACCCGGCCGCCGTGCTCCAGCCGGACGCCGTACGTCTCGACGGGGTGGTTCACCCGGTCGACGGTGACCGCGAACGGGCCGATCGGGAAGGTGCCGGGTTCGAGGGCGTAGAACTGGTAGACGTCCTCGACCGTGCCGTCCTCCTGCCCGTACGCGGCGGCCAACCGGTCCGGTGCGCCGGCGGGGGCGTAGACGGGCAGCGACGGGTAGGGGCCGTCCGGGGCGTAGCGGCGGACCACCACGTACGTCACCGCGTCGAGGATGTGGTCGCAGTGCAGGTGGGTGAGGATGATGGCGTCGGGGGCGTGCAGCCCCGCGTAGCGCTGGAGGTTGGACAGCGACCCGGAGCCGAAGTCGACGAGCAGCCGGAAGCCGTCCGCCTCGACGAGGTAGGCCGAGCAGGGGGACTCGGGACCGGGGAAACTGCCCGCGCAGCCCAGGACGGTCAGTCGCATCGAGTATTCTCACTGTAACTATGCGTAGTTTCCGCGTCGACGGTCCCGCTGTGGATGATCTCTACCGGCGCGTACACCACGCAGGGCAGCCTACGCGCGCCCGCGCGACGACAAGAGTCATCCACAGGAAGTTGTCACCAACGTGACACCCGTCCGGGCCGCCCGCCCGGATCCCGTGACGAGACGGCGTCCGACGGTAGCGCTGGGTGAGCGGGCCGGCCACGTCGCGGGGGCCGTGACGGGCGGCCGGGCCACCGACGTGGGTCGGCCGCCCGGCCACGGGACGTCACGCCCAGAGCTGGCCCTCCAGGGCTTCCTCCGCGTCGGCGAGGGTGCCGCCGTACGCCCCGGTGGAGAGGTACTTCCAGCCGCCGTCGCAGACCACGAAGGCCACGTCGGCCCGCTGGCCGGCGCGGACGGCCTCGTGCGCCACCGCCAGGGCGGCGTGCAGGATCGCGCCCGTGGAGAAGCCTGCGAAGATGCCCTCCACCTCGACGAGCTGCCGGGTCCGCAGCACCGCGTCGCGGGTGCCGACGGAGAAGCGCCGGGACAGCACCGACGCGTCGTAGAGCTCGGGGACGTAGCCCTCGTCGATGTTGCGCAGCCCGTAGACCAGCTCGCCGTAGCGCGGCTCGGCCGCGACGACCTGGATGCCGTCGACCTTCTCGCGCAGGTAGCGCCCGGTGCCCATCAGCGTCCCGGTGGTGCCGAGGCCCGCCACGAAGTGCGTGATCGTGGGCAGGTCGTGCAGCAGCTCCGGGCCGGTGGTCTCGTAGTGCGCCCGGGCGTTCCCCTCGTTGCCGTACTGGTAGAGCATGACCCAGTCGGGGTGCTCGGCCGAGATCTGCTTGGCGGTGGCGACCGCCTGGTTGGAACCGCCCGCCGCCGGCGAGAAGATGATCTCCGCGCCGTACATCCGGAGCAGCTGCACCCGCTCGGTCGAGACGTTCTCCGGCATCACGCAGACCAGCCGGTAGCCGCGCAGCTTGGCCACCATCGCCAGCGAGATGCCGGTGTTGCCGCTGGTCGGTTCGAGGATCGTGTCGCCCGGCCGGAGCCGGCCGGACTCCTCGGCCGCCCGGACCATGAACGTGGCCGCCCGGTCCTTGATGCTGCCGGTCGGGTTCCGGTCCTCCAGCTTCGCCCAGAGCCGCACCGGCGGCGCCCCGTCGGGCACCGTCGGCGAGAGCCGGGGCAGCCCGACCAGGGGAGTTCCTCCGCAGGCGTCGAGAAGGCTGTCGTACCGCGCCATGGCGACCGCCCCCGTCAGCGGGCGGCGGCGGCCGACCGCGCGGCGACCGCGGCGCCGTGCTGGGCGATCGCGGCAGCCGCGGCGAAGCCGAACGCGCCACCGGCGACGGCCGGCAGGATGGTCACGCTGTCGCCGTCGTTGAGCTTGGCGTCCAGCGCGCCGAGGAAACGGACGTCCTCGTCGTTGACGTAGACGTTGACGAAGCGGTGCAGCGCACCGGCGTCGGTGACCAGCCGGGCCTTCAGGCCGGCGTGCCGGGAGTCCAGGTCGGCGAGCAGGTCGCCCAGCGTGTCGCCGGTGCCCTCGACGACCTTCGCGCCGCCGGTGTAGCTGCGCAGGATGGTGGGGATGCGAACCTCGATGGCCATGGTGTCGTGCTCCTCGATGATGGTCGGGCGTGCCGAAGGGTGACGGGACGTAAACGGGTGTGACGGCGCTGGATCAGCGGCCGGAACACTCGTAGTCGACCGTCGCCGGGCTCTGCCCGAACATGTAGGACTGCACGGCGTGCGGGTCCACCCCCGCGTCCACGATCCGGACCGGCTCCTCGGTCACCACGCCGTCGACGATCCGGAAGGAGCGGATCTCCTCCGTGTCGGCGTCGCGGGTGGAGACCAGCAGGTAGTGCGCGCCGGGCTCACCGGCGAACGAGATGTCCGTGCGGGACGGGTAGGCCTCCGTGGCGGTGTGCGAGTGGTAGATGACGACGGGCTCCTCGTCCCGGTCGTCCATCTCGCGCCACACCCGCAGCTGCTCCATCGAGTCGAACTCGTAGAACGTCATGGAACGGGCCGCGTTGTCCATCGGAATGTGCCGGGTGGGGGTGTCGCTGCCGGCGGGACCGGCGACCACGCCGCACGCCTCGTCGGGATGGTCCCGCCGGGCGTGGGCGACGATCGCGTCGATGATCGACCGGTCGATGCTCAGCACGTGGTCCAGCCTAACGCGTACCTGCCGCGACGTTGAGGTGGTGCCGGTCACGCCTAGTCGATCAAGGCGTTGAGCAGGGATTCCTGGAGATAGCCGAGGTACGCGTAGACCGACAGTTGGAACACCCGGCTGGAGGTCGGGTCCTCGGCGACCGCGTCGTCGAGCTCCTCGCCGAGATCGGTGCCGTCCTTGATCTCCAGCCGGACGCCCATCGCCAGCCGGGCGTCGTTGAGCGCCCGCAGCCACGCCTCGGCCGCCTCCGCGTCGAGACGCACCTCGCCGCCGGCCTCGTCGGGCAGCGACGCGAGGATCGCGCCAGCCTGGTCGATCTTGGCGGTCTTGAGGTCGCCCTCGGTGTAGCGGCGGAACTCGGCCGTGCCGGACGGGTCCTCCGGGTAGACCTCGGGGAAGAGCCGGCCCACCACCGGGTCGGTGTGGTCGAAGCCGTCGGTGAGCAGCCCGACCACCTCGGATGCCACCTTCCGCAGCACCCGCACCTCGTCGACGGCGAAGGTGACGACGTAGCGGTCGCCCTGGCGACGGAACATGCTCACGACCGGTCCACCGTCGCCCACAGCCCGTACGCGTGCAGCTGCGACGCGTCGTGCTCCATCCGCTCCCGGGCGCCGCTGGAGACCACGGCGCGGCCCTTGTGGTGCACGTCGAGCATGAGCTCTTCCGCCTTTTCCCGGCTGTAGCCGAAGAGCTTCTGAAAGACCCAGGTCACGTACGTCATGAGGTTGACCGGGTCGTCCCACACGATCGTCACCCACGGCCGGTCGGACGCCGGCACCTCATCGGTGTCCGGCGTCTCGACAGGTGCAACCTGCGGAGCCGCCATGCCCCCCATCGTGCCACCGGAGTCGGCGAACCGAGGAACCGGAACGCCGGCCCGGCGCGGATCGCCGCGTCCTGCCTGGTCAAGGGCGTGGGCGGCAGCGGGCGGCGGCCGCCCGGCACCGACGCCGCAGGCGACCAGATCGCCCTCAGGCGAGCAGGATGCCGTGGTCGACAGCATCGGAGAGCACCCCGTCCAGCGAGAGGCGGACCACCTCGAACCGCCGGGACACCTCCCGGCACAGTTCCAGTTCGACCTCCCGCAGCGCGCGCTGCGCCCAGGCCCGGGCGGCGTTGGGGTCGTGGTTGCCGGGGCTGCGCCAGTGCTGCCAGCAGCCGCCCGAGAGGGCCACGGCCACCGGCGGTAGCACCTCCACGCGCGCCACGCCCGGGTAGCTCGCCAGCGTGTCGGTCGCGCCGGTCCCGGTCAGTCCCGCCACGCCGCCGGTGCTGGTGACGAGCAGCACGCGGTCCAGCTCGTGCTCGCCCCGGTGCTCCGTCAGGCCCCAGCGCAGCGGGGCGTCGAGGCGCCGCCGGACACCCGCCGGCAGCGGCGCGCCGAAGACCCGACCGGCGGCCTCCTCGACGAGCCCGCGCACCGCCTCGTCGCACTGGGCGGTGGCCAGCAGCGACAGCGCCTCCATCTCGCGGTCGAGCAGCTGCGGCAGGCCGGCGCAACCGACCCCGAAGACGATCTCCTGCACCACGCGGAGGTGGATGTTCGCCACCTCCAGGGCGAGGTGCTGGCGGATGCGCCGGGAGGAGGACCGGGCCTGCCGGTCGAGCTGCTCCGACCAGCCACCCGGGTCGGCCACCACCGGCACCCGGCCCTGCGACCCCGGCAGCACCGGCGGCTCGGCGCTCGCCCGTCGCAGCCCCTCGTCGGCGGCCCAGCCGACCAGCGCCCGGCGCAGGTCCGCCCCGTCAGCCGCGGCGTCGATCGGGAACCAGCGGGCGTCGGCGAGCCCGGGCACGGCGGCCAGCAGGGCCGCCCGGTGCGCCTCGACGGTGACCGCGACCGGGTCCACCGGTGCGGGGGCCGACCCGACGGACGCCCCCGTGCCATCCGTCGTGGCCGCGCCCTCCGGCACCGGGGCCCAGCCACCGGCGCCCGGGGTGACCGCGAAGACGACCCCGACGCCGGCACGGGCCAGGTCGGCGAGCAGGTGGAGTTCGACCGCGGTGAAGGCCTGGTCGGCGGCGATCACGAAGAGCACCGCCCCGGACCGGCCCGCCGCGTCGAGCAGCAGCCGGCCGCCGGCCGCCCCGAGGGCACCCGTGTCCGGCGTGTCGACGAGGCTGAAGTGCCGCAGCAGGGGCTCGGGCAGGCTCAGCTCGACCCGGCGCGGCGGGCGCGCGAGCGCCGGCCCGGCGGCCAGCCGGTCGGCGCCGTAGGAATGGGGCTGGCGGTAGCCGGGCACGTACGCGGCCCGCGTCGGCACCTGGGAGTGGCGCACCACGAGCCAACTGCCGGCGGGCACGGCGAGCATGGCGGGATCGAGCTGGAGCAGGTGGGCGAGCACCTCGCGCCGCCCCGCGGCGGCCGGGCCGACGCCGATCACGGCCAGCGGCTCCTCCGGGCGGGGCTCGGTCACCCCCAGCCGGACGGGCAGCCGGTCCCGACGGGGCAGTTCGGCTCCGGCCATGTCGTCGGGCCTGTCGACGGCGGGGAGAGGACCGGGCTTCATCGAAAGCGGCCTCCCGTGGCAGGCGACCGGCAGCGGCCGGCCGCATGGAATCGTCCGGTGACGGCACCCGGATGCCGGAAGAGTACGGGCGGCCAGGTCCCGGGACCGAACACTTCGAATACTCAGAGGTAATCACGAGACTACTCAACTTCGGTGCGTGACGATGTGCACGCGGACGGATTCCGATCGATATGCTGCCCCGATGAGTCGGTGGGGGTTCGTCGGCCGAACGGATGAGCTCAACCGTCTGCTGTCGGCGGTGACCGGCGCGGAGCGGCGGGGCATCTTCTTCAGCGGCAACGCGGGCATCGGCAAGAGCCGCCTGCTGCGCGAGGGGATGGCGGCCCTCCCCCGCGACGGGTACGCCGTCTGGACGATCGCGGCCAGCGCCACCACGGCCGCGCTCCCCTTCGGCGGTCTCGTCCAGGTGCTCCCGACGGAGCAGCCACAGGGCCTCTCCCCCGCCGGCATCCTGCGTTGGGCGGTGGACGTGCTGCAGCAGCAGGCGGCCGGCCGCCGGATCGTGCTCGCGGTCGACGACGCGCACCTGCTCGACCCGCCGTCGGCGGCGCTGGTGCACCTGGTGGCCCGCTCCGACAACGCCACGGTCGTCGGCACGTCACGCGACGGCGAGCAGCTCCCGCTGCCGATCCGCGCCCTGTGGACCGACGGCCTGGTCGACCACGTCGAGCTGAGGCCGCTGCCGCCGGCCGAGACCACACGGCTGCTCTCCGCGATCCTGGAGGGACCGGTCGACGCCACCTCCGCCGACCGGCTCGGCCGGCTCTCCGAGGGCAACCCGCTGCTGCTGCGCGAGCTGGTGTTCGCCGCCGACCGCGGGGAGCTGACCCGCACGTACGGGATCTGGAAGTGGACCGGCCGGCTGGAGCTGGCGCCCAACCTGACCGACCTGATCGACGTCCGGATCGGCCAGCTCACCTCGGGCGTACGCGGGGTGGTGGAGCTGGTCGCCTTCGGTGAACCGCTCGGCCTGCACCTGCTCAACCAGGCCGCCGACCCGGTGGACGTGGAGACCGCCGAGGAACGCGGGCTGATCGCCGTGGAACACGACGACCGCCGGGCGAACGTGCGGCTGGCCCACCCGCTCTACGGCGAGGTGATGCGCCGCCGCTGCCCCGTCAGCCGGACGCGACGGTTGCAGGCCCGCCTCGCCGAGCTGCTGGAGCTGGTCGGCAAGCGACGCCGCGACGACCTGCTCCGGGTGGCCGTGTGGCGGCTCGACTCGGGCACCGCGCAGGATCCGGCCCTGCTGCTCGACGCGGCCCGGCAGGCGTTCGCCCGCTACGACGTACCGCTGGCGACCCGGCTGGCCCGCGCGGCGCTCGACGCGGGCGGCGGCTTCGACGCGGCGGAGCTGCTGGCCACCATCCTGATGTTCGCCGACCGGCCGGACGAGGCGATCGGGGTGCTGGACGCGGTCGCCACCGACATCGAGGGCGACCGGCGGCTGAGCCGCTGGCTGACCGTGCGGGGCATGGTCAGCTACTGGGGGCTGAGCCGGGAGTCCACGGTGGAGGAGATCGCCGCCCGCCGGTCGACCCTGACCGACTCCGCCGACCAGGCCCGGGTGCTGGCCTTCGAGGGCATCATGCGGCTGCACCGGCTGGACACCGGCATCGCGCTGCGGCTCGGGCAGACGGTGCTGGACCGGCCGGCCGCGAGCGTCGCCGCCCGGGAGCTGGCGCGCAGCACGATCGCCCACCTCCAGGCCGCGCAGGGGCAGCTGCACCGCAGCGCCACCGCGATCAACCGGGTGCAGGCCGAGGCGGGCCGGTGGCGGGCGGACATGCCGTACCTGCAACTGGCCCTGGAGCTGGCCCGGGGCACCCGGCTGGCGCTCGCGGGCGACCTGGCCGGCATCGACGCGATCGTGGCCGACGAGTTCGCCGACCTGGCCGGGGCCGGCGACTTCCGGCTCGGCACCGGCTACCTGGCCATCCTCCAGGCGTACGCGGCCCGGCTGCGCGGCCAGAGCGACGCGGCGCTGCGGACCAGCCTCGGCGCCTGCGCGGTGCTCGCCACCAGCCGGGTCTACGCGGGACTGGCCCAGGCCGAGCGGGCCCAGGCGGCGGCGCTGCGGGGCGACGCCGCGCAGGCGGCCGAGGCGATGGCGGAGGCCGACCGCACCCACGCCCCGGGCATGATCGTGCTGTACCCGTGGCTGGAGCAGGCCCGGGGCGCGGTGCTCGCCGCCGGTGGCGACGTGTCCGGCGCCGTCAAGCACCTGAGCGGGCTGGCCGACCGGCTGCGCGCGGACGGCTTCGCCGGCCACGAGGTGCACGTGCTGCACGACCTGGTCCGGCTGGGCCAGGCGACCGCGCCGCTCGGCCCGACCTGCTCCGACGGCGGCCGGCGCACCGTCGCGCAGCGGCTCGCCGAGCTCTCCGAGCGGGTCGACGGGCTGCTGCCCCCGCTGCTCGCCCGGCACGCCCGGGCCACCGCGGGCGGCTCCGCCGACGAACTGCTGGCGGTCGCCGACGGCTTCGACGCGCTCGAGCTGACCGTCTACGCGGCGGAGGCCACCGCCACCGCCCTGGACCGGCTGCGCCGGCAGCGGTCCCCGGCGACGGCCGCGGCCCGGGAACACCTCGCCGCCCTGCTCGGCCGCTGCGACCTGGTCCGTACCCCGGCGTTGCAGGCCGGCCTCCCGGCGCTGAGCGAACGCGAGTGGCAGGTGGCCCGGCTCGCCGCCGACGGGGTGACCAGCCGGGTCATCGCCGAGCGGCTCTACCTCTCGGCCCGCACGGTGGAGAACCACCTCCAGCGGATCTACGGCAAGCTCGGCGTCGCCGGCCGGGCCGAGCTGCGGGCCGCCCTGCGGGCGATCCCGGGCCACGACGGCGGCGATGGCGGGTGAACCCTAGGCTGGGGCGGTGAGCACCCTTCGCCCCGCGCTGCTGACCGACCACTACGAGCTGACCATGGTCAGTGCCGCCCTCCGCGACGGCTCCGCCGACCGCCGCTGCGTCTTCGAGGTGTTCAGCCGCCGGCTGCCCGCAGGTCGTCGCTACGGGGTGGTGGCCGGCACCGGCCGGCTGATCGAGCTGATCCGCGACTTCCGCTTCGACGCCGACGAGGTCGACTTCCTGCGGCGTACCGGGGTGGTCGACGAGCAGGCCGCCGCCTGGCTGCGCGACTACCGCTTCACTGGCGACATCGAGGGCTACGCCGAGGGCGAGCTGTTCTTCCCCAGCTCGCCGATCCTCACCGTCTCCGGCGGCTTCGCCGAGTGCGTGGTGCTGGAGACGCTCATCCTCTCCGTGCTCAACCACGACAGCGCCGTGGCCGCAGCCGCCGCGCGGATGGTCACCGCGGCACGCGGACGGACGCTCATCGAGATGGGCTCCCGGCGCGCGCACGAGGAGGCGGCGGTGGCCGCGGCGCGGGCCGCGTACCTGGCCGGTTTCCGGTTCACCTCGAACCTCGCCGCCGGGCTGCGCTACGGCATCCCGACCGCCGGCACGGCCGCGCACGCGTTCACCCTGCTGCACTCCGACGAGCGGGCCGCGTTCGCCTCGCAGGTCGCCACGCTGGGCAAGGACACCACGCTGCTGGTCGACACGTACGACATCAGCCAGGGCATCCGCAACGCGATCGCGGTGGCCGGGCCTGACCTGCGGGCGGTGCGGATCGACTCGGGCGATCTGGCGGTGATCGCGCAGCAGTCCCGCGAGCTGCTCGACTCGCTGGGCGCCACCGAAACCAAGATCATCGTCTCCGGTGACCTCGACGAGCACGCCATCGCCTCGCTCGCCGCCGAGCCTGTCGACATGTACGGCGCGGGCACCGCCGTGGTCACCGGCTCCGGCGCGCCCACCGCCGGGCTGGTCTACAAGCTCGTAGAGGTCGAGGGCCGCCCGGTGGTCAAGCGCTCCGAGCACAAGGCCACCATCGGCGGCCGGAAGGTGGCCGTACGCCGGCACAAGCCGACCGGCACCGCCACCGAGGAGATCGTCGTGCCGCAGGGCGTGCCGGACCCCCGGCCCAACGACCGGCTGCTCCAGCACTCGTTCCTGGCCGGCGGCGAGCCGGTCGACCGGCCGACCCTGGACGAGTCGCGGGAACACCTGCGACAGTGCCTGATCTCCATCCCCTGGGAGGGCCTCAAGCTCTCCGCCGGCGACCCGGCCATCCCGGTCACGGTCGTCCCGGCCGACTGACGAAGGAGCAGCAGGTGAGCAACGCGCTGATCATCGTGGACGTGCAGAACGACTTCTGCGAGGGCGGCTCGCTGGCCGTGGGCGGCGGGGCCGGCGTGGCGGCCGGGATCACCCGGCTCCTCGCCGCCGAGCCGGACCGCTGGGACCACGTCGTCGCGACGAAGGACCACCACGTCGACCCGGGCGCCCACTTCGGCGACCCGCCGGACTTCGTGGAGTGCTGGCCGCGGCACTGCGTGGTGGGCACCCCGGGCGCGGAGTTCCACCCCGACCTGGCCACCGACCGGATCGAGGCGATCTTCCACAAGGGCGAGTACGCGGCCGCGTACTCCGGCTTCGAGGGGCACGCCGAGGGCGGCGAGAGCCTGGCCGACTGGCTGCGCCAGCGTGGCGTGGACCGGATCGACGTGGTGGGGATCGCCACCGACCACTGCGTACGGGCGACCGCCCTGGACGCCGCCCGGGAGGGCTTCGCCACCACCGTCCTGCTGGACCTCACCGCCGCCGTCGCCCCGCCCACCACGGACGTCGCGCTGCGGGCGATGGACGGCGCCGGGGTGACCCTGCGCGGGGAGCCTGTGATCAGGGCCGCATGAGGCCGTAATTCGTTGGCGGGTGTCGTACCTCCGGCCGAGGATGTCCGGCGGAGGTACGCACCGACATGAACCTGAAGCCTTACCGGGAGGCGCTCGCCCTGCCCGGTCTCCGGTCGTTGCTGCTGGTGTCGGTGCTCGCCCGCGTCCCGCTCACCGCCACCGGGGTGACCCTGACGTTCTACGTCGTGCTCGACCTCGGGCGCGGCTACGGAGCGGCCGGGCTCGTCGGCGCGGCGATCACCGTGGGAGCCGCGATCGGCGGCCCGCTGCTCGGCCGCCTGGTCGACCGGCGCGGCCTGCGGCCGGTGCTCGTGCTGACCGGGATCGCCGAGGCGGTCTTCTGGTCCACCGCACCGATGCTGCCGTACCCGGTGCTGCTGCCCGCCGCGTTCCTGGCCGGCTCGCTCGCCCTGCCGATCTTCTCGGTGATCCGGCAGTCCATCGCCGCGATGGTGCCGCCGGAGCGGCGCCGCCCCGCGTACGCGCTGGACTCGATGTCGGTGGAACTGTCGTTCATGGTCGGCCCCGCGCTGGCCGTTGCGGCGGCCACCGCGATCTCCCCGCGCACCACGCTCCACCTGGTGGGCGCCGGCATCGTCGCCGCCGGTATCGCGTTCTGGGTGCTGAACCCGCCCATCCGCGGCGGCGGCGAGCCGGCCGGCCCGCAGCCGCGGGTGCCCCGCCGGTCGTGGCTCACCCCGCGCCTGCTCGCCGTGCTGGCGGTCAGCGCCGCCGGCATGCTGGTGCTCGGCGGCACCGACGTGGCGGTGGTCGCCGTGTTGCGGGAGAACGGCGACGTCGGGTGGACGGGCGCCGTTCTCGCCGTCTGGGCGGTCGCGTCGCTGGTCGGCGGCTTCGCGTACGGGGCGGTCACCCGCTCCTTCCCGCCGCTGGTCCTGATGGCCGCCCTCAGCCTCTGCACCATCCCGGTCGGGCTGGGCGGGGCGCACTGGTGGCTGCTCTGCCTGGCGCTGATCCCCGCCGGGGCGCTCTGCGCGCCGACCATCGCGGCCACCTCGGACGCGGTCAGCCGGCTGGTCCCCGCCTCCGTACGCGGCGAGGCGATGGGCCTGCACGGCTCGGCGGTCACGATCGGCATGGCGATCGGCGCACCCCTCGCGGGCGCCGTCATCGACGCCTCCGCACCGGCCTGGGGCTTCGCGGTCACCGGCGCGGTCGGGGCGCTGGTGGCGCTGGCCGTGCTCCCGATCGAGCTGCGCCGCCGCCGCACCGCCGCCACCCTCGCGCCCACCCCCGAACTCGTCCCGACCCCCGCCACCTGACCCGGCGCCCCCGGCCCGACGGCCCTGGCTGAGCGGCCCTGGGCCGGTCCCGGCAGTCCGGCGGGGCACCGGGCAGGCGACAAGATCGGTTGATGCCCAGCCGGTGTCCATGCGCCGTGTGGCCCGGTTCTCCATCAACTGATCAGGAGGCCCGCGCTCAGGCTGTGGCGCTGGGCGGGGCCGCCGGGGTGGGCGGCAGCGGAGGGGTCAGGGCGACCCGGTCCGGGTCGTCAGCGCCTGCCCCCGCCACGGGGCGTACCCCTCGCAACGCCGACGGGCGCCGCCCCGGGTGGGGTGGCGCCCGTCGTACGTGGTGCGGAGCGTCAGCGCCGGTCGGCGTCGCTCGCGGTGTCCTCGCGGTAGCTGGCGCCGCCGTCGGACTCGCTGGTCAGCGGCTTGGCGCCGCCCTCCGGCGGGCCGGCCAGGCTCTGGCCGCCGGCCGCCAGCTCGGGGAACTTGAGGTCGAACGCCGGCCGCTCGGAGCGGATCCGCGGCATCCGGTCGAAGTTCCGCAGCGGGGGCGGGGAGCTGGTCGCCCACTCCAGCGAGTTGCCGTGACCCCACGGGTCGTCGACCTCGACCACCGGGCCGGCCTTGTACGACTTCCAGCAGTTCCAGATGAACGGCAGGGTCGAGATGCCGGTGATGAACGCGCCGATGGTGGAGACCATGTTCAGCGTGGTGAAGCCGTCGCCGGGCAGGTAGTCGGCGTACCGGCGCGGCATGCCCTCGTTGCCCAGCCAGTGCTGCACCAGGAACGTGGTGTGGAAGCCGATCATGGTCAGCCAGAAGTGCACCTTGCCCAGCCGCTCGTCGAGCATCCGGCCGAACATCTTCGGGAACCAGAAGTAGATGCCGGCGAAGACGGCGAACACGATCGTGCCGAAGAGCACGTAGTGGAAGTGGGCCACCACGAAGTACGAGTCGTGCAGGTGGAAGTCGATCGGCGGGCTGGCCAGCAGCACGCCGGTGAGACCACCGAAGAGGAAGGTGACCAGGAAGCCGATCGAGAAGAGCATCGGCGTCTCGAAGCTGATCTGGCCGCGCCACATGGTGCCGATCCAGTTGAAGAACTTCATACCGGTCGGCACGGCGATCAGGTAGCTCAGGAAGCTGAAGAACGGCAGCAGCACCTGGCCGGTGGAGAACATGTGGTGCGCCCAGACGCTCATCGACAGGCCGGCGATGGCGATGGTCGCGGCGACCAGGCCCTTGTAGCCGAAGATCGGCTTACGGGAGAAGACCGGGATGATCTCGGAGATGATGCCGAAGAACGGCAGCGCGATGATGTACACCTCGGGGTGGCCGAAGAACCAGAAGAGGTGCTGGTAGAGCATCGGCCCGCCGGTCGCGGGGTCGTAGACGTGGGCGCCCAGGAGCCGGTCGGCGGCGAGCGCCATCAGCGCGGCGGCCAGCAGCGGGAAGACCAGGATCACCAGGAGACCGGTGACCAGGATGTTCCAGGTGAAGATCGGCATCCGGAACATCGTCATTCCGGGCGCGCGCAGGGTCAGGATCGTGGTGATCACGTTGACCGCGCCGAGAATCGAGCCCAGACCCGAGATGACCAGGCCGACGACCCACAGGTTCGCGCCCACGCCGGGCGAGTGCTCGACGGAGCTCAGCGGCGCGTACGCGGTCCAGCCGAAGTCGGCCGCGCCACCCGGGGTGAGGAAGCCGACCATGGTCATCGTGCCGCCGAAGAGGAACAGCCAGTAGGCGAAGCTGTTCAGCCGGGGGAACGCCACGTCGGGCGCGCCGATCTGCAGCGGCACCACGTAGTTCGCGAAGGCGAACACGATCGGCGTCGCGAAGAACAGCAGCATGATCGTGCCGTGCATGGTGAACAGCTGGTTGTACTGCTCGGGCGACAGGAACTGCAGCCCGGGTCGGGCCAGCTCGGCCCGCATGATCAGGGCCATCAGGCCACCGATCATGAAGAACGCGAACGCGGTGACCATGTACATGATCCCGATCTGCTTCGCGTCCGTGGTACGCAGCAGCCGCGCGATGGCCGACCCCTTGACCGGCGCTCGGACCGGCCAGGGCCGGGTCACGACCGGCTTGGGTGCGACGGTGGTCACGAGTGGCCTCCGGTTCTGGGTTGTCCCGCTCGGCACGCGCTGGTTATCTGCGGGCCGTCATCCGCAAGGAGGATAGTCCCCGGCAGGTGGCTACGCCGCGTGGGGTGGTCGGGTAGCCTGCACGGCCCCGGCGCACCGGGCCCTCGGCCGCCGGCCGCTACAGCGGGCCGAGCAGCAGCCGGTAGTGCTCGCCGAAGATCCGTTCGCCGCGCCCGCGCAGCAGCGGGTCGCGCAGCGCCGGCGGCACGTCCCGGGTCCGGTTGCGGTCCCGGGTCCGGTCCCGCACCCATCGCGTACGCGGGCGACGACGACTCTCGTACGCCGCCAGGGCCGCCTCGACGTCGCCTCCGGCCGCGCGGAGGGAGTCGGCGAGCACCACGGCGTCCTCCAGCGCCATCGCGGCGCCCTGGGACAGCGTCGGTGCGGTGGCGTGCGCGGCGTCCCCGACGAGCAGCACCCGTCCCCGGGACCAGCAGCCCAGTTCCACCTCCTCGGTGACCGCGACGTGCACCCCGTCCAGCGCCTCCAGCACGGCGGGCACCGGTCCGCCGTAGTCGCCGAAGAGCTCGCGCAGCCGGGCCGTCGGGTCGGCCGGCGCGACGGTGCCGGCCTCGTCGGCGTAGCAGTGCAGCCGTCCGGCGCCGATCGGCACGACCAGGAAGCCGGCGCGCTGGCCGAGCAGGGCGGTCCACTCGGCAACCGGGGGCCCGTCGCGCACCACGCTGCGGTAGACGACCTGGCCGGCGGGTCGGGGCGGACCGCCGAGCGCGGCCAGGGCCCGGATCGAGGAGCGCGGCCCGTCGGCGCCGACCACGAGGTCGTACTCGGCGGCGGTGCCGTCGACGAAGGTGACGCCGACGGAGTGCGGCAGCAGGTCGACGGCGCGCACCTCGGTGCCGTGCCGCACGGCGCCGCCAGCGCCGGTGAGCAGCACCCGGTGCAGTTCCGTCCGGGGCAGCGCCCGGCACTCGCCGACCCCGGACCAGAGCGCGTCGAGATCCACCTCGCACAGCGGCGCCCCGGCCGCGTCGAGGAACCGCTGCCGGTGGATGACGTGCCCGAGCGGGCGTACGGGCCCGTCGAGGTCGAGGCGGCACAGCGCCCGGGCCGCGTTGCCGGGTAGGTAGAGACCGGTCTCGGCGTTCTCGCCCGGGGGCAGCCTCTCGGTGACGTCGGGGCGGAAGCCCGCCATCCGCAGCGCCCGGGCCACGGCCAGGCCGGCGATGCCCGCGCCGACGACGAGGATGCGCAGGGGAGAGCCACCCATGGTGGTGTACGCCTCCGGAGGGGTTCGGCACGCGTTGGAGGCAAGACACTACTCGGCGCAATCGGCACACACCAGAGTCAATCGTCCCAGGCGAAACACTCCTCGGCGCCCGCCGCGCCCGCTTCGGAGGACGACCTGCCGCCGAGCGACTCGGGCGTGACAAACCTCACTTACCTCTCCAATACCCCAGGCCCGTTGCGCTGCGGTTTCAGAGATGTAAATGTGTCGAAGGGTTGTGGGAGCGCTCCCGCGCCCGCCGACCGACTCCGTCCGGCGTTCCGCGCCGAAGCCGAAGGAGCATCATGAAACGTCCACTCCGGGCCCTCGCGGCAGCCGCGCTGCTCGCCGCCGGCTCGATCGTCGCCGTGGCCCTCGGCGGCACCGCCAGCGCCGACACGCAGATCTGCGAGCAGTACGGCTCCACCACCGTCCAGGGCCGCTACGTGGTGCAGAACAACCGCTGGGGCACCACCGCCCAGCAGTGCATCAACGTCACCAGCAGCGGCTTCGAGATCACCACCCAGAACGGCAGCAACCCGACCAACGGCGCGCCGACCGCGTACCCGTCGATCTTCCTCGGCTGCCACTACACCAACTGCTCCCCGGGCACCAACCTGCCGATCCAGGTCAGCCAGATCAGCAGCGCCACCAGCAACATCGCCTACCGGTACGTCAGCAACGCGATCTACAACGCCTCGTACGACATCTGGCTGGACCCGTCGCCGAAGCGCGACGGGGTGAACCAGATGGAGATCATGATCTGGCTCAACCGGCAGGGGCCGATCCAGCCCATCGGCTCCCCGGTCGGCACCGCCACCATCGACGGGCGGAGCTGGGAGGTCTGGCGCGGCAGCAACGGCTCCAACAACGTCATCTCCTACCTGGCGCCGTCGGCGATCAGCAGCGCGAACCTCAACCTGCTGGCGTTCATCAACGACACCCGCAACCGGGGCGCGATCACCAACTCCTGGTACCTGACCAGCATCCAGGCCGGCTTCGAGCCGTGGCAGGGCGGCGCCGGCCTCGCGGTGACCTCGTTCTCGGCGGCGGTCAACGGTGGCGGCAACCCGCCGCCCACGACCGCGCCGCCCACCACGCCCCCGCCGAGCACTCCCCCGCCGGGCGGCGCCGGGTGCGCGGTGAAGTACACGCCGAACTCGTGGAGCAACGGCTTCACCGCCGACGTGCAGATCACCAACACCGGGTCGAGCCCGATCAACGGCTGGACGCTGGCCTACAACCTGCCCGCCGGGCAGCAGATCACCAGCTCGTGGAACGCCACGGTGAGCCAGAGCGGTTCGGCGGTGACCGCGCGGAACATCAGCTGGAACGGTTCGCTCGCCCCGGGCGGCACGGCCAGCTTCGGCTACCAGGGCACGCTGAGCGGCGCGTACGCGTCCCCGACCAGCTTCACCCTCAACGGGGTCACCTGCTCACGCGCCTGAGGACGCACCGACACGGTGCGGGGGCGCAGCCTTGCGGCTACGCCCCCGCACCGTTACGAACGCCTACGTCCCCGGAGTGCCGGGGCAACAGCATCACCATTGCCCCGGCCGCCCGTTCGGAACCAGCTATGAATCGCCACCTCTGCGATGCACGACGCTCGACAGCTGCTTCATGAAGGAGCCCAGCCTGTCCGACATGTCGTCCGGCACCGTCTCCACCTTCGCACCAGCGGCGACATGCTCACCGAACGCAAAGAGAGCCTCCCACAGCCACGAGGCCGTCACTCCTGGAACAGCGGGTTCACCGCCGACGTGCAGATCACCAACACCTCGTCGAGCACTATCAACGGCTGGACGCTGGCCTACTCCCTGCTCTCCGGGCAGCGGGTCACCAACTCCTGGAACGCCACGGTGAGCCAGAGCGGCCAGGCGGTGACGGCGCGCAACATCAGTTGGAACGGCACGCTCAGCCCCGGCGGCACGGCGAGCTTCGGCTACCAGGGGACGCTGAGCGGCGCGTACTCCTCGCCGACCAGCTTCACCCTCAACGGCGTGGCCTGCTCCCGGTCCTGACAGCGTGATCGAGAGGGCGTGACCGGCCGCCGGTCACGCCCCCTCGCCCGTTCCCCGGTCCACCGCACGTTTCAGCACGGCGGTCGCCTCCCGGAAGGCCGCGATCAGCCTCGATCTCTCCCGGCCGACCATCGCCACCCGTCCGCCCGCCGCCCGGTGCGCCTTCTGGAAGTCGATCCACGCCTCGTACGTGGTCCGGACGGCCTCGCCGGTCTCCCGCCCCACCTCGAACCGCCGACGTAGCGGCAGGGGCGGATCAAGGCGGCCCATCCACAACTCGAGCCGGGCCTCCGCCGCGAGGAACTCCGCCGCGACCTCCACGATGTCGTTACCGGCGATGTTGCTGCCGATCACCTGGACACCGAGGTTCAGCGCAGGTGAGACAGTCGGAGCATGCAGATCGTCGGGAGCCTCCCACTTCGGAGGCTGATCCTTGAGCCACTCCCAACCCTCTGACGGCACGCCCACCCCTCCCGCCCACGAGCAGCACCCGTGGGGTGATCTCTAGCGTCTATCCGTCCGGGCCAACCCGGCGGGCTTTCGAGCAGAAAGAGGGAGACGTGGACTCGGCCACGTCTCCCTCTTTCACTTGCCGCTTATCTAATTATTCAAGGCACTCAGACAGGTGCTATTCGGTCAGCTCTTTGGCGGGAACACCACTCCGGCGCCCCGCACGACGGACCGGAATCAGATTCCTCCCGAGAAGTCCGTACCCGAAGATGCATCCTGTGCTGTGCGCTCGTTACCGCCACCACCCTTGCCGCGAATGGTGCCCTTTTTGCCACGACGCTCGCTCGACATCTGTCGTATGGCACGTCGAGCAGCCTCCCTACGAGCTTCAGGATCGTCCTCGACGCGGACTCTGCGCCTTCGTCTGAGAAGTAGCAGACCTCCCGCCAACGCCCCTCCGCACAGGAGCACAGCGAGCATCAGCCAGATCGACCTACCCACGACATCCTCGTTCGATCGACGACCGGGTCATCGTACTCGATGTCGACGCCACCTAGCGACCCCTGTTTTTCCACTTGGCCCAGACGCCGAGCACGAGAATAATAGCTCCGCCCACTGGATCCGTTTGACCCTTGACGTTTTTGATCGCATTCATCTCGGCGTTGATACCGCGGGCGATCGAGGTACGGGTGGTTTCTTGCGTGCGCAACTCATCCGCGAAGGTGATGCGCCGGTTTGCCTCCTCGGGAGCGCCCTCGTCAAGCCCCGGCGCCCCATCAGTTGCGGGCGCCCCGTCCGGACAGGTGCACTGCTGCGGTTCACGCAGGTCACCACTCGGCAGGCCAGTGGGGCCTCCGTGCACCGCACAAGACGAGTTGTGCACAAGGAGCGACTTCTCACCAGCGAGCACATAGTACGTGTGGATGTCGTCGACAGTCAGGTTGTGGACCTGTGCCGGCTCCGTCCACTGCCGGGTCGCGCTGATCTGCACGTGGGTACCGGCCGAGGTGCGCAGCCACTGACCAGCCTTCAGATCGGCGGCCTCAACCCACTCACGGAGTTCGGGCACCCAGAACGGGTGGTTACCAGTGGCGACGACAGTTCCGGTGGCGTCGCCCTCGTCGCCGTCGGGGTCGATGGTGACCTCGACCAGTGCTTGGTGCCCTGGCCGATGATGGTCGCCACCACCGGTTTGGTCGTCGTCTTGCCGGTCACCGGATCGGTCACCAGCACGACGTCACCGGTCTTGACGTCCTCGATCGGCTTGCGCGACCCGTCGGCCATCACCACCAACGTGCCCGGCACGAAGCTGTTCTTGCACTTGATGAATGCCTTCGCCTTGTCGACCAGATCGACGAGCAGGCCCTTGACGCGGCTGGCCAGCGCGGCGGCCTTCTCCCACTTCCATGGCGCGCCGTACCTGGCGGCCAGCTTGCCGAGCGCACCACCGAAGGCCGACGACACCACGTTGACCGCCGTGGCTATGCAGCCGTCCATGTCGCCCTTGAGGAAGCAGTCCAGGGCATCGGTGATGCCCAGCTCCTCCATCGCGATCTTCCCCAGGGCCTTGGCGATGTTGAGCATCCTCGCCTTGGCCTCGGCGATGCGGCGCTGCCGCTCCTTCTCCGCCGCCGCCCGTGCCGCCGCGGCCCGCTCCTCGGCCGACGCCCGCGGGTTGTTGTGCACGTTCTTCGTCGGCTCGTCCGGGTCGTACGCGCCCGAGCAACCACCGCAGCCGTCGTTGTGGCCCTTGACCTTGTGGTAGTTGCCGTACATGTCCTCGTAGTCGGCGCCCGGGCCGCAGACGTCGTCGGAGCACGCCTTCAGCCCGTCGGGGTCCGAGTACGAGATCGGGTTGTTGTTGGCGTACGCGTACCCGTTCATCTGCTGCGGGTCGTTGACGTCGATGATCGGGTCGACCGAGATGAACCGGCCGGCGATCGTGTCGTACTCGCGAGCGCCGATGTTCACCAGGCCCGTCGTCGAGTCGATGTTCCCGTTGACGAAGCCCTTCTCCGTCGGCCATTGACCCGGCGCCGGTGCCGTTCCCCGGCTCTCCCCGAATGGGGTGGTCCGCCGGTGCGTGATCGCGCCGGCCCCGTCGACGGTCGCCTGGCCGGTGCCGTGGTGGTCGCTCGCCACGTACCGGATGCCGTCGGTCTTGCGGACCAGCGTCCCGCCACCCGGCAGGCCGTAGTAGCGGGTCGCGTCGGTGACCCGGGTCTGATGGTTCAGCCGGATCTCCATGCCCGGCAGGTAGAGGGTGGTGGCGTTCGGCTCCTTGCGCAGTATCCGGGAGCCGTCGACGTCGTACGTGAAACTGGTCTTCTTGCCGGCGGCGTCGGTTACCGATTCGAGGTTGCCCTCCGCGTCCCAGACCAGGGTCTGGTCCTCGCCGGTCCTCGTCCGCTTCGTGGTGTTGCCGGCCGCGTCGTACTGGTAGGAGTGCAGCCGGTCACCCGCCGGGGTCGACTCCGTCATCTGGCTCAGCGTGTGCGGCTGCGCCTGGCCGGCGGCGGGGTAGGTGTAGGCGTGGTGGTACGGCGCGAGGCCGCCCACGCCGGTCACCGAGGGGCCGCCGGCGCAGGGGTCGGTCGCGGTGCTCGCCGACGTCCACGCCCGGTCCACGCGGCGCAGGTAGTCGTAGGTGAAGCACTGCGTGTCCTGCGTACCGGACGGGTTGTTCACGATCCGCTGGATGTTGCCGGACGCGTCGTAGGTGTAGCGGGCGTCGATGTCGACGATCGGGGCAGACTCGCGGTCCAGCCGCTGACGGGTGAGCCGCTTGGAGCCCTGCTCGTACTCGCCGGGAGGCGATTCTCGGCGCAATCCCCGGCTGTCGCTCGGGACACTTCTCCCCGCCCCGTCCACTCACACCGGAACAGCTGCCGGAATCCCCCACGACAGGGTGCGCCACGGTCCCCGGAATGGCACCGCGACCATGGCACGGTCGCACTCCCGCGGGCCGCGGAGAACGACGAACCGACAGGTCGGAGCCGAAGTGAGGCGGACGGCACCGGCCACCGTGGAAGCTACGGTGATCGCCGTCGGCCACGCCCACGCGACCCGGGCCGGAGGGCGACCGCCCCTCGGCACCTCGCCCCCTCATCAAGACGTGCGTACGGCGGCTCCCCGTCCCCCGGGAGCCGCCGTACGCGAGGGGTGGTCGGCCCGTCAGACCCGGGTGAGCCGGACGGCGTCGGCGATGACGAGGCCGGCGGCGGAGCTCCACCGGCTGACCGCGACCCGGTTGGCGTCCCCGGCCGGCAGCGTGAACGTGCCGAGGGAGCGCCACTGCCCGCCGGTCGCCGCCTGGTTGACGATGACCGTCCGGTTGCCGGTGGTGGTGGCAACGATGTACGGCGTCGCCGTGTTGTAGCCGGAGACCGCCGGCCACCAGGCGTCGACCCGGTAGTTCGCGGTCGCCGGGACGTTGAACTTGTACCAGGCGGCGTCGCTGGCGGCGACGGGCTGGGCGAAGCGGTAGTCGGTCCCGTAGCGCTGGGCCGAGTACGCCGAGGTGCCCCAGCTGGCGCTGGCGGTGAAGCGTCCGGCGGTGGAGTTGTCCACCACGGAACTCCAGGTGTTGCCGCCGCCCGCCATCTTCGCGGCGACGTCGGCGCGCATCGTGTTCAGGTCGATGAAGGACGGGTCGATCTTGCCGCTGGTGCTCGTCTCGCGGTGGCCCCGGGCGTAGCTGGCGTCCTTGCCCAGCCGCTTGAGCACGGCGGCCGTGGCGGCGATCGACGCGTTGTACTGCGCCGCCGTCATCTCCTGGTTCACGCCGTTGTAGTCGATCTCCCACCCGATCATCAGGGTGTTGCCGTCGCCGGCAGGGATCGGCCCGCTGCCCCGGCTGACGCCCGCGTGGTTGCAGCGCCCGGCGGAGATGACGTGGAAGACACCGTGGTAGTCGACGAGGGCCTGGCAGAGCGGGCCGGGCAGGTCGGAGCGGCCGTTGATGCAGACGTTGAGCGCCGGGTGCGGGTTGCTGGCGCTGGAGGTGGCGGCGGTGTGGTGCCAGAGCACGCCGATCGGGTCGAACGAGCCCGCGCGCATGCGGTTGAGCCAGTCGCCCTCGACGACGACCTGGACGCCCGCTCCCCGCAGGACGTCCACCAGCCAGGGAATGGTGGCCATCAGGACTCCCCGAGCAGGTCGGCGAGGCATTCGGCCTTCGGCGCGGCGAGCGGCGCGGCGCTCGCCGTGGCGGGCTTGGCGGCTACGGCCACCGCGGTGGCCACCAGGGCCGACATGCCCAGCACCCCGCGTCGGGGGAGGCGGGCGGGTCGTGACGCGTTCATGGCGCTCCTTCAGACAAGGGCGGAGGGGTTCCGACTCATCGATGAACTGGTGACGCGCACGGTATATCGTCGCGAGCATCTATGTCGATACCCTTCATCGCCCCTATTCAGGCTGAAGGAAATTGGCAACGGCGGACCCCGGACCGAGCCCCGCTCCGAATGCCGGAAGGGGTTCGTCAGGGGTTGCCGAGGGCGTCGATGTCGCGCATCTCCTCGGCGGTCAGCGAGAAGTGGAAGATGTCGGCGTTGACGCGGATCCGCTCCGGGGTCACCGACTTGGGGATGACCACGATCTCGTGGTCGACGTGCCAGCGGAGCACCACCTGGGCCGGGGAGACGTCGTGCGCGGCGGCGATGCGGGTCAGCACCGGGTGGGCGAGGTCGCTGGTCTTGAACGGGCTGTAACCCTCCAGCACCACTCCCCGGTCCCGGTGCTCCTTGTGCCGTTGCCGGTCGTACAACGAGGGGCTCCACCGGATCTGGTTGACGGCCGGGTTCTCCTCGGTCGCCTGGATCAGCTCGTCGAGCTGGCCGGTGCCGTAGTTGCTCACCCCCACCGCGCGCGCGAGCCCCTCGTCCCGGGCGGCGAGCAGCTCGCGCCAGACGGGGATGTTGTCCGCCGGGTTCTCCGGCGGCCAGTGGATCAGCCACAGGTCGACGTGGTCGGTGCCGAGCGCGGTCAGGCTGGCCTCGAGCGTCTCCCGCTCCCGTCCGACCCGGTCCGGCGGCAGCTTGGTGGTGACGAAGACGTCCTCGCGGCGCAGCCCGCTCTCCTGGACCGCCCGGCCGACCTCCTCCTCGTTGCCGTACATCGTGGCGGTGTCGACGTGGCGGTAGCCGGCGTCGAGCGCGGCGAGCACCGCGTCGTACCCGGCCTGGCCGGTGGCCTGCCAGGTGCCGAAGCCGAGCAGGGGCATCCGCCCCTCGCCCGGGAGCGCAACAGTGGGCTGGTCCTCGTGGTCCATGCCGCGGTCTACCCGTGATGACCCACGACATGCCCGGGCAACCGGACACCCGGGCGGCCGGCGGGTCGGCGCGGATTGCCGGAGAATGCGGATGTGGCTGACCCGCTGGAGGAGTACCGGCGCAGACGGGACGCGGCGCGCACCCCGGAGCCGGTGCCGAAGCGGCCCCCGGGGAGGAAGCGGCCCGCCGACGGCACGGCCCGGTTCGTGATCCAGCAGCACCACGCCCGGAGCCTGCACTGGGACCTGCGCCTGGAGCACGAGGGGGTGCTGGCCTCCTGGGCGGTGCCGCGCGGGCTGCCCCGCGACACCGGCCGCAACCACCTCGCCGTGCACACCGAGGACCACCCGATGGAATACCTCGACTTCCACGGCGAGATCCCGGCCGGCGAGTACGGCGGCGGCCGGATGACCGTCCACGACCAGGGCACCTACCACTGCGAGAAGTGGCGCGACGACGAGGTGATCGTCGTGCTGGACGGCGAGCGCACCTCGGGGCGGTACGTCCTCTTCGCCACCGGCGGCAGAAGCGGGCGGGACTGGATGGTCCGGCGCACCGACCCGCCGCCCGAGGGCTGGACGAGCATGCCGGAGCTGGTCCGTCCGATGCACCCCACCCGGGCGGCGAAGCTGCCGGCGGACGAGCCGGAGTGGGGCTACGAGCTGCGCTGGGACGGGGTACGCGCCGTCGCGTACGTCTCGGGTGGGCGGCTGCGGCTGCTCGCGGAGGACGACGAGGACGTCTCCGGGACGTACCCCTGGCTGCGGGAGCTGGCCGAGGAGCTGGCGCCCACGGAGGCCGTGCTGGACGGCGTCCTGGTGCGCATCGACCGGGCCGGCCGGGTGCGGCCGGCGCGCGGCGGACGCCGGACCCCCGACGCCCAGTACCTGATCTTCGATCTGCTCTGGATGGAGGGCGTGACCAGCCTCGACCTGCCGTACGCGCAGCGCCGGGAGCTGCTCGACGGCCTGGCGCTCGCCGGCCCGCACTGGCAGACTCCGCCGTGGTTCCCCGGTGCCGGCCGGGAGGCGCTGCGGACCGGGCGGGAGCAGGGGCTGCCCGGCGTGGTGGCGAAGCGCCTGGACTCGGTCTACGAGCCGGGCGAGCGCAGCCGGCGCTGGCTGAGCATCGACGCGAGCCGAGACACGAGCTGAGACGGCGAGGAGCATCGTGTACCTGACGCACCTGGAGTGCCCGCGCTGCGGGCGGGAGCACGACGCCGCCAAGCTGACCAACCTCTGCGACTGCGGGTCCCCGCTGCTGGCCCGCTACGACCTGGCGGCGGTGGCGAAGGTGCTCACCCCGGAACGGTTCCCGCTGCGCCCGGCCGACCTGTGGCGCTACCGCGAACTGCTGCCGGTGGCCGACCCCCGGCACGAGACCACGCTGGGCGAGGGCTGGACGCCGCTGCTGCGCACCCCGACCTACGGCGCGGAGATCGGCATCGCGGACCTGCTGGTCAAGGACGAGGGGTTGACGCCCACCGGCTCGTTCAAGGCGCGCGGCGCGGCGGTGGGCGTCAGCCGGGCGCGCGAGCTGGGCGTGACGCGCATCGCCATGCCCACCAACGGCAACGCGGGCGCGGCCTGGGCCACCTACGCCGCGCGGGCCGGGCTGGGCGCGACCATCGTCATGCCGCTGGACGCGCCGGCCATCTGCCGGCGCGAGTGCGTGGCCGCCGGGGCCGACCTACGCCTGGTCGACGGGCTGATCGGCGACGCCGGACGGCACGTCGCGGGGCTGGTCGCCGACTCCGGCGGCGCGATCTTCGACGCCGGCACGCTGCGGGAGCCGTACCGGCTCGAAGGCAAGAAGACGATGGGGTACGAGATCGTCGAGCAGCTCGGCTGGCAGGTGCCGGACGTGATCATCTATCCCACCGGCGGCGGGGTCGGCCTGATCGGCATCCACAAGGCGCTGCACGAGCTGCGCGAGCTGGGCTGGATCGAGGACAAGCTGCCCCGCCTGGTCGCGGTGCAGTCGACGGGCTGCGCGCCGATCGTCCGCGCCTTCGCCGCCGGTGAGCAGCGGGCGCGCCCCTGGGCCGACGCGCACACCGTGGCGTTCGGCATCACCGTGCCGGCCCCGCTCGGCGACGAGCTGATCCTCGACGCGCTGCGCGCCAGCGCCGGCACCGCGATCGCCGTGGACGACGCCGAGATCCTGGCCGACCTGCGGGACTTCGCCGCCCGCGAAGGGCTGCTGCTCTGCCCGGAGGGGGCCGCCTGCCTGACCGCCGCCCGGCACCTGCGCGCCGGCGGCTGGATCCGGGCCGGCGAACGCGTGGTGGTGCTCAACACCGGGGCCGGCGTGAAGTACCCGGAGACGGTGGACGTCACCGACGTGCCGGTGCTGCCGGCGTGACGTGTCAGGAAGGGACCCCTTCCGGTGGGGGCCCTTCCTGAGCCCGCGGTCAGTCCGTGGTGGGGTCGGTCAGCCGCCAGGCGGCGCTGACCAGGCCGATGTGCGACAGCGCCTGCGGCGTGTTGCCGACCTGCGCGCCGGAGCGCGGGTCGATCTGCTCGCTGAACAGGCCGATGTCGTTGGCGTGCCCGAGCAGCCGCTCGAAGAGCGCCTCGGCCCGGCCCTGCTCACCGGCCAGGACCAGGCACTCCACCAACCAGAACGAGCAGGGCAGGAAGCCCGCCGGGTCGGTGTCCCAGCGGCGGACGAGTCCGTCCCCGGCGCCCAGCCCGCGCTCGACCGCCTCGATGGTCGCGCGCATCCGCGGGTCGGTCGCCGGCAGGAACCCCACCAGCGGCAGCAGCAGCACGGAGGCGTCCAGCTCCGGCGAGCCGAACGCGCCGCCGAACGCGCCAGTCCGCTCGTGCCAGCCGTCGCGCAGCACGGCGGTCCGGATCTCGTCGCGGATCCTCGCCCACCGCCGGGCGTCGGCCCGGTCGCCGAGCCGGGGCGCGAGCCGCACCGCCCGGTCCAGCGCCACCCAGCAGAGCACCTTCGACGTGAGGTAGTGCCGGTCGGTGTCCCGGGTCTCCCAGATGCCCCGGTCGGGCAGGTGCCACGTAGCGGCGACCTGCTCGGCCAGGCCGAGCACCATCTCGCGCAGTTCCGTGTCGAGTGACTCCCCCAGGTGGTCGCGCAGCTGCCAGACCGCCGAGAGAACCTCGCCCGGCACGTCGAGCTGGCGCTGCCGCCAGGCGTCGTTGCCGACCCGCACCGGCAGGCTGCCGCCGTAGCCGCGCAGGTGGGCGCACTCGTGCTCGGAGACGTCCCGCTCCCCCTCCAGGCCGAAGAGCACGGGCACGGGGTCGGGGCCGACCCGGCCGATCGAGCGGGCCGCCCAGGCGAAGAGCCGGGACGCCTCGGACGGGCAGGCGGCCACCCAGAGGGCGCGCAGCGTCATGGCGAAGTCGCGCAGCCACGAGTAGCGGTAGTCGTAGTTGCGGTCGCCGCCGATCCGCTCCGGCAGCGACGTGGTCAGGGCCGCGGCCACCGCGCCGCTGCGGGCGTACGTGAGGCCGGTGAGCACGGTCGCGCTGTGCCGGACCTGCTCCCGGTAGCGGCCGTCGTAGTGGTGCGACTCGCGGTAGGCCTGCCAGGCCTGCACCGTCTCGGCGAGCGCGGCCACCGGCTCCAGCCGGACCGGCACCGTCCCGTACGCCTGCCCGTACGCCACGTCGAAGCCGACCACCTGCCCGGCGGAGACCTCGAACTCCTGCCGGACCCGGTCCCGGTCGACGTGCGGCGGCACCCCGCCGGTGTGCAGGGCCAGCACCACCGGACCGGCTGCGGCCAGCACCCCGCCGTCGGGCTGCCCGTGCAGGTACGGGGTGAGCAGGCCGTACTCCGGGCGGGGGCGGAAGTCGAGCGACATCCGCACCCGCCCGGCCAGTCCCTCCACGACCCGTAGCAGCACCGCCGGGGAGTTCATCCCCAGTTGGTGGCCACGGGCGCCGAGCTCGGCGGCGAGCGCGTCGGTGACCGCGACGCTCCCCTCCGGCGTGTGGTGCACGGTGCGCAGCACCAGCGTGTCGGCCACGTACGCCCGCTCCACCCGGTGCCCGGGAAGCCCGGCAGCGGTGGGCGCCAGCCGGAAGTGCCCGGCCTCCGTGTCGAGCAGGCGGCCGAAGACCGACGGGGAGTCGAACCGGTCCGGACACCACCAGTCGATCGAGCCGTCCCGACCGACCAGGGCACCCGAACGGCAGTCGGAGAGGAACCCGTAGTCGGAGATCGCCAGTTGGTCCACCCGCTGCGGGTACCCCGTTCCGGCCGCCTCAGGCGGCACCGACGGTCAGGAGGTGGGCGGCTCGTCCTCGCCGGCGGCCTCGGCGGCGTCGGCCTCCTCCTTGGTCCGGTGCACCGCCTGGTCGGCGTGCTCGGGCGGGCCGTAGACCGTGTAGAGCACCAGCGGGTTGGGGCCGGTGTTGACGAAGTTGTGCTTCGTGCCGGCCGGCACCACCACCAGGTCGCCCTGCACGACCTCGCGCTTCTCCCCCGCCACCTGCGCCTCGCCCGTACCGCTGACGAAGGTCAGGATCTGGTCGATGTCCTCGTGGACCTCCTCGCCGATCTCACCACCCGGCGGAATCGTCATGATCACCAGCTGGGTGTGCCCACCGGTCCACAGCACCCGCCGGAAGTCCGGGCTCTTCTCGGCGACGGTCGCGATAGTGAAATGCTCCATGCCGACGCACATACCCGCTGCGGCCCGACGCCACGCCGGGACTCGCAGATGGTGGAATTCGCCACTCCTCGGGGGTTTCGATCCCTGATGGACGGGGATCGAGGGAGTAGCCGGCGCACGGTGGCCGGTCGAGCCAGGTCCCCGCCGGCGTACCGCCGTACGGCTGCGGTGGTGGGAGACGGCCAGAGCGCGGCGACGTTCCGATCCCCGGGATCCGAACGGCGCCGCGCGCTCGTGTCCGGCTCAGTCGTCGTCCTCGACCGACACCGGCTCCAGGCCCACGCAGCGCAGCTTCAGCTCGAACTCCCCGGACGGGCCGGCGAAGGCGACCTCCACGTCGTCGTCCGGCCCCGGTTCCGCGTCCGAGACCCGGTAGCCCGGCGCGGGCGTCCAGGAGACCAGCCGTACCCCGCCCGGCCCGCACTCGACCACCGCGCTGCCACCCGTCGTGGCGAAGGCCCGACGTGCTCCCGCCGGGGTCGAGCCCGTCGCTCCCGGCGACGGCGGCCCGCCGGTCCCGCCCGCCGTCGGGGACGACGGGCCGCCGGCCCCGGGGACGGTGGGCCCGGGCGAGGCCAGGGCCCGCTCGATCTCCTCCTGGCTGAGCACCCCGCCCGGGGTGCCGGCGATGCTCTCCCCCACCCACCGGATCGCGGCCACCCCGATCAGGGTGGCGAGGGCGGCGGTGGCCAGCCACCCGGCGACGGCGAGGAACGAACGGCGGCGCATGCCCCGAGTCTGACCGATCCGAGGTTGGGACGGGCACCGGACGAGGCTAAGGGAGGGTTAACGTCCGGGCCGGCGCGCCGCGTGGCGGCTAGCCTGCCACCTGTGGCCCGCCTGCTGCTCATCGAGGACGACCTGACGATCCGTACGCCGCTGCTGCGGGCACTGCGCGAGCGGGGGCACGCGGTGGCCGCCGCCTCGACGGCGATGACCGGCCTGCGCGACGCGCTGGACGACCGGCCCGACCTGGTGGTGCTCGACCTGGGACTGCCCGATCTGGACGGCCGGGAGCTGCTGCGGATGCTCCGCGCGGTCAGCGCCGTGCCGGTGATCGTCGCGACCGCCCGCGACGACGAGACCGAGATCGTCGGGGTGCTCGACGCCGGGGCGGACGACTACGTGGTGAAGCCGTTCACGGCCGCGCAGCTCGACGCACGGATCCGGGCGGTGCTCCGGCGCGGGAGCGGGTCCGCCCCGGAGGAGGACCCGGCGCTGGTGGTGGGCGGGCTGCGGGTCGACCCGCGGTCGCGGCAGGTCACCCTGGACGGTGCGCCCGTCGAGCTGACCCCGCGCGAGTTCGACCTGCTGCACCACCTCGCGGGCCGGCCCGGCCAGGTGGTCACCAAGCGGGAGCTGCTCGCCGAGGTGTGGCGGGTCCCGTACGGCGGCGCCGACAAGACCGTGGACGTGCACCTGTCCTGGCTGCGGCGCAAGCTCGGGGAGAGCGCGCAGGCGCCCCGCTACCTGCACACCGTCCGGGGCGTCGGGGTCCGGCTCGAAGCGCCGGGGAGCGCCGGATGAGGGCCCGACTGGCGCTGCTGGTCGCCGCGGTCAGCGTGCTCACCCTGGTCGCCTTCCTGGTGCCGCTGGCGCTGCTGGTGCGTACGGTCGCGGCGGACCGGGCCACCGTGCGGGCCACGGCCGACGCGCAGAGCCTCGTCACCGTCGTCGGTACCGCCGACACCGCGACGATCCGGCTGACCGTCGACCAACTGGCCACGGAGTCCGCGCGGCCGGTCACGGTGTTCCTGCCAGACGGCACCGTGCTCGGCGCCCCGGCCCCCCGTACGGCCGCCGTGGCGCTGGCGGAGCGGGGGCAGAGCCTCACCGCCGAGTCCGGGCGGGGGCGCGAGGTGGTGATCGCCGTGCAGGGCCGCCCGGACGGCACCGGCGTGATCCGCACGGTGGTACCGCCCGCCGAGCTGACCGCCGGGGTGACCCGGTCCTGGCTGGTCCTGGCCCTGCTCGGCGTGCTGCTGGTGCTGATCGGGCTGGCCGTCGCCGACCGGCTGGCCCGCACCCTGGTCCGGCCGATCGGTGAGCTCTCGGCGGTGTCGCACCGGCTGGCGAACGCGGAACTGGCCGCGCGCGTCACGCCCGCCGGGCCGCGCGAGCTGCGCGAGGTGGCCGGCGCCCTCAACCACCTCGCCGGCCGGATCCAGGTGCTGCTGGTGCAGGAGCGGGAGGAGGTCGCGGACCTCTCGCACCGCCTGCGCACCCCGCTGACAGCGCTCCGCCTGGAGGCCGAGTCGCTGCGCGACCCGGAGGACGCCGCCCGGGTGACCGCGGCCGTGGACGGGCTGGAGCGGGCGGTCACGGGCCTGATCCGACAGGCCCGGTGGCGCGTGCCGACGGCCGGAGCGGCCAGCGCCGACGCGGCGGCCGTGGTGGCCGAGCGGGTGGCGTTCTGGTCGGTGCTGGCCGAGGACACCGGGCGGGCCGTGACGCTCGACCTGGCGCCTGGGCCGCTGCCGGTGGGCGTACCCGCCGACGAACTGGCGGCGGCGGTGGACGCCCTGCTCGGCAACGTCTTCGCGCACACCCCGGACGGCACCGCGTTCACCGTCCGGCTGACGGCGGAGGAGGCAGGCCGGGCGGCGCTGGTCGTGGCGGACGAGGGCCCGGGGATGCCGCCCGGCACGATCGGCCGGGGCGCGAGCACCGCCGGCTCGACCGGCCTGGGCCTGGACATCGCCCGCCGCGCCGCCCAGTCCAGCGGTGGCCGCCTCACCCTGCACGCCGCGCCCTCCGGGGGCGCCGAGGTGCGCCTCGAACTGGGCCCGCCCCCGTCCTGACCCGTCCTCCGGTCCGGGCCCGGACAGGCTTAACCCGGCCTTAGCGTTCGGGCAGCGTGGCGCTATCCGGACGGGCGCGATCCTGGGAACCAGCAACCGAGGAAGGGTGAACGAGATGAAGCGCAAGTCCCTGATGCTGGCGTCGCTCGGAGGCGCGGCCGTGCTCGTCGTGACCGGTGCGACCTTCGGCGTCGCGGCGGCCGACAACGGCGCGGCCCGGGCGACCACCCTGGCCGCCGCCACCACCGCCCCGACGACCCCGGCCACGCCGGGCACCCCGAGCGGCACCGGGAGCAGCGCCCCGGCGACGAGCGGCGCCCCGACCGCCAGCGGCACCCCGGCGGCGCCCGGCTCTCCGTCGGGCAGTGCTGCGCCGGCCACCGGCGGCGATGCGGTGAGCGAGCAGCGGGCGGGCGAGATCGCGCTGGCCCGGGCGGGCGGCGGCAAGATCGTCGAGGTCGAGCGCGAGGACGAGGACGGCCGGGCCGTGTGGAGCGTCGAGATCGTGGCCGGGCAGACCGAGCACGAGATCGACGTCGACCGGGGCGACGGCACGGTGGTCAAGGCCGAGCAGGAGCCGGTCGACGACGATGACGACGACGACCGGGACGACGACGATGACGACTCGGACGACGACGACGGCGACGACGACTGACCCGTGGCCGGTAGCGCCGCCGTCCCGCACTGCGGGGCGGCGGCGTCGTCGTTGCGGGCTGCGGCGGCGGTGTCGTCGTTGCGGGCTGCGCGGCGCGTGGGTGCGGCGGGCGGGCCCGGCCCAGGAAACGGCGCCGGCGACCCGACGCCCTCCGGGCGAGCTGTCGCCGCCGGATGCCGCCCGCCCCGGCGGGCGGGACGGGCCGGTCGGCCCTGTGACCGACACCGATGTCTGGCTACATTGGGGTATGGTGCCCGCCCACGAGGGCCGGGCGGCGGAACCGGTCTACCGCCCCATCCTCGCCAATCGGCGGGGTGAGCTGGAGGCGCTCGGTCATCTCGACGACGTCGTCGCCCCCCTGCTCGCCCCGGTCCTCCAGGTGTCCGTCCTCGACCAGTTCACGCTTGACGTGCTCCGTCGGCTGCCCGACGGGCTGCTCACGGCGGTCGACGTCACCGGCCTGCCCGACGCTCCGGAGGCCGAACTGGTCCGCTGGGGCGTACCGCTGGTGCCGGTGATCGGGCTCGCGGACAGTGACCGGCGCCTGGTGGCGCACGGTGCCGCGGCCCGGGCCCACGCCCAGCGGGCGGTCGTCCGGCTGCGGGTCGGGCACGATCGCGCCGGCCCGGACGCGGCCACGGCGGCGGCGGAACGGGTCTGGCGGCTCACCGGCCTGGTGCCCGAGCAGTGCGACCTGCTCCTCGACGCGGGCGACGTGTGCTGCCGGGCCGACGTACGGGTGGCCGAGCCCCGGGTCCGCCGGTTGTCGGAGTGGGCCCGCCGGCACGCCTGGTCCTCCGTGAGCGTGGCGGCGGGCGGGATGCCCCCGGCGGTGTCCGCCCTGCCCACCGACGAACCGGTGCGCGTCGACCGCTGGGACTGGCAGCTCTGGCAGCGGCTGGCCGACCTCGGCGTCGGGTACGGCGACTACGGCGTCGGCTCTGCGGTGCCCGGCGCCGACCAGGCGGGAGACCGGCTGCCCACCGTCCGCTACACCACCGACGGCGCCTGGTGGGTGTACCGCTGGTCGCGCCGGGGCGGACGCGGCGACGACCGGTTCGCGGACCTGTGCCGCACCGTGGTCTCGGCGCCGCACTGGCCGGCCACGGGCGCGGCCTTCTCCTGGGGTGACCACGAGATCCTGCGGCGGGCCCGCCGGGGCGCCGGTGCCGGGTCTGCCAGCAACTGGGCGGCGTGGAGCACCTCGCACCACCTGGCGCACGTGCTGGCCGCGCTGCCGCAGCAGGGGCGGGAGTCCCGGCCGTGGCGATCCGATCAGGCGCCGCCGGAGCGGGGCCGTCCCGCCCGGCCGCACCGCAACGGGGAGACCCGCCGGGCCGGCTGAGCGCCTCCCCGCCGGGCACCGGTGCGGAGGCGGCGCCCGGCCGTCACTGCTTCTCGGTGAACCCGAACTGCACGATGCCCTCGTCGTCGACGCTCGCGTCCACCGACGCGTCGCCGAGCAGCTCGGCGGCGTCGGAGTCCAGGAAGATGCGGGCGCCCTGATTGTCGACCACGTGGTCGCCCTCGATCGGTTCGGCGACCAGTTCGACGGTGAGCGAACCCGCGTCGGTGTCGGCGGCGATCCGCACTCCGCCGTCCTCGGCGACGTCCTGCTGGTTGGCGAGGTCTCGGATGACCAGCACGGCGTTGTCGGTCATGGTGAGCATGGCGGAACTCCTCGTGGATTCTCGGATTCGCGGTGCGGGACCGGGACTCGGCCCGCGGGCGAGCACACGTGGGAGGCGATGGAAGGGCGACACGCACATCGCCGTCGCGCTTCGGGGCAGCTCAGGGCCCCTCCACGGCCTACGGTGCCCCCTGCCGGGGCATCCGTCAAATAGAGCGGGGTCAGTGCACGGCACGGGCCGGGGCGAACCGGGCCCGGATCCCGCGTACCGCCGCGCGGCCCGCCCGGTTGGCGCCGATAGTGCTCGCGGAGGGGCCGTACCCGATCAGGTGAATCCGCTCGTCGGCGACCACCCGGGTGCCGTCCATCGTGATACCGCCGCCCGGCGCGCGCAGGCGCAGCGGCGCGAGATGGTCCAGCGCAGCCCGGAAACCGGTGCACCACAGGATCACGTCGGCGGGCACGAACCGCCCGTCGTCCCAGGCCACCCCGTCCGGCGTGATCCGGTCGAAGACGGGTAACCGGTCGAGCACGCCGCGCTCGCGCAGCCGGCGCAGTTCCGGCGTGAGCGGCAGCCCGGTCACGCCGACCACGCTGTCCGGCGGGCGGCCCGCGCGTACCGCCGCGTCGACCAGGGCCACCGCCGCGCGCCCCCGCTCGGAGGTGAACTCCTCGTCGCGGAAGTCGGGCGGGCGCCGGGTCACCCAGGTGGTGCCGGCGGCCACGGTGGAGACCTCGGCGAGCAACTGCACGGCCGACGTCCCGCCGCCCACCACCACGACCCGCCGGCCGGCGAACTCCGCCGGTCCCCGATAGTCGGCCGTGTGCAACTGCCGGCCCCGGAAGGTCGACCGGCCGGGGTAGTGCGGCCAGAACGGTCGGGTCCAGGTGCCGGTGGCGTTGACCAGGGCACGGGTGGTCCAGGAGCCGTGGTCGGTGTGCACGGCGAGCCGGCCGTCGGCCCGGTCGCGCACCTCCCGGACCCGCACGGGCCGCCGCACCGGCAGGTCGAACTCGCGCTCGTACGCGGCGAAGTAGGCGCTGACCACCTCGGCCGCCGGCCGCTCGGGTCCCGCCACCGGGAAGGGCAGGCCGGGCAGGTCGTGGAAGCCGTGCACCCGGTCGAGCCGCAGCGTGGGCCAGCGGTGCCGCCACGCCCCGCCCGGCCCGTCGCCCCCGTCGAGGATCACGAAGCCGTCCCCGGGGGCGAACCCGGCGCGGGCCAGGTGGTGGCCGGCGGAGAGGCCGGCCTGCCCGGCCCCGATCACCAGCACGTCGACGGAGCGCTCGTCCATGCCGGGTACAACACGGGCGGGCCGGCCCCGCTGCCCGCCGGGAGCGTCTCGCCGGTCACAGCCCGCCGGGCCCACGGAAATTTCTTTCCATCGACGCTCTTTTCTGGCAGATACCTGCATGGCAGCATCACCCCATGCATCGTCGTCTCTTCCCCCGGACGCTCGCGCTGGTGGCACTCGTCGCCGCCGCGGCCACGGCGGGCGCGCCCACCGCCACCGCCGAGTCCCCGACCCCCGCGGCGACCCGGCTGAACGCCACCATCGACGCGATCCTCGCCGACAGCCGGCTGGCCGGGGCGCAGGCCTCGGTGGTGGTCAAGGACGCGACCACCGGAGAGACGGTCTACCACCGCAACGGCGACCGCCGCCTGGTGCCCGCCTCCAACACCAAGCTGCTGACCTCGGCGGCGGCGCTGGAACTGCTCGGGCCGGGCCACCACTTCAGCACCGAGGTGCGGACCAGCGGCGCCCGCCGGGCGGGCCTGGTCTCCGGCAACCTCTACCTGCGCGGCGGCGGCGATCCGACCATGCTCGCCGCCGACTACGACGCGCTGGCCGCGCGGGTCGCCGCCGCGGGCGTCCGGGTGGTCACCGGCAACCTGGTGGCCGACGACACCCGCTACGACAGCACCCGCCTCGGCCCCGACTGGACCTGGGACGACGAGCCGTACTACTACGCCGCGCAGGTCTCCGCCCTGACCGTGGCACCGGACACCGACTACGACGCGGGCACCGTCATCGTCCACGCCGCCCCCGGCGCGACCGCCGGCGCGCGTCCGGTCGTCACCACCACCCCGGCCACCCGGTACCTGAAGATCGACAACCGGGCCGAGACGGTCGCCGGCGGGGAGACGTCGGTCTCCTTCGAGCGCGCGCACGGCAGCAACACGGTCGTGGTGACCGGGCAGATCGCGCTCGGCGCCACGCCGGCGAACGACTGGGTCAGCGTCTGGGAGCCCACCGGCTACGCCGCAGACGTCTTCCGGTCGGCGCTGCGCCGGCACGGCGTACGGGTGCTCGGTCAGACGGTGCTCGGCCAGGCCACCCCGGAGGGCGCAGCCGAGGTGGCGCGGCACCGCTCGATGCCCCTGGCCCAACTGATGGTGCCGTTCCTCAAGCTGTCCAACAACGGGCACGCCGAGGTGCTGACCAAGGAGATCGGCCGGGTGCTCTCCGGCTCCGGCACCTGGTCGGCCGGGCTGACCGCGATCAGCGAGTACGTCGCCGACGCCGGGATGGACACCGGCACGCTGCGCCAGCGCGACGGCTCCGGGCTCTCCCGGCGCAACCTGATCCCCGCCGACGAGTTCGTGGACCTGCTCACCGCCGTGCGCGACGAGCCCTGGTTCGACACCTGGTACGCGGCCCTGCCGGTCGCCGGCGAGGCGGACCGGTTCGTCGGCGGCACGCTGCGCAGCCGGATGCGGGGCACGGCGGCGGCGGGCAACGTGCACGCCAAGACCGGCAGCCTGACCGGCGTCTCCGGCCTCTCCGGCTACGTCACCGACGCCGACGGGCGGGTGCTGGCGTTCTCGATCCTGCTCAACAACTACCTGGCCTCCTCCGTGAAGACGCTGGAGGACCAGATCGCGATCGCCCTGGCCTCGTACACGGGCAGGGGCGTGACCGGCGCGCGGGCCGCGGCCCCGACGGCGCCCGACACCCCCCGGGTCCCGGAGGGCCTGGAGTGCGCCTGGGTCAAGCCGAACGCCTGCTGACCGGCCGGCGGGGCCCGGTGCGGGGGCCCCGCCGGCGCTCAGGCGCCGGGGCGGTGCGGCAGCTCGGCCGCCGGGTCGCCGCGCTCGATCAGCGCGGCGATCTCGGCGGGACGCAGGCCGCGCTGCGCCAGCACCCGGGCTCCCCAGCGGTGCAGCCGGCACGGGTGCGGGCTGGCGTCGTTGCGGCAGACCGTCCCGCCGGACCAGTGCCGGGGCGCGTGCACCACGACCGCCCGCACGGCGAACTGGGCGTCCTCGACGGTCACGTACGGCGGCAGCGGGATATCCCGGAGCACCTCCCCGGACGGCTCCCCGGCGCCCCGGGGGGCGGTCGGACGGACGGTGCGGGCGGTGACGCTGCTCATCGGTGTGGCCTCCACAAGGGATGGTCGGAGATGGACAGCAGAAAGTTACGACAGACGCGACGCGGCGCGACGGACAAACTGTCCCGCAGGGTGGACACGGACCCGCCCGCCGGCACCGGACGGCGGTCCGGGCGGGACCGCCGTCGGGGCGGAGCCGCCGGTCAGCCGGCCGCCCGCTCCCGCAGCCGGGCGGCCGTCCGGCGGGGGTCGTAGTCGGGGGCAACGCCGTCGACGATCAGCGCCGCACCCGGGATGTGCCGGGTGCGCAGCGGCAGGATCTCCTGGTACGCCGGCGAGTCGTACCAGGCCCGGGCCCGGTCCAGGTCGGGGAACTCGATGATGACCACGGTGCCCGGCCAGTCGCCCTCCCTGACCTCCACCTCGGCGCCGTGCACCCGGAACCGGCCGCCGAACGGGTCCAGCGTGGCCTGGATCCGCTCGATGTAGGTGAGGATGTCCTCGTGGGCCGGGGTGTCGTAGAGGTGGGCGAGCGCGAACGCGGGCATGGTGCCTCCCGGGAGCCGGTCCGCCCGGCCGGACGACCGGGGCGGTACGCCGAGTCTCCCGCCGGCGCGTGCCCGGCGTCGATTACCCGTGGGGTAACGACGGCGGGTCGCCCCGCTCAGACGCGGTCGAGCACGACGACGGGGATCTCCCGGTCGGTCTTCTCCTGGTACTCGTCGTACGCCGGCCAGATGGCGGCCATCGTGGACCACATGCGCGGCTTCTCCCCCGCCGTCGCGGTACGCGCCCGCGCGGTGAACCGCTCGGCGCCCACCTGCACCTCGACCAGCGGCTCGTCGAGCAGGTTGAGGTACCAGGCCGGGTGCTTCGGGTCGCCGCCCTGCGAGGCGACGACCAGGTAGGCGTCGCCGTCGCGGCCGTAGATCAGCGCGGTGCGGCGCAGCTTCCCGCTGCGCCGTCCCCGGGTGGTCAGCAGCAGCGTGAAGACCCCGGGCTGCCACTCGTGCCCCTCGGCGCCGCCGGTCTCGACGTACCGCCGGATGTGGTCGGCCACCCAGCCGTGCGGGCTGTCCAGCACCTGCTCGCCCATCGGCCCTCCCGTTCGCCCTCGCGCACCCGGTCGTCGCGATCACGCTACTCCGGGCAGCGGCCGGTCGCCGGGCGAACGGGGCCGCCCGGGCACCCGGGTCATCCCAGCGCGACCGCCTGGACGCCGACGTTGCCGCAGTCGTCACTGAACGCCTGCTCCACCGTCCAGGTCAGCACCAGCCGGCTGCCCTTCGGCGCCTGGAACCGGATGGTGAACTCGGTGGACCGGCTGGTGTGCCGGTCCTCGATCCGCAGGGTCCGGCTCGGACCACCGACGGACAGGCGGGCGTCCAGCCGGCCCCGGGCCATCCACACCCCGCCGTACAGCCGGACGGTGCGCGCCTGGCCGTCGGCGGCCACCGCGAGCGTGAAGCCGCTGCCGGCGCCGCACCGGTAGACCCCGTGCGGCGAACCGCTCGCCGACGCCACCGGGCTGCCGTCACGCCAGCTGAAGCTCTCCTGGTTGTCGTCCCAGCCGCCCCGCCGGCCGGTGCCGCCCTCGTCGCGGATCTCGCCGGAGCCGCCGCGCTTGCGGACCGTCGACTCCGCGCCGCGCAGGCCCCAGTGGAGCCAGTCGCGGCGGCCCACCGTGGTCAGGTCGACCTCGCCCGGCGCCTCGGCCATGCTGGCGGCGAGCACCGCCCGCACCGGTGGCGCCGACGTCGACGGCGTGGGTGGCGTGGGTGGCGTGGGTGGCGTCGGGGACGGGCTCGGCGGACGCTGCCGGGGCCGCAGCCCGGGCGAGACCAGGCCGGCGTCGAGGTCGCGCCCCTCCACCCCGGGAAAGCCGCTCGGCCGGCCGGCGTCCGCCGGTACGTCGCCGACGGTCTCCCCGCCCGGCTCGGGGTCGCCGGCGGTCAGGTACGACACGAGGGCGACCAGGCAGGCGACCACGGCGATCCCCTCGACGGCCCACCGGCGGCGCTGCCTGGCCCGGGCCAGCCGCCGCAGGCAGGTGCGGGTGTGCCCGGCCGGCGGAAGGGGCGGTTGCCGGGTCCCGGGCGGGGCTGCCGGGTCGCCGTGTCCCGACGGCCGGATGTGCTGTCGGGTGAGGTCTTCCTCCGCCACGGGCCCTCCACTCCCCACCGGCCCCGGCCGGACGCGGACGTCCATTGTGGGCGGCCCGCGCCCGCACCGCCACGTCCGTCGCGCCGGACGGACGGGCGTGTCCAGTTCGTCACCGGACGGTAGCGGACATCGACCAGGACGGTGGTCTCGGGTCGGTGCCGCCGGCCCGGCAGGCGATCCGGACGCCCGGGGTCGGCTCTCTCAGCGGATCTCGAAGCCCAGCGCCTGCGCGATCACCATGGCCTGCGCGGCGTCGACGATCGCCCCGGCCCGCTCCACCGCCGTCGGGTCGAGCGCGGTCAGGTCGCTGCCGCGCAGGTCGGCCCCGGTCAGCCGGCAGCGGTGCAGTTGCGCGGCGGAGAGGTCGACGCCGGTCACCGTGGCCCCGGTCAGGTTGGCCCCGGTCAGGTCCGCCTCGCGCATCCGCACGTCCGTGATGCGGACCCCGCGCAGGTCGGCCCCGGGCAGCGCGACGAACGACCAGTCGCCGCCGGCGACCGTCAGCGGTCGCAGGTCGCACTGGGTGAAGGTGCTGCCCACGAGCTTGCAGCCGGTGAACTCCGCCTCGAAGAGGTTGCACCGCTGGAAGGTGCAGCGGGTGAAGGCCGAGTCGGTGTGCCGGGAGGAGTTGAAGCGCGTGTTGCCGAAGGTGCAGCCGTCGAAGACCGCGCCCCGGCTCACCGCCTCGGACAGGTCGACGTCGAAGAACGTGCAGCGGACGAAGTGCCGGTCCACCAGCTCCTCGGCGTACCAGTCCTCGTTGCGGAAGGTCTCGTCCTCGGTCAGCTCGGGCATCGGGCCAGGCTATCGAGGTGTTGGGACAACGGCGGGCTGCCCCTTCCGGCGAGGCGTACCGGCTAGTAGTTTCGGCGACGTGAGTGTGGCACGCAGCATCGACCCGGACCAGATCGGCTTCGACCCGGCGCGGTTGGCGCGCATCGACGAGCACTTCGGCAGGTACGTCGACGACGGTCGCCTCGCCGGCTGGCAGGTGCTGGTCACCCGCCGCGGCGAAATCGCCCACTCGTCGACGTACGGGCTGCGCGACGCGGAGGCGGGCAGGCCCGTCGAGGCGGACACGCTCTGGCGCATCTACTCGATGACCAAGCCGGTCACCTCCGTCGCCGCGATGATCCTGTGGGAGGAGGGCCGCTTCGAGCTGACCGACGAGATCAGCCGGTGGCTGCCCGAGTTCGCGGACCTGCGGGTCTACTCCAAGGGCTCGGCGCTCAAGCCCTTCACGGTGCCGGCGGTCGAGCCGATCCGGGTGTGGCACCTGCTCACCCACACCGCCGGCCTGACGTACGGCTTCATGCAGACCTCGGTGGTCGACGGCATCTACCGGGCCGCCGGCTACGACCTGTACCCGCCGGCGGACGTCGACCTGGCGACGGCCTGCCAGGCGTTCGGCGAGCTGCCGCTGCTGTTCCAGCCCGGCACCGCGTGGGGCTACTCGGTCGCCACCGACGTGCTCGGCCGGCTCGTGGAGGTGGTCTCCGGGCAGAGCCTGGACGCCTTCTTCGCCGACCGGATCTTCCGCCCGCTGGGCATGACCGACACGCACTGGTGGGCCGAGGGCGACGCCGCCGACCGGCTCGCCGCCCTCTACGCGCCCGACCCGCGCACCGGCCGCGCGTTCCGCTACGACAAGCTGGGCGCCCTGGCGTACGAGAAGCCGCTGCTGCTCTCCGGCGGCGGTGGCCTGATCTCCAGCGCCGCCGACTACCACCGGTTCACCCAGATGCTGCTGCGCGGCGGCGAGCTGGACGGGGCCCGCCTGCTGGGGCCGCGCACGGTGCGCTTCATGACCCGCAACCACCTGCCCGGCGGGCAGGACCTGGAGACCCTCTCCGCCGGTGGCTTCGCCGAGACCACCCTCGACGGGATCGGCTTCGGGCTCGGCTTCGCCGTGGTTGACGACCCCGTGCCGAGCCGGGTGCCGAGCAGCCCCGGCGAGTACTACTGGGGCGGCGTGGCGAGCACGGCCTTCTGGGTCGACCCGGCCGAGGAGGTCACGGCCCTGTTCTTCACCCAGCTCATGCCGTCGAGCACCTACCCGATCCGGCCGCAGCTGCGGCAGCTCGTCTACTCCGCCCTGGTCGACTGAGCCGGGTCACCGCTGCCGGCACTCCTCCGTCCCGTCCGGGGACGTCCAGCACTCCGTGCGCACCCCGGTCGTGCCGGTGACCCGGAAGGGGCGTCCCGCGTCGTCGACCGTGACGGTGCCGATGCGTCCCTGCGCAGCCCAGTCCACCTCGACCTTCCAGTCGCAGTCGCAGTTCTCCGTGTAGCCGATGACGAGGAACGTCTCGGCGTCGGACAGGGACACCCGGTACGGGAAGCGGATCTCCCTGCGCTCGTGCTCGGGGACGAACTCCTCGCCCTCCTCGAACAGGCCGGCCGTGAGCAGGGGAGGATCCTCGTCCAGGGTCGCGTGGACCCACCGGTAGGCCGTCGGGCCGCCTCCGCCCGGGGCGGCGAACACGCCCCGCAGGGCGGGACGCCGCGCCACCACCCGCACCCGCAGGTCGGTGAGGGTCACCTGGGCCTCGTCGACCCCCTGCACCGTGAAGGAGACGTGCTGCCGGGAGGCCGGCACTGCGGCGGCATCCCTGGCCCACCGCGACCAGTCTTCCGACCAGGCCGGCCGTGCGGGGACGTGCGCCAACGGCGCCTCGACCACCCAGCCGTCCGGCGGGTCGTGGCCGACGCGGACCGCGACCGTGAACGGCAGCGCGTCGGGGTCGGGCGGAGGCGGCGGGGGCGTGACGGGAAGGAGTCCCCAGGCGAGGAGCCAGGCGGTCAGCATCGCCGTGACGACGGCCGCGAGGACCCCGGCGAACCAGCGGCCGGCGGGCGGCCCGGCAGGCGAGAGCCGGCGCACCAGTGCCCGCACCCGGTCGGACCGGGCCGGCCTCGGCCCCTCCGACTGCCCCTCCACCGGACCGGGACGCCCGGTCGGCGCTTCGGGCGGGTCACGTTGCTCCGTCATGGCGCCACCCCGCCTCCAACGTCACGGTCCGACACCAGTGCACCCCGAAGCGTGCGACGACGCAAGGGGCGGTTGCGCCGCGCGGGATCCACGGTCCGCCAGCGCGCGATGTCGCCGGTCAATAGCCTGGAGACGAGCCACGTCCGCCGGGCCGGACGGGCCTGGCGGGAGGCGGTATGAGCAACATCGTCGTGTTCGGCGCGGGTGGCACCGCGGGATCGCGGATCGCCGCCGAGGCGGTGGGCCGGGGGCACCGGGTCACCGCGGCGGTGCGCCGGCCGGAGGCCACCTCGTACCTGCCGCCGGCGGTCACGGTGGTCACCGGGGACGCCACCAGCGAGCGGAGCGTACGGGAACTGGCGCCCGACACGGACGCCATGGTGGTGGCGATCGGCGGCGGTGAGCACGCCCTGTGGCTCGACGCGGCGCGCAACCTGGTCGGCGCGCTGCGCGGCATGCCGGCCGCGCCCCGGATCATCCACGTGGGCGGCGGCTCGACCCTGCTCACCCCGAAGGGCACCCGCTACCTCGACGAGCCGGACTTCCCCGAGGAGTACCGCGAGGCAGCGCGGGGGCAGGCCGAGGCCCTCGACTTCTACCGCTCCTCGGCCGACGGGGTGACCTGGACGTACGTCTCGCCGCCGCCGCTGGAGTTCCATCCGGGCGAGCGCACCGGGCACTACCGCACCGGCGGCGACCAGCCGGTGACCGACCACGAGGGCCGCTCGGTGCTCAGCTACGAGGACCTGGCGGTGGCGATCGTGGACGAGATCGAACAGCCGCGTCACGAGAACGCCCGCTTCACCGCCGCGTACTGAGTGGCGCGGGGCGGCCGCAGCGGTGCCGTGGGCGCTGGATCAGTCGGCGAGGCGGGCGGGGAAGCCGCCGGTGGCGATCGGGCCCCAGGCGTCGATGGTGACCCGGATCAGCGACTTGCCCTGGCGGACCATCGCCGCCCGGTACTCGTCCCAGTCCGGGTGCTCGCCCGAGATGCAGCGGAAGTACTCCACGAGCGGCTCCAGCGCCGCCGGCAGGTCCAGCACCTCGGCGGTGCCGTCGAGCTGCACCCACGGGCCGTTCCAGTCGTCGGAGAGCACGCACGCCGACACCCGTGGGTCGCGGCGGATGTTGGCGACCTTGGCCCGCTCGGGATAGGTGGAGATCACCAACCGGCCCTCGCCGTCCACCCCGGCGGACACCGGGGACGACTGCGGCCGACCGTCGGCGCGGGTGGTCATGAGCACCACCCGGTGCCGCGGTCGGAGGAACTCGGTCAGCCCGGCCCGGTCGATCCGGGTGTTCGTCGCGATGCTGCGTGCCATCGTTCGTTCCTACCAGGGCTTCCGTCGCACGGCGACCGCACCGGACGGAACGGGCCCGACGCACACCGGGATCGCGCGGCGGCCTCAGCGGGGTCGCGGGGCGGCGCGGTTGGCGGCGGGCTGGGCCGGCACCCGGGGGCGGACCGAGGGCCGCCAGGCGCGGCCGTTGGCGTAGATCACCCGGAAGCCGAGGTACGAGGCGAGGGGCGCCCAGTGCGCGGAGCCCATCCGCAGCTCGGCGGCGTTGTGGCGCTGCCCGTTGGCCAGCACGTCGAGCAGGACGGTCTCGAAGGCGGCCGACTCGACCCAGTCCACCTCCCGGGTGTACCCGCAGATCAGGGCCGCTCCGGTGGCGTCGAGGAAGTCCCGCAGCACCGCGTCGGAGGCGCGCAGCACCGAACAGCTGCCGAAATAGAGCCGCCGACCCTCGCAGCGGCCCGCCATCAGCTCGGCGACGTCGGCGAGCGCCACCGATTCCCAGTCGGTGAGGCAGAGCCGACTCGGCTCCCCGTGCATGGCGAAGAAGCCGACCCGGTGGTCGGCGTACTGCTTGAGCAGCCAGCGGTCGACGAAGTAGAAGAGTTCGTCGCGGGTGGCCGCGTCCTTGTGGATGAAACGTATCTTCCCGAGCCGTTCGAGCAGTTCCAGGGTGGGCAGGACGGAGCCGCGCTCGTTGAGGTCGCGGTGCCACTGGCCCTCGATGCAGAAGACGCCACCACGTGCCATGCCGCCCCCTCCCCCGGTCCCGCCGGCGCTGACGTTACCGGGTCGGGCCGGCGGGAGAACATCACCCGGCGCGTGCCGACCTGCGGCCTTGCGTGCGGTTCGCGCTTTCCTGTGGCCTGTTGCCGATCAATGGGCGTTTCGCAATTCGCGTAATGCCCAGGCAACACCCAGGAACGGCGAATCGTGAGGACAATTCTCGTTAATCGCCGCGAACCATCCGTCGGCCTGCCAGGGTGGAAATGCGGGACGGGCAGGCCGATGTCCCGGATGCCACCCCATTCCCACTCCTATCGGGAGGACTTCTGTGCGCGTTAACACCCTGAAACGGGCGGCTGTCGCATTCGCCCTGGCGTTGCCGGCAGCCGCTGTCGCCACGGTGGTCGCCGCGCCAGCGGCCCATGCCGACGGCTGCTACACGTGGCAGCGCAACCTCTACCAGGGGCGCTCCGGCGACGACGTCCGCCAGTTGCAGATCCGGGTCGCCGGGTGGGCCGGCAACCGGGACATCGTGGAGAACGACGGCCGCTACGGACCGAAGACCGCCGCCGCGGTCAAGCGGTTCCAGGCCGCGTACGGGCTGCGCGCCGACGGCATCGCCGGACCGCAGACGTACGGCAAGCTCTACGACCTCCAGGACGACGACTGCACGCCACGGCACTTCAGCTACAGCGAGATGGACGACGGCTGCGGTCGCGGGGGCTGGAGCGGCGGTCCGCTCTCCGCCGCGCAGACCCGGCAGAACGCGCTGCGCACGATGTGGAAGCTGGAGGCGTTGCGGCGCAGCCTCGGCGACAAGCCCCTCCTCGTCAGCAGCGGTTTCCGCAGCCGCGCCTGCAACAACCAGGTCGGCGGGGCGTCCGACAGCCAGCACCTCTACGGCAACGCCGCCGACGTGGTGTCGCGCACCAGCTCGCTGTGCCAGATCGCCCGCGACGCCCGCAACCGGGGCTTCAGCGGGATCTACGGTCCCGGTTACCCGGACCACGACGACCACGTGCACGTGGACTCGCGGCGGGAGAACAACAGCGACGACACCTCGAACACCACCAGCTGGTCCGCGCCGGACTGCGGCATCGGCGCCGGCCGCGACTGAGCCGGTCGGACAGGCCACGCCGAACCGGGCGGACAGGCACCACGCGCCGAGCCGGTCCGGACAGGCCACGCAGAGCCGGACGAACGACGACGCCGGCCCGGGCGCGGGTGCCACCCCGCGCACCGGGCCGGCGTCGTGTCCCCGGGTCCCGCCGAGCGGGCGTACCTCCGCCCGGCGTGCCGGGGACCGGCGGCCCCGCCGGCGGACGAATCCGCTCAGCTCGCCCGGGGCCAGCGCGGCGCGGGGGCGGGGGGAGCCACCGGCCGGGCGGGGGCGGCGGGACGGGCGCCGGGCGCGACCGCGCGCGGGCCGCCCGGGTGCCCGCCGGTGGTACGTGGTGCGCGGGTGGTCGGCGCGGGGCCGGTCACCGTGAACGGGAACGGCACGTGCACGAAGGGGTTGCCGTGCCGCACCAGGGCGTCGATCTGTCGCTCGTTGAGCCCGTGCCGCGCCAGCACCCGCCGGCCCCAGCGGTGCAGCCGGCACGGGTACGTCGCGCCGTCGTTGCGGCACAGCGGCCCGGCCGGCCACTCCTCGGCGGCGTGCACCACCACCGCCCGGACCGCGAGCCGGACGTCCTCGGGGGTCAGGGGCGCCGGCACCGGCACCTCGCCCAGGATCTGGTCGATGGGATCCGTCGACTGCTCACCAACCCGCACGGCAGGCCTCCCGTGGCTCCGGCAGCGGTGCGGCTGACCCGCCGCACCGCATCCTCGGCGACTGGTACGGCCCCCGCCCCCGGAAGGTTCAATCGCGCCTCAGACGAGGCCGGCGTCGTGTACCAGCAGGGCGACCTGGACCCGGTTGTTCAGGCCGAGCTTCACCAGCAGCCGCGACACGTACGCCTTGACGGTCGCGACGCTCATGAACAGCTCGGCGGCGATCTCCGCGTTCGTCCGGCCCTGCCCGAGCGCCACCGCGACCTCGCGTTCCCGGTCGCTGAGCCCGGCGAGCTGCCGCAGCGCCCGCTCCCGGCGCGGGTCGGGGCCGCCCGCCGCGCCCGGCGCGGTCACGTGGTCGATCAGCCGGCGGGTCACCGCCGGGGAGAGCATCGCCTCGCCCGCCGCCACCCGGCGCACCGCCCGCACGATCTCGGCCGGCGGGGTGTCCTTGAGCAGGAACCCGCCGGCCCCCGCCCGCAACGCCCGGAGCACCTGCTCGTCGGCGTCGAAGGTGGTCAGCACCAGCACCTCGGGCGGGTCGGGCGACGCGCGCAGCGCCTCGGTGGCCGCGAGACCGTCGAGCCGGGGCATCCGGATGTCCATCAGCACCACGTCCGGCGCGCAGGCGGCCACGGCGGCGGGCACCTCGCTGCCGTCGGCGGCCTCCCCGACCACGAGCAGGTCCGGCACCCCGCCGAGGATCATCGACAGGCCGGCCCGCACCAGCGCGTCGTCGTCGACGAGCAGCACCCGTACCGGCCGGCCGGGGTCGGGGCCCGGCCCGCTCACGCCGGCCACGGCAGCCAGGCGGCCAGCCGGAAGTCGCCCGCGTCGTCCCGCCCGTACTCCAGCCGGCCGCCGGCCAGGCTGACCCGCTCCGCGATGCCGACCAGGCCGGTGCCGGCGCCGGGGATCTCCGGGCCGGCGATGCCGCCGACCGGCCACCGGTTGCGGATCTCCACGGTCAGCCCGTCGCCGGGGGCGCCGGCCACGTCGACGGTGACCGCCGCGCCGGCGGCGTGCTTACGGGCGTTGGTGAGCCCCTCCTGCACGATCCGGTAGACGCTGCGCCCCACCGCAGCGGGCACCCGTTCCGCCAAGGTGACCACCTCGCGGACGCCGATCCGCGCCCCGGCCGACCGGGACTCCTCGACGAGCGCCGGCAGATCGCCCAGGGTGGGCTGCGGTCGCTCGGGATCCTCCTCGGCGGTGGTCTCCGCGCGGAGCACCCCGATCACCTCGCGCAGATCCTGCAACGCGGCGTGGGCGCTGCCCCGGATCACCCCGGCCGCCCGCGCCACCTCCTCCGGCGGCGCGTCCGGCCGGAACTCCAGCGCGCCGGCGTGCAGGCTGAGCAGCGAGATCCGGTGCGCCAGCACGTCGTGCATCTCGCGGGCGATGCGGGTGCGCTCCAGGTGCCGGGCCTGCGCCACCCGCAACTGCTGCTCCGCCTCGGCCCGCTCGGCGCGCTCGCGCAGCGACACGACGAGCTGCCGCCGGGCCCGGACGAACATCCCCCACGCCAGCACGGAGAGGCTGAGCACCACCCCCCAGACGGTGGTCGCCCAGTACGGCATCTGCGGGTCCGGGCGCAGGTAGCTGAAGGCGAAGTTGGTGACCAGGCCGGCGGCGGTCAATCCCAGCGCGACGGCCGTGCGCCGGTGCACCACCACGGTGAAGTAGATGATCAGCAGCGGGATCGCCGCCGCCATCGAGAACAGCGTCAGCGGCACGGTCGCGACGGCGAGCCCCACCGGCCACCGGCGCCGCAGCCAGATCAGCGCGCAGCAGGCGAGCCCGAGCAGGGCGTCGACCGGGACCATCCAGCGCTGCGGCAGCGGCGTGGCGAACTCCGGGTCGGCCGAGGCCGCGTCGGCCGTGGCGAGCAGGACCCAGCCGAGGGAGAGCAGGAAGCAGAAGCCGTCCACCACCCAGTCGCGGGTGGTGCGACGCGGCCCCCGCCCCACCCGCGCCGCCGGATCGACGCTCAGCGCCCCCGGCAGCAGCCAGGGGTGCTCCGGTACGGCGGCACTGGTCACGCGACCATGCTAGGCAGCCGCCCGGCGAACCGACCAGCTACCAAAGTCGAGACCCTGGCGTCGACCAAGGTAGCCGCCGGACGAGACCGTCGGCCGCAGCGCGCGACCGGGTGGCTCCGGCAGCGTGGCCGGCATGATCAGCGTGGAACACCTCACCAAACGGTACGGGCGGCACACCGCCGTCGACGACGTGTCGTTCCGCTGCGAGCCGGGCACCGTCACCGGCTTCCTGGGACCGAACGGCGCCGGCAAGTCCACCACCATGCGGATGATCTGCGGGCTCACCCCGCCCAGCGGCGGCGGCGCGACGGTCGGCGGCCGGCCGTACCGGGAACTGCCCAACCCAGGGCGGGAGGTCGGCGTGCTGCTGGACGCCTCGGCCCAGCACGCCGGGCGCACCGGGCGGGAGGCGCTGACCGTGGCCGCGGCCACCATGGGCGTGGACCGCCGGCAGGTCGCCACCAAGCTCGACCTGGTCGGGCTGAACGAGGTCGCGGCGAAGCGCCGCCTCCGGGCGTACTCGTTGGGGATGCGGCAGCGGCTCGGCCTCGCGCACGCGCTGCTGGGCGACCCCCGGGTGCTGATCCTCGACGAGCCGGCCAACGGCCTGGACCCGGAGGGGATCTTCTGGATGCGCGGCCTGCTGCGCGACTTCGCCGACCGGGGCGGCACCGTGCTGCTCTCCTCCCACCTGCTGCGCGAGGTGGAGGCGGTCGCGGACCAGCTGGTGGTCATCGGGGGCGGCCGGATCGTGGCCCAGGGCGACAAGGCCGAGTTGCTGGCCGGCGGCGGGACGCTGGTGCGGGCCCGCGACGGCGGGGCGCTGCGCGGCGCGTTGGAGCGGGCCGGGCTGACGGCCACCGAGGGCACCGAGGGGCTGCTGGTCCACGCCGACGCCGAGGCGGTCGGGCAGGCCGCCGCCGACGCCGGCGTCGCCCTCACCGAACTGCGGTCCGCCGGCAGCGGCGGCCTGGAACAGCTCTTCCTCACCCTGACCGCCGGCGCGTCGACCCAGGAGGCCGTCCGATGACCACCGCCACCACCGCCAGCCCGCCCGCCACCACCGCGCCCCAGCGCCATTCCGGCGTACGCCGGCCGTCGCTGCTCCGGCTCACCGGCGTGGAGCTGCGCAAGCTCGTCGACACCCGGGCCGGGCTCTGGCTGCTGATCACCATCGGGCTGCTCGCCGCCGCCCTCGTGGTGGTCCAGTTGATCTGGTCGGACGACGCCGAGCAGACCTTCCCCAACTTCTTCCTCCCCTCGATGCTGCCGATCGGCCTGCTGCTGCCCGTGCTGGGCATCCTGTCGATCACCGGGGAGTGGTCCCAGCGCACGGCGCTCACCACGTTCGCCCTGGTGCCCCGGCGGGGCCGGGTGATCGTCGCGAAGCTGGTCGCGATGGTGCTGGCGGCCCTGGCGTCGGTGCTGGTGAGCCTCGGCGTGGCCGCCGCCGGCACGCTCGTCGCCGCGGCCACCGGCGGCGCCGGCACCTGGCGCATGGAGTGGGCCCTGGTGCTGCACGCCGTGGCGCTCCAGGTGGCCAACGTGCTGATGGGGGCCGGCTTCGGCCTGCTGCTGCTCAACACCCCGCTGGCGATCGTCGGCTACCTGCTGCTGCCGACCGTCTGGTCGATCCTCGGCGAGATGATCCGGCCGCTGCGCGGCCCGGCGGGCTGGCTGGACACGGGCCGCACCATGGAGCCGCTGCTCACGCCCGACGTCACCGCCGGGCAGTGGGGACGGTTCGCCGTGTCGCTGCTGGTCTGGCTGGCCGTGCCGCTGGTCGCGGGGCTGATCCGCACGCTGCGGCGCGAGGTGTCCTGACGGTGGACGGCTACGGTGCGCCCACCGTCGTCGACGGCGGCGCGGCGGAACTGGCGATCCTCTGGGGCGGGTTCCCGGCACTCGGCGCGGGCGCCGGGTGGCTGCTCGTCGCCGGCGCGGAGTGGATCGCCGGGCTGTCCTGGGCCCCCGCGCAGGACCTGTTCGAGCTGGTCGCCCGGCTGCCGGACCCGCAGGCCGGCATCGGCGGGCTGGCCGTCGGCACGCTGGGCGGCCTGCTGGTCGCCGCCGTCGGCACCGCCGAACGGCTCGCCGTCACCGTCGACACCGAACGGGTCCGGCTGCGCCGCGACCGCAAGGACCGGCAGGTCGGGCGGCGACCGGTGCGCGCCGTCTTCGTCGACGGCAAGGACCTGGTGCTGCTCGGCGCGGACGACGAGGAACTGGTCCGGGAGCGGTCGGACCTGGCCGTCGACCGGCTGCGCGACGCCTTCCGGACGCACGGCTGGCCGTGGACCGACGGCGACCCGCACCGGGACGCGTACCGGCGGTGGGTGCCGGACCTGCCGGGGCTGCCGACCGGCGCGGACGCGCTGCTGCGGGCCCGGCAGCGGGCGCTCGACGCCGACCGGGGTGGCGAGGCCCGGGAGCTGCGCGGCGAACTGGGCCGCACCGGGGTGGTGGTCCGCGACGACGGCCGGCGGCAGTACTGGCGGCTGACCCGTGCCGCCCCGCGCACCAGGTCGGAGGACGCGACTTCGGCTGAGCCGGAGGTCGAGGGCCGGTAGCGTTGCTCCCGACGGGGCCCGGGGCACGGGGAGCGCGCGATGACCGAGCAGCAGCCGTACCGGGTGGTGGCCCGGCACCCCGGCTTCGAGCTGCGCCGCTACCCGGCCCACCTGGTCGCCGAGGTGCGGGCGGAGGGCGCGTTCGAGCAGGCCGCCCGGGACGCCTTCCGGCCGCTGGGCGCGTACCTGCGCGGTGCCAACCGCGCGCGGCGGGCGACCGACCGGGAGACGGGCTCGCAGACGATCGCGATGACGGTCCCGTTCGTGCAGGAGGAGGGGGACCGGCCGGGCCGCTGGCTGGTGTGGCTCGTGATGCCGGCGGGCCTCACCGCCGACACGCTGCCCGAGCCGGCGGACCCCCGGGTGCGCACCCGGTTGGTCCCGGCACAGCTCGCCGCCGCGACGCGCTTCGCGGGCCGCTGGACGGCCCGGGCGTTCGACCGGCGGGCGACCGCGCTGGGCCGGGCGGTCACCGCGGCCGGGCTGCGCCCCACCGGCGCGGTCCGGTACGCCCGCTTCGATCCGCCGTGGAAGCCGTGGTTCCTGCGCCACAACGAGGTCGTGCTGCCGATCGCCGAGTGAGCCGGGTGCCGCGGCCCGGCACGGGGCGCTCCCGGCCGGACCGGCGCGGCTACCCTCGCCGGGGTACGCCCGCGGGCCGGGGCCGAGGGCTGGTCACCGACGCCAGCAGTTCGTCGAGCGCGTCGACCTCGGCCCAGCCGTTCACCGCGATCCGGCCGGCGGCGTCGACGGTCACCTCGACCCGGTCCGGGCTGTGCGACACCTCGTCGAGCAGTCCCGGGAAGCGGTCGCCGAGCAGCACGAACTCCTGGTTGGTGGAACCCACCCAGGGCCGCCCGGTGTCGATCCGATCGGCCAGGAACGGCCCGGCGACGAGGAGGTCGGTCGCCGCCAGCAGCGCCGCGACGTCGTCCCGGCCGGCGTCGACCGCCCGGTGCAACTGCGCCCGGGTGTAGCCCGTGAAGGTCATCACCGAACGCCCGGCGGCGCGTACCCCGGCGGCGACGGCCGCCAGCGGGGCGGCCTGGTCGAAGGGCTCGCCGCCCAGCAGGGTCAGCCCCTCGGTGCCGGCGTCGAGCGCCCGGCGCACCAGGTCGGCGGGGGCGACCCGGTCCCCGCCCCGGAAGCTCCACAGGTGCGGGTTGAAGCAGCCGGGGCAGCGGATGGCGCAGCCCTGCACCCAGACGGCCGTCCGCTCGCCCGGGCCCTCGGCGCGGGTGGCGGCCAGGAAGCGCGCCACCGCCACCGTCTCCACCCCCACCGGCGGGCGCGGCCCTGGACCCTCGTCAGACATCGAGGACCCGGCCGGGCGGCGGCCGGTCGGGCGCCGGCCCGGCGGGCGGGACGCACTCCACGGCGTCGCGCAGGCGCGCGTACTCGTGGGGGGCCAGGTTGGCGGCGGCGGCGAACTCGGCCAGGCTGCCGAAGGACCCGCGCCGCTCCCGCTCGGCCAGCACCTGCCGGGCGCGCTGCGGGTCGAAGCCGGGCAGCGCCGCGAGGTCGCCCGGCCCGGCCGCGTTGACGTCGATCGGCGGTCCGGCCGGCGGCCCGGAGGCCGGCGCGTCCGGCTGCCCCGGGGCCGGCGCGTCCGGCTGCCACGGAAGCGACGTGATCGGCCCGGTGGGAAAGGGGTCGACGGCCGGCGCCAACGTCGGGTCGGCCGCCAGCGGCGGATACCCCGTCGACGTGGGCGGATGTCCCGTCGTAGAGGCGGGCGGGTACACCGGCGACCCCGGCGGATAGGACGACGACGCGGGCGGATAGGACGGCGACCCCGGCGGGTAGGACGACGACGCGGACGGATAGGACGGCGACCCCGGCGGGTAGGACGACTCGGGCGGGTAGGCCGACGACCCCGGCGGGTACGCCGGCGAACCCGGCGGATAGGCGGGCGACGCGGGCGGGTACCCCGGCGGGTAGGCCGGGGACGGGTAGCCCGCCGTCGAACCGGGCTGATACGTCGGGGACATGCCCGGGTAGGGATGGGGGATCGGGCCGGCGGGGGGAGCCGCCCCGGGCAGCGGAGCCAGCGGGTACGCGCCGCCGGGCCACGCCGTCGCCGCGAACCTGGCGCGGCGGTCCGTGAGCCAGCGCAGCCACGCCGGATTGATCAGCGCGGCATGCAGGATGCTGGCGATCCACACGGCCAGGAGCACGCCGACCGCCCAGTCGCTGAGGGCGCTCTCCTGGTCCGACTCGCCGACGACGAGAAACGCCGCCGAGCCCACCACGGTGTAGAAGATGCCGGGGAGCCACCACGCCGCGCGCTGGGCCCGCAGGCCCACGTAGATGAATCCGAAGCCGCCGAGGCAGCTGCATCCGAGGACGGGCAGCAACAGCCACCAGCTCTGCAACACCTGCCACGTCGTGCTCGGCCGGGGGACGGCCGGGGGCGGCCAGCCGGGGTTAGGCGCGTTCGACATCGCGCTGCTCCTGCCGCTCGGGCACGGCGGCGCGGTCGCGGTCGGCGGTGTACGCGCTGCGTACCGTGCGGGCCGCCAGCAGGTCCTCCAGCACGGCGATGTAGTCGAGGCACCCGTCGCCGAGCACGTCCCTGGTCTCGGCGCTCACGACGCCCTCGCTGGTCACGGTGACCACGATCCGCGGCTGCCCGCCCATCACGACCTGCCCTCGACGGCGAACACCAGGCGGACGCTCGCGTCCTCGGTGACCTGTTCGGACTCCAGCCGCAGCCCGGCGGCGGGGGCCTGCTCGCGCAGCCGCTCCAGCACGGCCCGCTGGACCTGCCGCCCGTACGCGGCGTCGATGGCCCGGACCGCCTCGACGGCCCGCGGCTCGTCGACCTCGCCCGTGAAGTGCGCCGACCAGATGCCGTCCTCGCCGCGCCGGAAGCCGGCCCGCACGTCGGCCCAGTCCGCGATGACGGCGTCCGGTTCGGTGGTGACCACCGCGCCGGTGTCGCGCAGCGCGGCGACGAGCAGCGTCTCGTCCCGCATCCGGGTCTGCACCTGGCAGACGACGTGCCCCTCCCCGTCCCGTCCGGCGGTCGCGGCGTGCGTCGCGGCGACGGCGGCGACGGCCAGCGGCAGGAGTATCAGTGAGACGCTCATCGGGGCCCCCTCCCTCGGTTTCGACCCACAGACTAGAACTCGACCGCTCGCCCGCCCTGCCCCCGTTGCTGCCCCGGACCGCCGGGGCGGGCGCCGCCCGGGCCGACGGGACGACCACCGAGGTCCCAGTCCTCGGCGGCGGTGGCGGCGACGGCGCGGGCGTCGGCCCAGGAGCGTACGGCGTCGATGCGTTCCGCCTGGGTGACACTGAGCGGCACCATGCTGACCAGTGCCCGGACCAGGTCGTCGCGGCGCAGCGGACGCCGTTCGGCGAAGGCGTCGAAGAGCCCGCCGACGACGGCCTGCTCGATCTCGGCCCCCGAGTAGCCCTCGCTGAGTCCGGCGAGTTCGCCGAGCAGGGCGTCGTCGGGCGTCAGGGCACCGGCGACGGCCGGGTTGCGCAGCCGCCGGGCGAGGTGGACCCGCCAGATCGACGCGCGTTCCGCGCGGGTCGGCAGGTCGACGAAGAAGATCTCGTCGAAGCGCCCCTTGCGGAGCAGTTCCGGGGGCAGCCGTTCGAAGTCGTTGGCGGTCGCGATGACGAAGACGGGCCGGGACTTCTCCTGCATCCAGGTCAGGAAGGAGCCGAAGACCCGGGCGGAGGTGCCGGAGTCGTTGGCCCCGCCGACGAAGCCCTTCTCGATCTCGTCGACCCACAGCACGCAGGGTGCGGTCGCCTCGGCGGTCCGGATGGCGGTGCGCATGTTCTGCTCACTCGACCCGACGAGCCCGGCGAAGACCCGGCCGACGTCCAGCCGCAGCAGCGGCAGGCCCCAGGCCGAGGCGATCGCCTTCGCGGTCAGCGACTTGCCGCAGCCGGGCACGCCGGTGATCAGGACGCCCCGGGGCGCGGGCAGCCCGTACGCCGCCGCCTCGGCCAGCCAGGAACCGTCCCGCTTGGCCAGCCACCGCTTCAGGTTCTCCAGCCCGCCGACGTCGGCGAGGTCGACCGGGGCGTCGACGAACTCCAGCAGCCCCGACTTGCGTACGGTCTGCCGCTTCTCCTCGTGCACGACCGCGAGGTCTCTGCCGTCGAGCACGCCGTCGTTGACCATGGCGCGGGCGAACGCGTTCTCCGCCTCGTGCAGGGTGAGCCCGAGGGCCGCCTTGGCGAGCCGTTCCCGGCCGAGGTCGTCCAGGGCGACGCGGATCCGGCCGCCGGCGGAGTTGGCGGCGATCATGCCGTCGAGCACCCGCCGGATCTCCGTCTCGGTGGGCAGCGGGAAGTCGATGATCGTCACGTCCTTCTCCAGCTCCACCGGGATGTGCAGCACCGGCGAGACCAGGACGAGGGTGCGCGGCACCGGGCCGGCCTTGAAGGCCGCCACCACGTCCCGCAGCCGGCGGACCACGCCGGGGGTGCCCGGCCGGTCGCTGCTGCCGTGCGCCGGGTGCAGGTCCTTGAAGATCAGCACGCTGGGGTGGTCGAGGCGCAGCACGGCGGCCAGCGCGTCCTCCGGGTCGGTGGTGCCCTTGCGGGCGACGCCGTCGGGTTGCACGAGCCCCGTCGTCAGCGACCAGGTCCACACCGCCCGTGGCGTGCGGACGAGGGTGGCGTCCCGGGCGACGGCGCAGACCTCGGCGACCACCCGCTGTTCCTCGGACGACTCGACGTAGAGGACCGGGAAGCGCGCCTTGAGCATCTGCGACAGTGCGTCACGGAACGGCACCACCACCGTCGCCCCCTCCCACCCCACCGACGAGCAGCGCGACTCTAACAGCCCCGCCCACCGCCCACTCCGGCGTCGATCATGGGATTGCCGGCGGGGATTCCGGCATTTCCCTCCGCCAACCTTGTGGTCGCCGGCGGGGGTCAGGCGGTGAGGATCAGGATGGCCAGGATCGCCAGGAGGGCCGAGAACGCCGCCGAGGTCAGCCGCCGCCACGGCGGTGCGCCGCCCAGCGACGGCAACCCCCGCCAGCGGTACGCGGCCAGGACGATCCCCGCCGCCGAGACGCCGGCGCCGAGCGGCCAGAGCCAGCCGGGAACCATCGACCAATCGCCCAGCCGGTGGCCGAGGGCGGGGTAGAGCACCGCCCAGGCGACGGCGGGCGCCAGGGTCAGCCGGTCGGGGGCCCGGCGGGTGGTGCCGAGCAGGCTCAGCCCGCCGAGGAAGGTGAGCACCACCGCGAGCCCGGCGCCGATCCAGACGGGTAGCGGCGGGCCGTCGCCGTCGGCGTCCCGCGCCGGCACGCCGAGCAGCCGCAGCCCGATCGGCTCGACGCCCTTGGCGGTGTTGCCGAGCACCACCACGCCCCGCCCGGTGGCCCGCTCGAAGCCCAGGTAGGCGTGGAAGCCGCCGGTGGCGCCGTTGTGCCAGACGATCTCGCGGTCGCCGTACCGGGTGGTGAACCAGCCGTAGCCGATCCGGTTGCGGTCGTCCTCGGTGAAGCGCGGGGTGGCCGCGTCGGCGCCGGGCGCGGTGCCGGCGAGCGTCGCGCCGAGCAGCCGGGCCAGGTCCCCGGCGGTCGACCAGGGGCCGACTCCGGCTGGCGCGTAGCCGCCGCTGACCCAGGCCTCGACCGCGCGGCCGCCGGCCGTGGAGCCCTCGGCGCGCCCGGGCGGCAGGGCGTCGGCGTCGGTCGCCACCACGGTCGACGTCATGCCGAGCGGTCGCAGCAGCTCACGGTCGAGCAGTTCCGGGTACGACGTGCCGGCCCGGGTGGCGAGCGCCTGCCCGAGCAGCGCAACGCCGAGGTTCGAGTAGTGGACCTCTCCGCGCCCGTCGCCGGGCTCCTCCTCGCCGGCGGCGTCGAGCAGCCACCCGGCGTCCCGGCCGGCGTAGGGGTTGCCGCCGGTGAGGTTCGCCCACCAGGCCCCGACCAGGTCCCCGACCGAGGTGGTCGCGAGGCGGGGCAGGCCGGAGCGGTGGCTGGCCAACTCGGCGAGGGTCGCCTCGCGGGTGGGCCCGCTCAGCTCGGGCAGCACGGCGCCGACCGGGTCGTCGGGGCGTACCGCGCCGGTCGCGGCCTGCCGGGCGAGGAGCATCCCCGTCATCACCTTGGTGATCGAACCGATCTCGAACGGGGTGCCGGGCTCCACCGGGCGGCCGGCCCGGTCGCGGTCGCCCAGGCCCGCGGTGCGGACGCGGCCGTTCTCCAGCACGGCGACGGCGAGGCCGCGGTGGCCCCCGGCGTCGGGCAGCGCCGCGCGGACGTCGGCGGCCAGCGAAGTGTCGCCGGTGCTCTGCCGGGTCAGCCGGGGCTCACGCGGCATGATCCCGAGGGCCGCGACGGCGCCGACGAGACCGACGATCAGGGCGAGGACGATCGGCTTGCGCATGGTGCTTCCCTCCGTCGGGTGCTTTCGGCGGGTCGGCGCCCACCGGACCGGGCGGGGCTTCGACCGGGCGGCGGGGTGCGGCGGGTCAGCGGCGGGTGGCGGTGAGGATGGCCAGCAGCGGCACGACCCGCTCGGCCGGGACGGCGTAGTGGCCCCGGCCGGCGCTGCGCAGCCAGCCGGCGGCGGTGAGCTGGCGCAGGTGGTGGTGCAGCTGGCCGGTGGTGCCGAGGCCCTCAATCTCGGCCAGCTCGCCGGTGCCGTGCCGGCCGCCGAGGATCTCCCGCAGCAGGCGCAGCCGCACCGGGTGCGCGAGGGCGGTCAGCACGCCGGCCAGTTCCGTCCAGTCGCCGGCGAGCACGTCGTCGACCATGAGGCCGTACTGCCAGTCGTAGCGCTGGTCGTCGAGGCGGACGGTGCCGGTGTAGAGCACCGCGCCGCCGCCGTCGGCCGGGATCCGTTGCTTCAGCCCGTCGAGCGCCCAGAAGGCGTCGCCGGTCGCCGGGGGCGCCTCGGCCGGGGGCGGCTCCGCCCCGATTCGCTCCGTCAGGGCCGCGACCTGCGCCTCCAGCGCGCTCAGCCGCTCCTCGATCTCCGCCATACGTCGATAGTACGAACTTACGTAGTTACGTGCAAAGGCGGACCGCCGGAGCGGGTGCCGCGCCGGTCCGCCGGCCCGCTACCGTTCCCGGTCTGGGGAGGTGCCGGTGTACGTCGTATCGGTGATCAATTACAAGGGCGGGGTCGGCAAGACCACCGTCACCGCCAACCTCGGTGCCGAGCTGGCCAACCGCGGGATGAAGGTGCTGCTCATCGACCTCGATCCACAGGCCAGCCTCACCTTCGGCTTCTACGACCCCGACGACTGGCGGGACCGGCTGCGCGACGGCCGGACGGTGAAGCGCTGGTACGACGGCCTGCGCGGGGACACCCCCGCGACGACCCTGGGCGAGCTGGTCGTCTCCCCCGGCCCGGCCAACGCGCGACTCAGCGGCGCCGGCCGACTCGACCTGATCGCGTCCCACCTCCAGCTCGTCGACATCGACCTGGCGCTGGCCCGGGCGGTGGCCGACGGTGACGAGTACGACGCCGAACTGTTCCGGGTACGCGGCTCCCTGGCCGAGGGGCTGCACGACGACGCGCTCGGCGGCTACGACATGGTGCTGATCGACTGCCCGCCGAACTTCAACGTGGTCACCCAGTCGGCCATCATCGCCAGCGACCACCTGCTCATCCCGGCGAAGGCCGACTACCTGTCCACGCTGGGCATCGACTACCTGCACGGCAACGTCCGGGAACTGGTCGACCAGTACAACGCCGACGCCCGCCGGTTCGCCACCACCCGCCGGCACCACAAGGTCGCCCCCGACGTGGCCGGCGTGGTGTTCACGATGATCCAGCTCATGGCGCAGCGGCCCATCGCCGCCCACCAGGGCTACATGGACCAGGTCCGGGCGCTCGGCCTGCCGGTCTTCCCCACCCCGCTGCGGGAGAACGTCACCGTGTTCGCCACGAACACCCCGCGCGGCGTGCCCGTGGTGCTCCGCGACCGGATCGCCACCCCGGCGGTCCGCGACGAGCTGCGCCGGCTCGCCACCGAGTTCCTCGACCACCTCCAGCCCGAGCGGGCCGGGGCGTGACCGACCCGACCCGCGACGTCGCCGACCTGGTGACCGCGCTGCTCCGGGGGCTGCCCGCCGCCGACCTCGCCGCCCTGGCGGAGGGGCGGGCCCGGCTCGCGGTGGTACCGGTCGACCCGGCCCCACCCGCCCCACCGCCCGCCGGAACCGCCCCCGCCGGGCACCCGGCCACCGCACGCGCCGACCGGCCCAGTCCCGCCGGGCAACCGGCCGCCGAATCCGCCGACGGGACTGCCTCCGCCGGGCAGCCGGCCACCGAATCCGCCGGCCGGGGCGGGGCCCCCGCGCGCCCGTCAGCCCGGCGGGCGGCGTCCGCGCCGGACCCGGTGGCGGCCCGGTCCGCGCTGGCGTCCATGTCCCGCCGCGACGACGGTACGGCGTACCTCTCCGGCTGGACCGCCCGCGACCTGCGGGTGCTCGCCGCGAGCCTGGAGTTGCGCGGCGTCGGCGGGCTGCGGAAGGCGGACCTGGTCGCCCGCATCGTCGACCGCACCATCGGCTTCCGCCTCGCCTCCGCCGCCATCCGCCGGCTCTGACGCCGGACCCCGCCTTCCGCCGGCTCTGACGCCGGACCGGAGCGGACGGCGTCTCCGGCATCCGTGGGGGTCCCGGCCCGGCTCCGCCGCGCCGTCCGGGCGCCGGGCACGGCGATGGCCGGGCCTGCCCGGCCCGGCCATCGCCCACCGTCGCCCGCTGACACCTCGGGTACGGCCCTTCCACCAGACACCGTCGCGCTGGTACGGCGGCCGACCGGAGGCGGGCAGGTCGGGTGGCGGTACGACGGGCCGGTGGGTCAGCCGGTCGCGCAGGCCAGTGCGTCGAGGGTGAAGCCGGCCGGGCGGTCGTTGCTCGTGGACCACCCGGCGAGGAAGCCGAACTCGACCGTCCCACCGGCGGGCAGGGCGGAGTTCCAGGATGTGGGGGTGACCGACACGTCCGGGCCGTCCTGCCGGACCGTGCCGTTCCAGAGCTGGCTGATCCGCTGCCCGTCCGGGAACCGCCAGCGCACCGTCCAGCCGTCGTGCGCCCGCCCGCCGGTGTTGGTGATCCTGACGCTCGCCTGGAAGCCGCCCGGCCACTGGTTGGAGACGGTGTACGTCGCCCGGCAGGCGTCCGGCCCCCCGGTCGGCGTCACCGTCGGCGAAACGGTGGGGCTGACGGTCGGCGAGACCGTCGGGCTGGCGGTTGGCGAGACCGTCGGGCTGACCGTCGGCGTCGGGGTGGGGTTGATCCGGGTCGGGTCGACGATCCCCCAGTACGCCGACTTGGCCTGGAGTTCCGTGTCGAACAGCAGCGGCGCGTCCTTGCGGGCCACCGGGAAGGTGTCCAGCCAGGTGTCGTCGTCCGCCAGCCCCCACAGGGTCACCGAGGTCAACTCGTCGGCGTAGCGGCGGTAGAGGGCGAACAGGTCCCGGTACCGGTACGCCTGGGTCAGCAGCCGGTCGGCCGGCGGGGTGGGGAAGGACTCGCTGCTGTCGACGTAGATGCTGACGTCCATCTCGGTGACCTGCTGCTCCACCCCGAGCGGGACGAACGCCTGGAGCATCGCCTCGGTCTCGGCGATCGACGGCCACTGGACGTTGACGTGCATCTGGTGCCCGACGCCGTCGATCGGCACCCCTTCGGCGCGCAGCTGGCTCACCAGGTTGCGCAGCTTGTCGCGCTTGGCCGGCACGTTGGTGTTGTAGTCGTTGATGTAGAGCTTGGCCGTCGGCGCGACCTCCCGGGCCACCCGGAACGCGGTACGCAGGTAGTCCAGCCCGCTGATCTCGTACCAGCGGCTGCGCCGCAGCCCGTCGGACTGGTTCTCGTCGATCACCTCGTTGGCGACGTCCCAGACCCCGATGGCGTCGCCGTAGCGGCCGACGACCGCGCGGATGTGCGCCTCCAGCCGGGACAGCAGCAGGGCCTTGTCGGCCGGGTCCGAGGTCAGCGGGGTGCCGTCGGTGTCGGTGAAGACCCAGGCCGGGGTCTGCTGGTGCCAGACGAGGGTGTGTCCGCGTACCGCCAGGTCGTTGTCCGTGGCGAAGCCGACCTGCGCATCGGCGTCGGCCCACCGGAAGGTGCCCTCGGCCGGCTGGGTGGCGTCCCACTTGAGCGCGTTGCCCGGGGTGACTGTGTCGAAGTGCCGGCGCAGCAGGGTGGCCTGGTCGCCGATGATCTGCCGGTTGCCGATCGCCGCCCCGATCGGGAAGTCGGCGGCCAGCACCTCACGCAGGGCCGGGATGTCGGTCTGCACCGGCTTGGTCGGCTGGTACGCCATGGTGAAGTCGTCGATGTGCAGGTCGGCGGTGCCGCTGGCGGTCTCCACGTACGCCGACAACCCGTCCACGTCGTGCGCGAGCACGTACGTGCCGGTGAGCCGGACCCAGGCGTCGGCGGTGACGGCGGTGTCGCCCACCACCTGGTCGTAGGCCGAGGTGCCGCCGGAGTCGCGTTGCACGCTGAGCCGGACCTGGCCGGGCGACTGGCCGGCGGCGAGCCGCACCCACACCGTCAGCGTGTAGCGGGTGCCCTTGACCATCTCGTCGAGCAGGTCGAGGGCGGGGCCCTGCCAACTCGCGGTGCGGCCGGAGGCGAGCAGGCTGCGGGTGCCGCCGTGGGCGACGGCGGTGCTGACCGCGACGGTCTCCCCGGCCCGGGGCCGGAAGCCCTGGGTGGTGCCGTCCTCGAAGGTGGCGTCGAGCACCACGACGGGTTCGGCGGCGCGGGCGGGCGGGCTGGTCAGTGGAACGGCGGCGGCCACGGCGACGGTGGCGAGGCAGGCCAGGGCCAGCAGCCCCGGCAGAAGGCGGTGACGGCGCGTCCAGGGAGCGCGCATGGCGGTGTCCTTCCGGTACGGATGGGTGCGCGCGGACCGCTGGGCGAGGTCTCTCGCTTGAGGCGGTCGCACGCCGGTCGACCGGCATGAGCCCGCATGCCGGTGTCCGTGGTCCCGCTCCGCTCGCGGCACCCGTTGCCGGGGGCCGCTGTCGAGAACCGATGGTACGGATCACGGACCCGGCACTCCAGCGCGGTGTGCTGAGCGGCGGGCCCCGCCCCGGCGACGACGGCCGCGACCGACGTCGACCCACGCCCTAGGCTGGCCCGTACCGGCGGGTCGAGGAGGTCGTGTGGACAGGTGGGTCGCGTTGCTGCGCGGGGTCAACGTCGGTGGCGCGAAGGTCGCCATGGCCGACCTGCGCCGGCTGGTCACCGGCCTCGGCCACCACGACCCGCAGACGTACCTGCAGAGCGGGAACGTGGTCTTCGGCAGCACGGTGCGCGACGCCGACGCGCTGGCGCGGGGCATCGAGCGGGCCATCGCCGACGAGCTGGGGCTGACGGTGCCGGTGCTGGTGCGCAGCGGCCGGGAACTGGCGGCGGTGGCCGGCGGCAACCCGTACGCCGGGCGGGAGGACGACCCCACGCGGCTGATGGTGGTCTTCCTCGCGACCGCGCCCGACCCGGCCGCCGTGGCCGCCCTGACCGTGCCCGACGGCGAGAACGTGGCGTTCACGGTCGCCGGGCGCGAGGTCTACCTGCACCATCCCGACGGCGGCTACGGCCGGTCGAGGTTCACCAACAACCACCTGGAGAAGAAGCTCGGCGTGGTGGCGACCACCCGCAACTGGCGCTCGGTGCGGGCCCTCGCCGGGATGTCGACGGGCTGAGCCCTCGCCGTCCGGTCCCGCATCGGCGGCCGACCCGGGCGCGACGACGGGCCGGGGGCTGCCGCCCGCGGCCCGTCGCGCGTTGCTCAGAAGTGGTACGCGGTGTGGTACTCCGGCACGATCACCCGGCTGCGCGGCGAGACCCGGCGGATGGCGGCGAGGAACGCGTCCAGCCGCTCGCGGTCCGTCGGCGCCATGGGCACGGGGTTGCGCAGCTCGGTCTCGAAGTTGTCGAAGTGCACCGGCACCACGACCTTCGGCCGGTCCAGCGCGTCGAGCAGCCGCTCGGCGTAGTCGGCGGTGACCGTGGTGCTCGGCAGCGCCAGCATGGCCACATCGGGGGCCAGCCCGGTCAGGTTCCGCTCGGCGAAGTCGCTCGCGCCCATGAAGAAGACCGACGGGCCGCCGGGCACCCGCAGCTGGTACGCGAGGGTGTCGCCCTCGGGCAGGTCGGCGATGGTCTCCGGCTTCGCCGGCTGGCTGACCCGTACGCCGGGGAAGGCCATCGAGTACGACTTGTTGCGGCTGTGCAGGGAGCTGACCACCTCCACCGTGTACGCGCCGAAGTCCAGCACCTCCCCGCCCCGCACCGGGCTGAGCTGCCCCGACGGCAGCCCGTACGCCAGCCCGAGGTGGTAGGCGGTCAGCGTGCCGAAGACCCGGGCGCCGGTGCGGCCGGCGATGTGCGGCACGTCCATGTAGTGGTCCCAGTGGGTGTGCGTGACGAGCACCGTCTCGGCCCGGTCCACCAGGGAGTCCACGACGTCGGTGCGGACCTCCAGCTTCTTGGTCTGGTCGAAGGCGCCCCTGAACAGCCCCGTGTCGATCCGGCTGAGGAAGGGGTCGACCAGGACGGTCCGGTCGCCGACGTCGATGCGCCAGGCGGACGTACCCCACCAGCGGAAGCTGACCGGGCCGCTGCGGCGGCCGGCCGGGGCGGCGGCGACCGGCGCGGTGGCTGGCGGCGCGGCGTGTGCCGGGCCGGTCAGGGCGGCGCCGGCGAGCCCGCCGGCGGATACCAGCGCGGTGCTGGCGGCGGCGTCCCGGAGGAAGCGGCGGCGGTCGATGTTGGGCATGCGGAACTCTCCCCGTCGTGGTGCTGATCGGTCGGTGCCGAGCCAACCAGCACGACCCCCGCCAGGTCCAAGATCCATGCCCGACACGGTCGATATCCCGACGCATATCGGAGCAGCTCAGCGGGGTCGTCGGCACCGCCCTGCGGCCGACAGACTCAGCCGGCGCGCAGCCCCTCGACGGCGGCTCGGGCGGCCTGGCCCATCGCCAGGTCCACGTCGATGCGGCGGGTGGCGAGCTGCGTGGCGCGGACGAAGACGGCGACGGCGTACCGCCCGCCGTCGGGGTACTCGGCCACGCCCGCCTCCAGGTGCAGGCCCGGCAGGGTGCCGGTCTTGCCGGTCACCCGCACGCCCGGCGGGAAGCCGGCGGCCAGCCGGGTCCAGAAGAGCTGCCGGGCCATCCAGCCCCGGACCATCGCGCACGCCTCGGGCGGGCCGGCCTCGTCGCGCCAGATCAGGCCGAGCAGCCGGGTGATCTCCCGGGCGGTGCTCGACGTGGTGTGCGCGGGATCGAACATCCGCATCGCGCGGACCCGCTCGGGCGGCAGGGTGGGAAAGATCCGGGCGAAGTCCGCCTCCGTCCGCGCGCCGACGTCGGCGAGCATCGTCTCGACCAGGTGCCGGGGACCGCCGGCGATCCGGGTACGCGGCAGCCCCAGCTCGGCGGCGAGCATCGGCAGCACGTCCGCCCCGACCCGGCGCAGCAGCAGGTCGGCGGCGGTGTTGTCGCTGACCGACATGGCGAAGTAGGCCAGGTCCCGCAGCGACACCTCGGCGTCGTCGGCGCAGCCGGCGATCCCCCACCCGCCGAGCCGGTCGTCGGCGGTGACGAGGACCCGTTCCCGGGGGTCGAGCTGGCCGGCGACGACCTGCCGGGCGAACTCCAGCACCAGCAGCACCTTGAAGATCGAGGCGATCACCACCTGCTCGTCCGCCCGGACCGCCACCTCCAGCCGGCCGCCGGGCTCTCCCGGACCGGCACCGCCGCCGGCCGCGTCGAGGTCGACGACGTGCAGGCAGCCGGTGACCCCGGCCCGCTCGAAGATCTCCACGATCCGCTCCGCCACCACACTGCGCACGGTAGCCGCTGCCCCGCCCCCGCCCACCGCGCGCCCGCTGGACGCAGCGCTCGGCCGCTCGGCCGCTCGGCCGCTCGGCCGCTCGGCACCAGATCTTGGTAGAAAAGTGCCCCCCGAGGGGCGCTTCGGTACCAAGATCTCGCGCTGGCGTAGGGTCCGGCCGTGGACCTGCTCCGGCACCTGCGGCACTTCGTGGTGGTCGCCGACGAGCTGCACTTCGGGCGGGCGGCCGAGCGGCTCGGCATGGCCCAGCCGCCGCTGAGCCAGTCGGTGCAGCGCCTGGAGCGGGAGTTGGCGGTCGAGCTGTTCGACCGTTCCCGGCGGCAGGTGCGGCTGACCACCGCCGGCCAGTTGCTCGTCGGCGAGGCCGAGGAACTGCTGGCCGGGGAGGGCCGGCTGCGCAACCTGATGCGCCAGGTGCGCGACGGCGTGTCGGGGGTGCTCCGGGCGGGGGTGCCGCCGGAGACACCGGCCGTGACCCTGCGCGAGCTGCTCGACCGGCTGGCCGAGCGCGCCCCCGGGCTCGACGTCGACCTGCACGAGCTGACCAGCGGCGAGCAGGAGCGGATGCTCAGCGAGGGGCGGCTGGACGTCGGCCTGCTCCACCATCCCGTCACCGACGACGGGCTGCGCCTCGGTGCCGCCGTCGACGTACCGCTGGGGGTGCTGCTGCCGCGCGCCTCGGCGCTGGCCCGGGGACGGGAGGTCGAGCTGGCGGCGCTGGCCGGACTGGACCTGGTGACCGCGCCCCGGGCCACCGCGCCCGGCTGGCACGACCACCTGCTGGAGGTCTGCCGCCGGCACGGGTTCACGCCGGGGCGGGTCCGCCCGGCACGGAACCCGGAGTTCCTCTTCGGGCTGGTGCTGGCGGGCGGCGGGGTCGCGGTCGAGCCGGCGGCGACGGCGCGCCGGGAGCCCCGGATCGCCTGGCGGCCGGTCGCCGGGTCGCCGCTCGTCCGGCGCACCTCGGCGGCCTGGCCGCGCCGGGCCGCGCACCCGGCCGCGCCGATGTTCGGGCAGCTCGCGGCGGAGGTGCTGGCCGACGGGTCGGAGCCCCCGGCGCCGCCGCCCGGGCCGGCGCCCCGCCCCTGGCCGGTGCTCTTCGACGAGCCGGCCTGATCACCGGTTGGAAGGCCCCGATCAGGGGTACGCCGAGCGGATCACCGGGCTGGACCGGGGCGAGGCCGGCCGGCAGGGCCCGAACCCGGACACCTTCGACTACGTCCCGGCCTGACGCCCCCACGCCGGCGCACCCGGTCACCCCGCCGGCCCTCCCCTCCCCTGGCGCCCGTGGCAGCACCCGCCGCCGACATCGCGCCCCGCCAGTTTCGATCTGGCGGGGCGCTGGCCGCCGTCTCGCGCCCGACGGGTGGAACCGGAGCCGGGAGGGGGAGCCATGACGCCACTGCGCCTCGCCGTGATCATCGGCAGCACCCGGGAGGGGCGGGCGGGCGACCGGATCGGCCGCTGGTTCGTCGACCGGGCACGGCGGCGCGACGAGTTGGCGGTGACGGTCGTCGACCTCGCCGACCACGACCTCCCCGCGAGCTGCCCGGCTGAGCCGACTCCCGCGATCGGGTCGTTCGTCGCGCAGATCGCGCGGGCGGAGGCGTTCGTCGTGGTCACCCCCGAGTACAACCACAGCTTCCCGGGCTCGTTGAAACAGGCGATCGACCACGCGTACGACGAGTGGCAGGCCAAACCGGTCGGCTTCGTGTCGTACGGGTGCGGTTCCATCGGCCTGCACGCGGTCGACCAGCTCCGGACGGTCTTCACCGCACTGCACGCGGTCACCATGCGCGACGTCGTCGGTGTCGACCTGCTCGACGGCGCGCCGTCACCCCCGAAGGCCGACCGGTGCGAGCGGGCCGCCGACGTCCTGCTCGACCAGCTCCACTGGTGGGGCCTGACCCTGCGCGAGGGTCGCGCCGCGCGCCCGTACGTCTCCTGAACGTGTGACACCTGAGGAAGGTAGGGAGCATGACACGCACCACCGGCCTGGCCATCGAGGCCGAGGGCCTGACCCGGTCGTTCGGGGACACCCGGGCGCTCGCCGGCATGGATCTACAGGTCCCCGCCGGCACCGTCTACGGGCTGCTCGGCCCGAACGGCGCCGGCAAGACCACGGCGGTACGGGTGCTGGCGACGCTGCTGCGCCCCGACGGCGGACGGGCCCGCGTCTTCGGGCACGACGTCGTCACCGAGGCCAACACCGTGCGCGCCCGGATGAGCCTGACCGGCCAGTACGCCTCCGTGGACGAGGACCTGACGGGGCTGGAGAACCTGATGCTCCTCGCCCGCCTGCTCGGGCACCGCAAGCCGGCCGCCCGGGAACGGGCGGAGGGCATGCTCGCCGCGTTCGGCCTGACCGACGCGGCCGACCGGCAGGTCAAGAAGTACTCGGGCGGCATGCGGCGGCGCATCGACATCGCGGCGAGCATCCTCAACACCCCCGACCTGCTGTTCCTCGACGAGCCGACGACGGGGCTGGACCCGCGCAGCCGCAACCAGGTGTGGGAGATCGTCCGGGCCGTCGTGGCGCACGGCACGACGGTGCTGCTCACCACGCAGTACCTGGACGAGGCCGACCAGCTCGCCGGCCGCATCGCGGTGGTGGACCACGGCCGGGTGATCGCGGAGGGCACCCCGGGCGAGCTGAAGTCCTCGGTCGGCTCCGGCACCGTCCACCTGCGGCTGCGCGACCCCGGGCGGCGGTCGGAGGCGGAGAAGCTGCTCCAGGCGGCCCTCGGCGTTCCGGTGCAGCTCGCACCCGACCCGGTCGCGCTGACCGCGCGGGTCGGCGGCGACGGCAGCGACCTCGACGCCAGCGAGCAGGCGGCCCGCGCGCTCGGGGACCTGGCCCGCGCCGGCATCGTCGTCGACGACTTCTCCCTCGGTCAGCCGAGCCTGGACGAGGTCTTCCTGGCCCTGACCGACCACCCCGCCGTCGCGGCCGACGAGCGGGACGATGAGCTGGAGGCAGCCCGATGACCAACGCCACCACGACCGGGCGGGCCCCGTCCGTCTACGTACCCTCGACGGAGGCGCTCGCCACCGTCCTCGCGCCCGGCGCGCGACCGCCCAGGCCCGGCGCGCTGTCGGCGTCGCTCGCGTTCGGCTGGCGCGCGCTGCTGAAGATCAAGCACGTGCCGGAACAGCTCTTCGACGTGACGGCGTTCCCGATCATCATGGTGCTGATGTTCACGTACCTGTTCGGTGGCGCTCTCGCCGACAGCCCGCGCGACTACCTCCAGTTCTTCCTGCCCGGGATCATGGTGACGAGCGTCGTGATGATCACCATGTACACCGGCGTCGGGCTGAACACCGACATCGAGAAGGGCGTCTTCGACCGGTTCCGGACGCTGTCGGTCTGGCGGCCCGCCCCGCTGGTCGGCATGATCTTCGGCGACGTGCTGCGGTACGTGCTGGCGGCCGTGGTCATCCTCGGCGTCGGGCTGGTGCTGGGGTTCCGGCCCGACGGCGGGCTACCGGGCGTGCTGGCCGGGATCGGCCTGCTGGTGGTCTTCTCGTTCGCGTTCTCCTGGGTCTGGACGTTCTTCGGGCTCGTCCTGCGCAGCGAGAAGTCCGTGATGGGCGCGAGCATGATGGTGCTGTTCCCGCTGACGTTCCTCAGCAACGTGTTCGTCGAGCCCGCGACGATGCCCGGCTGGCTCCAGGCGTTCGTCAAGGTCAACCCGATCACGCAGCTGGTGGCCTCGGTACGCGCCGTCATGTCGGGAACCTCGGACGCGTCGGCGATCATGTGGACGCTGCTGTGGACCGCCGGCTTCCTGGTGGTCTTCGGCACGCTGACCATGTACCGCTACAACCGCCGCTGATCCCGCCGACGACGGGCACCGCCACGCAGGTGGTGGTGCCCGTCGTCGTCCGGTGGCCGGCTAGGAGTCGACCCGGACGGTGGTCACCGTGCCGCCGGCGGCGGTGACGCGTACCTCGGTGGCGTCGGCGGGTAGCAGCGCCGCGCCGCGCCCGGCGTCGTGCCACTCCCCCGCGCCGATCCGGTAGCTCAGCGCCGCGCCCTCGGTGGCGACGAGGACGCCCTGCCCGTCCGGCAGCCGCAGCCGCACCGGCAGCGGCGTGGTCCAGTCGGCGAACCCGCTGACCACCGGTTGGAAGGGCGCGCCGGCGTGGGCGAGCAGTGCGATCGCGCGGGCGGGGTCGTCGTCGTACTGGAGGGTCTGGAGCAGTAACTGCCGGCCGTCGGGGGTCGCCCCGTAGACGGTCAGGCTGGGCGATTCCCCAACCCCGTGGGCGCCGCCGGGATCGACGTAGGCGGCGAGCGCGTCCGTCTCGAAAGGGTTCCTGCCGACCTGCGCGGCGGGGGCGTCGCCCCACACCCGGTCCGCTCCGGGCAACGTGTAGGTGAGCTGTCGCGGCGACGTGCTGTCCTTCCCGTCGAAGAGGATTTCCGTCGCATTGGTGATGTGGACGATGTTCGCCATGCTGACCGGCGTCCGGGAAAGGGCCACGGTCAGCCTGTCGCGCTGGGGCGGCACGGGCAGGACGGCGGCCCCGTCCCGGAAGGCCACCGGCTGGAAGGTGCGCTCGATCCGGCCGTCGTCGGCGTACCGGAGCGTCGGTGAGAACTCCACCGGGTGTCCGACGTCGAGCACGACCAGCACGTCGCGGCGCGGCCCGAGCAGCACGGCCTGTGAGTTGCCGTCCGTGCCGGAGTCCACGAGTGTCTCGGTCGTCATGACCCGCGGTCCGGCGGCGGTGGGCTCGACGAACGCGGCCAGGCCGATCTGGCGGGCGCCGTCCGGGCTGGAGACCACATGGTTGATCTCGGTCCGGTGCGCGACGTAGGCGGCGGGCCCGGCCGGCGTGTCTCCCGCCCAGACCACGTGCGGATCGCCCCGGAGGCCGCTCCCGAGTTGCCTCGCCCGATGCCGCCACGCCTCGCGAACCTGTCGCAGATACGCTTCGTCGCCGGCCAGGTCGCCGCGGGTGGGTCCGTCGAGCAGCGGCGAGGCGACCTCCACCGCCGCCCCGTCGTCGGCGAGGTGAAGCGCACCGCCCACGGGTACCGCCACCAGGGCCGCGCACAGCGCGGCCAGGACCGCTCGACGCCGCAGCAACCGGCGACGCCCACCCCGTCGCACGTCGTCGAGCAGGGTCGGCGGGCCGACGAGGTCGTCCGTCACCCGACGCAGGACGCCCCGCACGTCGGTCTCTTCGATGGTCATCGCGCACTCCCGGTGTCGGTCGGGACGGACAGGACGAGATGTGACCCGGCCAGCGCCTCCCGGAGGTGGGCGAGGCCCCGGGAGGCGTGGCTCTTCACGGTGCCCTCGGAGCAGCGCAGCGCCCCGGCCACGTCGGCGACCGACAGGTCCTCCAGGTAGCGGAGCACGACGGCGGCGCGTTGCCGGGGCGGCAGGGTACGCAGCGCCGCGACGACCGCCTGGCGCAGCGCGATGTCGTCGGCATGGTCCCGGGCGACCACGTCGTTGTCACCCAGTGCCTGCTCCGGCCGCCGGGTCCGTCGCCGCCACCGGTTGATCGACCGGTTCACCAGGGCCCGCCGGGCGTACGCCTCCGGTGACTCCCGCACCCGGCGCCAACGCACGTACATCTGCTCCAGCACCTCCTGGAGCAGGTCCTCGGCCGCGTGCCGATCGCCGACCAGCAGGTAGGCCACCCGCAACAGCGCCACCGACCTCGTACGGACGAAGTCGTCGAACTCCGTGCCATGCGGATCTCGCATCTACCCTCCTGGGTCTCTCAGTCAGCAAGACACCGCGGAGGGCTGCGGGGTTTACCGGCCCTCGCCGACGACGCGCGACCGGTGCCCGGGGGCTAGAGGCGCCAGGGCGGCGGCTCGGGCGGGAGGTAGCGGCAGGTGCTACCCGTGGAGACGGTGTCGCGCAGGTGGGCGGCGAGGCCCGGGTGGCGCTGGTCGAGCTTGCGCAGCGCGTCCCGGATGCGGGCGGTGACCGTCTTGCGGGCCCGCTCGGCCTCGTCGCCCAGGCGTCGGCTGCGGCCGGCCAGCCCGGCGGCGGCGCGCAGCTCGGCGAGCAGAGCGCCGCGCTCGGCGTCGAGGTCGGCCAACCTCCGCTCGTCGCCGCGTTCGGCGGCCCGGTCGATCTCGTCGTCGAGCCGTTCCAGGTGCCGCCGGTAGCGGGCCTTGGCCTCGTCGTCGAGGACCGGGTCGCCGCCCATCCGGCGGGCCGCGACGAGTTCCGGCCCGGCGGCCGGGTCGAGCAACTCGACCGCCGGGACGTCGACGCCCGGCCGGCTGAGCAGCACGTGCAGGTCGCGTAGCCCCTTCGCGTCGGGCAGGTGCACCACCACGCCGGCGTAGGCGAGCTGCCAGACGGGCCCGTCGCGGCGGAACCCGTACGCCTGGCCGGCCTGCCGTCCCGCGGCGGACGGGTGCGGCCCGGCGGCGACCGCCGGCGTGGCGGGCGCCCCGGTCCCCACCGTCGGCGCGCCGGGCGGCCCGGCCATGACGGCCCGCGCCGGAGCTGGGCCGGCGGCCGGAGCGACGGTCGACGCCGGGCGCGGACCGACGACCGCGGCGACGACCCCCGGCCGGCCGGCGGGCGACGCCTCGGCCCCTGTGGACGGCGCGCCGGCCAGGCGGCGGGCCGTCGAGTGCATGCCGAGGTCGTCGGCGTCGCGGGCGGTGGTGGCGCGCAGCGCGGCGGCGGACGCCGCGTCGCCGGGACGGTCCCGCCCGGTCAGCGCGTCGGCCAGCGCGGCGCGGGCCAGGACCGACCACGGGCGGGCGCCCAGCCGGTCGGCGGAGTCGCGCGCGGCGGAGAAGCCGGTCACCGCGTCGTCCCAGCGTTCCTGCGCGGCGTCGACGAGGGCCAGCCAGTGGTCGACGGGGCCGCTGAGGTCGCAGCCGAACAACGCCGACATCCACTGCCCGCGGTGCGGTCGCAGCGCGTCGCGGGCCTCGGCGCAGCGCCGGGGGTCGCGACTGACGGCGGCGACCCCGGCGCGCAGCCGCAGCCACAGGGGCGACACCGATCCCGGGTACGTCGTGCCGGCGGACTCGATGCCGGCGACCACCCGTTGGGCCGTCTCGACGTCGCCGCGCTCGGCCGCGGTGATGCCCCGGACGAGTTCCGGATGGGGGTAGCCGGTCGAGGACAGCTCGTCGAGCAGGGCGTCGACCTCGTCGGCCCGGCCCTGCAGGTGCAGGCGCGACCAGCGCAGGTGGTGGCCCATGAAGGCGAAGTCGGAGTGGTCCCACTCGGTGAGGGCGGTCAGCTCGCCGACCAGTTCGTCGGACCGGGCGAAGTTGCCACGGAAGGCCGCGATGATGGCGTCGTCCATCGTGGCGGCCGCCCGGTGCCGGGCGTCGCCCTGGCGGGCACCGGCGACGAAGGTGGCGAGTTCGTCCTGGTAGCGGGGGTTGCCCAGCTCCAGCAGGGCGACCCAGCGCAGCGCGGTCGCCCAGCGCGTCGTCTCCTGGTCGCCACCGCGGCGCGCCACGTCCCGGATCTCGGCGGTGATCGCGGCCCGGTCGCGGGCCGAGCCCAGCCCCCAGGTGGTGTCGTGGCGGGCCCACAGGCTGAAGGTGAGCGCCTCGTCGTCGTGCCCCCGCCGGGCCAGGGACTCCGTGGCGGCGATCAGGTCGGTGACCATCGTGCCGACCGGCACGGCGCCCGCGGACCCGCCGATCAACCGCCGGTACGCCTCCCGCAGCACGTCCTCCGGATCGGCGAGCCGCCCGGGGCCGTCAGTGTGGCGGCGGTGGACGACGAGGGCGACCCGGGCCAGCACCACCGGATCGTCGGCCGCCACGGCCAGCGTGGTGGCCTCGGCGAGCAGCCGCCGGGCCTCGTCGCCCGCGCCCGAGTGGTGCAGCAGCTCTCCCAGCTCGATCATGATCTTCACGCGTCGGGCCGGGTCGTCGGCGACGTCGAGCGCCCGGCGGAAGTGGACCACCGACTCGTCGATGGCCAGCCGGCCGACCGCGGCGCGGGCCGCGGCGACCAGCAGCTCGGCGGCGCGGGACGGGTCGAGGTGGGCGCCGGCGAGGTGGGCGTGCCGGGCCAGGTCGGCGGGGATCAGCCGCTCGGCGAGCGCCGGCGCGCCGTCGACGGCCCGGACGACCGCCGCGTGCCGGGAGCGCCGGTCGTCGTCGGGCAGCGCGTCGTAGAGGGTCTCCCGCACGAGGTCGTGGACGAATGCGAACCGGCCGCCGCCACGGGACACCACGAGCCGGGCGGTCACCGCCCGGTCGAGCAGCCGGTCGGCCTGCGCCGCCGGTGTGCCCGTGCAGGCGGCGAGGACCGGACGGTGGAACTCCCGGCCCAGCACGGCGGCGGCGGTGAGCGCTTCGACGACCGCCGCCGGCAACTGGGCGAGACGCCCTCGCACCGCCTCCCGTACGCCCGGGGGAATCGTGCCGATCCGGCCGTCGGCACGCCAGATCCGGGCGGTCTGCTCCACGAAGAACGGGTTGCCGCCGGTGCGCCGGTGCACCTCGTCGAGGAGGTCGGCGTCGGGTGCCCGGCCGGCCGTCCGGGTCATCAGCGCGGCCACCTCGTCGCGGGACAGGCCGGTGAGGGTGAGTGTGGTCGCCTTCGCCACCAGCGGCATCAGCAGCCCGCACAGCGGGTGCTCGGGTGACTCGACCTCGGCGTCGCGGTAGGTGCCGATGAGCAGCAGCCGCTCGAACCAGGTGTGCTGGGCGGCGAAGCGCAGCAGCCGCATCGAGGCGGGATCGGCCCAGTGCAGGTCGTCGAGCACGACCACGACCGGCCGGCGCTGGGACACCGCGACCAGCGCGGTGGTCACCGCGTCGTGCAGCGCGAACTCCTCCTGGTCGACGCGGTCGTCACCGCTCCGACGGCCGGCCGCCTCGCCGTCCGCCGACTCCCCGGCGGTGCCGCCGGCCGCCTCGCCGAGCAGCGCCGCCAGGGCCGGCTCGGCCGACTCCCGGGCCAACGCCCAGTCGTCGGTCGAGCGGCGCAGGCCGCGCAACACCTGCACCCAGGGCCAGTAGCCGGGGGCGCTGTCGGAATCCCAGCAGGCCGCGCCGAGCACCAGCGCGCCTCGTCGGCGGGCCTCGCCGGCCGCCGCCGTGACCAGCGTCGTCTTGCCGATGCCGGGCTCCCCGGCGACGAGGACCAGACCGCCGTGGCTGGTGGTCACCCGGTCGATCTCGGCGCGCAGCAGACCCGCGGGATGCTCCCGCCCGATGACGTCCCCGTCGTACCGCGGATCCATGACGCCCAGACCGTAGCGGAACGGTGGGACATCGCGAGCCCTTTACGCGGGGCGACGCCGCCGCCCGGCCCGTGTGCGCGGGTCCGCCCGGCGGGCGGTCGCCCACGAGCAGGCGGGCGGTCGGGTGCTCAGCGGGCGTCGGTTACCACGTGGGAGCAGGCGGCGCAGGCGGCCCGGCCCTGCTCCGCGTACCACCGGCAGGTCCGGCGGATCGCGCAGCGCGGCAGGTCGTCCTCCGCCGGACCGGCGACCTCCTGGAAGGACGCCGCCACCCGTTCGCCGAGGCCGCAGTGCGCGCCGGTCCAGAAGCCGCACTTCGACGTGACGCACGGGCCGGCCAACCGGTACCGGGACTCGACCGGGGTGTCCGTGCCGGCCTGGGCGAGGGCGACCTCGGCGGGGAGCGGGGGCGTCACGTAGGCGACCCGCCCCGCCGGAGTGATCATGCCGAGGAACACCGTGGCGTTGGCCGCGGGGGTGCTCGGACACATCCGCTCCGGCGGGTCCGGCCGGTGGGCGGTGTCCGTCACCGCTGCATCCAGAAGCCGATGTCGTTGATCTTCTGGCCCAGTTCCTCGGCGAACGGGCCGTCGATGACCCACAGGCCGTACCACTCGGGGCGGAGCTTGATGTTGGCGTGCCCCACGGCGAGCGGGTTGGTCAGCCTCTTGCCGGCGGTGGTGAGGGCGTTGAGGCCCGCCTTCTGGATCTCGCTCGCGATCAGGCTCTGCTGTTCGACGGTCAGGTCGACGCCGTCGACGACGAAACGGAACTCGCTGCGTGCCATGTCCTACCTCCGATGGTCAGTACGAATCGGTCCGCAGCCCGCGCCGCAGACTCGCCCTGGTGAATGCCGCCCAGCCGGAGCGGGAGGTGGGGTCGCCCCCGTGCCCGGCCCGGCTCAGGTGCTCGCGCCAGTCGGTCGCGTCGGCGGCGCGCAGCCCCCACAGCTCCCGGCAGGCGGTGGTCGCGAACGCGACCTGTCCGGCCGAGCCGGTCCAGCCGGCGGGGCCGTCGGCCACCCGCAGCGCACCACCCGCCTCGACGCGTACCGACGGGAAGTGGTGGTGCAGGCTGGCGAGGGTGGCCAGGTGTGCGGCGTCCGAGCGCCCGGCGGCGAAGGCGTCCCGCGTCTCGTCGTCACGGGTGACCCGGATGGCGTGCAGCGTGAACGCGTCGCCGTCGCCGCCGGCCTGGCCCTCGACCTCCGTCGGGGTGCTCCAGATCCGGGGCGAGTTGGCCGACCAGAAGGCCAGCCAGGCGTCGAGGCGTTCGTGGAAGTCCGCCTGGAAGCGGGCCGGTCCGCCGGCGAGCCGGGCAGTGGCGATCCGGTCCCGGGCGACGGGACGCCGGGCCGGTCCTGCCGGGGGCGCTCCCCCGGCGGGTGGCGCGGCGTGTGCGGCGCTGGCTCCGGCGACGGTGGCCGCCGAGGCCGCGGCGGCGCCGAGCAGGATCCGGCGCCGGGAAAGTGGGGAATGGGATTCGTTCATGGCCCGCCTTTCATGGACGGCCTTTGCCACGACACGCTATCCACAGACGTAGATCAAAGGAGACGTCGCTCTATCGGTGAACCGACATGAAAACCGGTGATCGACGGCGGCGCATTCCCGCGCACTGTGCACTCCGCCCCCACCGACCGGACGGCCACCTAACGATTGATAAGCATCCATCGGCACTCGTAACATCGTCACCATGCGTGCCCGTCGCATCACCCTCGCCGCCGTCCTCGCCGCGCTGCTGAGCCCGTTCGCCGTCGGCGCCGCGCGGGCGGACGACGCCCCGGCGCTCACCACACCCGGCAGCCCCGTCGTCGTGGTCGACGAGCCCCACCGCCTCACCCTCTCCTGGACGCCCTCGACCTGGGCGGGCGAGCCGGCCGGCGAGGAACCGATCACGTACGAGGTGCGGGCGCGGCTGGGCCCGTACGTCTACCGGAGCCTCGGCAGCACCACCGCCACCACCCTGACGCTGACCAACCTGGCGCCGGGCAGCGAGTACCAACTCGTCGTCAGCGCCTACACCCTCGGCGGCTACTCCGACCCCTCCCCCGTCACCGGTGTCCGCACGGCCTACGGGCGGGCCAAGGTCAGTTACCTGAACCTCGACTGGTCGCCGACGGACAACCAGATCCAGCACGTCCTGAAGGTCACCAACACCGGCACCGGGCCGCTCGACCTCACCGCCGTGCGGGTGCGCTACCACCTGACCTTCGAGGGCGGCGACACCTCGCTGGTGCCGAACTGCGACTGGGCGGCGCTGGGCTGCGACCGGATCCGCCGCGACGTGACGTTCTTCCCGCCGCCCCTGCCGCCCGGCGGCCCGCCGACGCCGACGCCCACCCCGACGCCGACCCGGTACCCGCTGCCGGGCACGCCGGTCCCCGGCTGGGTGGAGCTGGCCTTCACCGGGGGCGTCCTCGCCCCGGGCGCGTCGTCCGGGCCGATCCAGCTGCGCCACCACCGGCCCGGGTGGACCGACATCGACGAGCGCGACGACCGGAGCTGGCGCGCCGCCACCGGCCAGTGGACCGACAACAGCCGGATCACCCTCGACGTCGACGGGGTACGCGAGTTCGGTGACACGTTCGCCTGACGTACGCCGGCCGGTGACACCACCCCCGGGTCGGGGCGGCACCACCGGCCGGCACCGGTGACTACGCCGTCGCGCAGATGGCGTACGCGGTGTTGGTCCAGTTGCCGGTGAACACGTCCTCCTCGTACGCGCCGGAGGTGACGGTGGCCGGCGCGGCGGCCGGGCCGCCGTTGGGTCGGAAGTCGTCGACGACGCCCTCGCCCATGATGCCGTCGAGCGCGTAGCCGGCTCCGGTCAGCACCTTCCCGATCGGGCAGGCCGCGGCGACGCTGTGGAAGTCGTTCGAGTCGCTGGGGCTCACCGCGGCGATGCGGGCCAGGCCGGCGAGGGGGTTGGCGCAGATCGCGTACGCCGTCGCGGACCAGTTGCCGGCGAAGGCGTCGGCCTCGTACGCGCCCACGAAGACCGAGGTCGGCGCGGCGGCCGGGCCGCCGTTGGGTCGGAAGTCGTCGACGACGCCCTCGCCCATGACGCCGTTGAGCTCGTAGCCCGTCCCGATCAGCACCTTGCCCGCCGGGCAGGCGGCCGTGACGCTGCGGAAGTCGTTCGAGTCGCTGGCGGTCGTCGCCAAGACCCGCACCAGACCGGCGACGGGGTTGGCGCAGATGGCGTACGCGGTGAGGGACCAGTTGCCCGCGAACGCCTCCGCCTCGTACGCCCCGACGGTGACGGCGGTCGGCGCGGTGGCCGGGCCGCCGTTGGGGCGCAGGTCGTCCACCACCGCCTCGCCGGTCGCCCCGTTGAGTTCGTAGCCCGTCCCGGTGAGCACCTTGCCCACCGGGCAGGTCGCCGTGACGCTGCGGAAGTCGGTCGAGTCGCTGGCGCTCGTCGCGGCGATGCGCACGAGGCCGGGGACGGCGGCCGAGGCCGGAGTGGCGGGGACGACCACCCCGGCCGCCACGGCGACGCCGAGGATGAGGGTGAAAGCGTGGGGTCGGAGCCGGCGGGCGGCTGCCTGAGCTGACATGGGGACTCTCCTGTCTGTCGCCTCGGCGGTGACCTCCCGCAGATGTCGGGGGGCGACCATGACAAGGCGCTGCGATTGACGCGCTCACGCTATGTAGTCACGTGACCAGGCATTATCCCCAAGACGACCACGTCAGGTAATCGACTGATCGCTCTCGCCCGGGCCGCCACGCCCGCCGGCTTCTCTGATCACCGGCGGGCGGGCGGTCGGCGGGCGGTGCCCCCGACACGGTCCGGTCGCCGTCAGGCGGTGTAGAGGATCTTCACCCCGTTGAGGCTCGTCGCCGAGACGGTGGTGCCGCGGACGCCGGAGTTGAGGTTGCGCCAGCCGGTGTTGCTCGCCGCCTCGTGGATCATGCCCCCGGCCACGGTGTAGACGTGCTTGACGCCGTTGACGTCCATCGCCGCCAGCGCGTCGGGGCTGACCCCGGAGATGCCGGAGTTCAGGTTGCGCCACCCGCTGTTGCTGGCCGCCTCGTGGACCGTACCGCCGGCCACCGTGTAGACGATCTTCACACCGTTGTGACTGATCGCGGCCAACGCGTTCGGGCTGACCCCGGAAATGCCGGAGTTCAGGTTGCGCCACCCCATGTCGCTGGACGCCTCGTGGACCATGCCCCCGGCCACCGTGTAGATGATCTTCACGCCGTTGTGACTGATCGCGGCCAACGCGTTCGAGCTGACCCCCGAGATGCCGGTGTTCAGGTTGCGCCAGCCGTTGTTGCTCGCCGCCTCGTGGACCATGCCCCCGATCACGGTGTAGATGTACTTGACGCCGTCGACGTGGATCACGGCGAGCGCGTTGTTGCTGACCCCCGAGATGCCGGTCCACAGGTTTCGCCAGCCCGTGTCGCTGGCCGCCTCGTACACCCGGCCGTCGTTGACCGTGTAGAGCAGCTTGTTCGTGCCCATGACCATCGACGCGGTGGTCGAGCCGGTGATGCTGTTGACCGGCAGCATCTGCCAGCCGCTGTGGCTGCCGGACTCGTACACCTGGCGGTTGGAGCTGACCTGCCCGCAGTTCCGGCTGGTCATGTTCCGGGCCGACGAGACGGGGCCGGAGACGTAGAGCGGTCCCGTGTTCGGGCTGCCGTCGGAGGTGATGCCGGAGGGCACCCCGTTGAAGTACGCCTCGGACTTGACGCCGTCGCGCGTCTGCTCGTAGTGCAGGTGCGGGCCGGTCGAATTCCCGGTGCTGCCGACCCGGCCGATCTGCTGGCCGGTCGACACCCACTGCCCGGCGCGCACCGGCGGCGACTCGATCATGTGCGCGTAGCTGGTCCGCCAGCCGCCGCCGTGGTCGATCACCACGTACCAGCCGCCGCCGCTGGTCCAGCCGGCGAACGTGACGGTGCCGGCGTACGAGGCGAGGATCGGCCGGCCGTTGCTGGCCCCGCCGGTGAAGGTCATGTCGATGTCGTAGTCGTCATGCCCGTAGTAGGTGGCCATCCGCCAGGTCTCGCCGCAGGGGAACGGCATCTGGAAGTTCGGCCGTGGGCCCGCGGCCTGGGCCGGTGCGGCCACGACAGCGATGGCGCCCACCATGGCGAGCAGCACGGCGCCGACGCCGGCGAGTGCCAGGCGGGCCGAGGCGAGGACGCGGGCGAGTAGACCCGTCATAGGGGAAGTTCCCTCCGGAGCCGGATTTGATGTTGATGGATGTTAGGGCAGCCATCACCATCCGGCGCGAGGGGGCGGACGGTTCCGTTCGGCGGGCGGAACCGGCCGGCGGCGGGGGCCGGGTCAGCCGGCCACCGTCGTGCCGGCTAGCAGGGCGAGGATCGTCTGGTTCGCCTCCCAGCCGTCCGGGAACTTGACCGGCACGTCGAGGTGCACGGTCTCCGTCGACGGGTGGGCGTCCAGCAGCTCCCCGATCCCGGCGCGTGCCACCACGATGCACGCCTGACGGTGCCGCGACGTCAACACGCAGAGCCGCCCCGACTCCAGGTGGAACGCGGTCGCATCGCGCCGCCCCGACAGCGGGTGCAGCACGATCGTCACGTCGTACTCCCGGCCCTGGAGCCGGTTGGCGGTGTCGACGGTGATGCCGGCCCCCGCCGGCCCCAGGTGCGCGCGGATGGCGGCGGCCTGGTCGCGGTGGGCGGCCCCGACGGCGATCCGGTCGGCGGTGACCGGCGCGCCCGCCGGCGCGTGCTCGGAGACGGCGACCGCTCCCCGCTCAAGCACCCGCAGCGCCAGGGCCGCGCAGGCCGAGGCGGCCTCCGCATCGGTACGCAGGGTCTGCCGCGCCGGCAGCTCGTGCAGCGCCCAGCCGGTGGCCGCCGCCAAGTCCACCGTCCGGTCCAGGGCGTCGCCCGCCCCGGGCTCGCCGAGGCGCAACGCCCGGTCGGCCGGGCCGGTGCCGGCGCGGAACCCGGTGAACGGGTAGAACGCCGCCGCGACCACCGGGGCCGCCGAGGCGGGCAGCCGCCACGACACCGGCAGCCGGTGCACCGGCAGCTCCGGGTTGTGCCGCAGCAGCACGGCCACCGCCGACTGCATCGGATCCCAGGTCAGGCCCGTCCAGCGGCCCGTCTCCACCGTCGAGAACGGGTCGAGCTGACCGGGATCGCCGACGAACAGCGCCCGCTCGAACCGCCCGGCCACGCGCAGCAGGGCGTCCGAACGCATCTGGTACGCCTCGTCGACGATCGCCCACGGCCAGGAGCCCTCGGCGACCGTGGCCCACTTGGCGGCCGTACCGATGATGACGGCCGGACCGCCGAGGTCGGCGACCTTGGCGGCGACCCGGACCGTCTCGTGGCCCCTGACCCGCTCGGACGGCCGGTAGTCGGCGGCGGAGAGCCGCCCGATGCGCAGCTCGGGCGCCTTGCGCGCCAGGCGGTCGATGAGGTCGTCGACCTGCTCGTTGGTCTGCGCGATGATGATCAGCGGTTCTCCGGCGGCGGCCAGCTCGACGGCGGCGCGCACCACCAGGGTCGACTTGCCGGCCCCCGGCGGCGAGTCGACCACCACGCCGCGATGGTCGCCGGAGCGCAGGTCGGCCAGCACGGCGGCGATGACCCGCTCCGCCTCGACCGCCGGCGGCACCTCCAGCCCGGAGCGCATCGATTCCCCCTCCCACCGATCACCGGGACACTACGCCTGCCCCACCGTCGAGCGGTGACGCCGTGCCCCGGTCAGGCCCGCAAGGCTCCAGGACTCGTGGCTGCCCGCCTCGCACGGCTGGGCCGTCCTGGAACCACGGGCGCAACGGCTGCTGGCCGACGTGATGCTGCTGCTCAACCTGGCCGACCGGGGCCGGGACAGCATCCAGCGGGCCCGCCGGCTCACCCGGGCCAGCCGGCCCGAGCTGCCGCCGTGCCTCACCATCGACCGCACCGCCATGCGGGTCACCCTCAGCCGCCGCCAGGCCCACGACGTCCAGCCCGGCGCCTGGCGCAAGTGAGCCGCACGGCATCCGGCACTAGGCTTCGACGCATGTGGACGTCGCGATGGCACGGCCTGGCGGCGAAGGCGGCCCTGGTGCCGGTGGTCGGCCTCGTGGCCGTCGTCGGCCTGGTGGTGCAGGCGTCCGGCATCGACACCAGCGCCGAACGGGCGGCGCTCTTGGCGGTGCTGGCGTCCTCCGGCGCGCTCTACCTCCGCCGCCGCCATCCGGTGGCGGTGGGCGTGGTGGCGCTGGCTGCCGTCGGCGCGTACGGCGCGCTGCTGCACCGGCCCGGGCCGATCATGCTGGTGTTCGTCGTGGCGCTCTACACCGTCGTCGACGAGGGGCATCTCGGGGTCGCCGTCGGGCTCGGTCTCGCCTCGGTGGTCGCCTTCGCCGTCGCGGACAGCTACAACCGGACAGCCGAGAGTGTGAACGGGGCGACGCTGCTGCACGCCGGTTGGCTCGTCGCGGTCATCGTGGGCGTGACCCGCAACCGCCGGGCCTACCTCGCCGAGGCGCAGGCCCGGGTGCTGGCCGCGGAGCAGGGCAAGGAGGAGGAGGCCCGGCGACGGGCCACCGAGGAGCGGCTGCGCATCGCCCGTGAGCTGCACGACGTGCTCGGTCACCATCTCTCACTGATCAACGTGCAGGCCAGCGCCGCGCTGCACCGGCCGGATCCCGACCGGTCCGCGCAGGCGCTCGCCGCGATCAAACAGACGAGCAAGGAGACGCTGCGGGAGTTGCGCACGACGCTCGGCATCCTGCGGCGGGAGGATGCGGCGCCGAGCGGTCCCGCACCCGGCCTCGACCGCCTGTACGAGCTGGTCACGACGGCCGGGCGGTCCGGGTTGGAGATCCGCACCGAGCTGGCCGAGACCCGCGCGCTGCCGCCGGAGGTCGACCTGGCGGCGTACCGGATCGTCCAGGAGGCGCTCACCAACGTCACCCGGCACGCCGGTGCGACCGCCGTGGTGATCCGGGTCCGACCGGACCGCGACGACGTGCTGCTGGAGGTCGAGGACGACGGCGTCGGCACGGCGGGCCAGCCCGGCAACGGGATCCTGGGCATGGGCGAGCGGGCCCGGGCACTGGGCGGCTCGCTGACCACGGGCCCGGGCGCGGACGGCGGCTTCCGGGTACGCGCCCGCCTGCCGATACCGCCCGTCCCGGTGCCGGCGGGCCCGCCCGCGCCCCTACCGGGTCCGGGGGACGTGGCGTGATCCGGGTGCTGCTCGCCGACGACCAGACCCTGGTGCGCGCCGGGTTCGGGTCCATCCTGGGCGGTGAGGACGGCATCGAGGTGGTCGGCGAGGCCGCCGACGGTGCCGAGGCCGTACGGCTCGCCCGGCAACTGCGGCCGGACGTCGTCCTCATGGACATCCGGATGCCCCGGCTGGACGGCCTGGCCGCCACCCGGGAGATCGCCACGAGCTCCGACGCCCGCGTGATCATCCTGACCACGTTCGACCTGGACGAGTACGTCTACGGCGCGCTGCGGGCCGGCGCGAGCGGTTTCCTGGTCAAGGACACCGAGCCCGCGGAGCTCATCCACGGGGTGCGGGTGGTGGCGCGTGGTGACGCGCTCATCGCACCGTCGATCACCCGCCGGCTGATCTCCGAGTTCGCCGCCCGGGCCACGCACCCGGATCCGGGGCCGCGGCTGAGCGCGCTGACGGAGCGGGAGCGTGAGGTGCTGGTGCTGGTCGCCGCCGGCCTGTCCAACGACGAGATCGCGGCGCGGCTGGTGCTGAGCCCGGCCACCGCGAAGACGCACGTCAGCCGGATCATGACCAAGACCCGGGTCCGGGACCGGGCCCAGTTGGTGATCCTCGCGTACGAGTCCGGCCTGACCGTTCCCGGCTGGCTCGCCCGCTCCTGACGGCGACCTCCGCGGCGCCGCACCGACCCGGCGCCCCTGGCCGGTCCACGATCAGGCGGTGCGCCGGGAGCGCATCAGGGCCAGCCCACCGAGGACCACGGCGATCAGCCCCAGCACCAGGGCCACGTAGGCCCCGCCCCGCCCGTTTCCGGTGCCGATACCGCTGTCGGAGGTAGCCACGACCAGCCCGCCGAGGGCGACGCCGATCAGCCCTGCGGCCAGGGCCACGGTGGCCCCGAGCCGGCCGGAGCCGGTGCCGAACCGACCGGCGGGGCGGGCCAGAGCCAGCCCGCCGATGATCACGCCAGCCAGCCCCAGCAGGGCAGCGACGATGGCCCCGAGGCGCCCGGCGCTCATGGTGTAGGCACTGGTGGCGGCAAGCAGGTGACGGACGTTCATCGAGGATCCCTTCGCTCGCATGACGAGTACAGCCGGCAGCGTATGTACCGACGCGGTCACGGGTCGTCATGCCGGAGTTGGCGATGCGCCTACCACCCGGGTTGCGTGCGCTCGAGGCGTCGTACCCCCCCTGGTTGTCCCGCGCCCTCGTCAATGGCGGGGCGGGCAGGACTAGTCGCCGGCACGTCGGGTACCCGCGGCCGGGATACGGAGGTGACGCCCGGATGGCGAAGTTCCTACTCACGTCGACCTACACGGTCGAGGGGATCAACGGGTTGATGAAGGACGGCGGCACGACACGCGCCGAGGTGATCCGGGCGTTGATCGAGAACTCCGGTGGCCGGATGGAGTCGCTGTACTTCGGGTTCGGCCAGTACGACACCTACGTCGTCTGCGATCTGCCGGACCACCGGACCGCCGTCGCCCTGGCCGTCACCATCCGGGCGGCCGGCGGCCTGGACACCCGGGTCAGCCCGCTGCTGACCCCCGAAGACGTGGACGAGGCGCTCGGGATGCAGGTGGCGTACCAGCCGCCGGGAGCCTGATCCGCAGTACGGGCCGGGGGACGCAGTTCCTGGCCGTGCCATTCGGCGTAGTGCGCGGCCCCCGCCTTGACCCGGACGCGGAGCAGGGCGGGCACGACCCGCTCGGTCATGCCCGCCCTGCCGTCGTCATCGGTCTCGTTCGTGCCCTTGTGTTACGACCGCGCGTACGGTCAGCCGACGCGCTGGCGGGGGCGGGTCAGGGCGAAGCCGACCACGCCTGCGACGGCGGCCAGGATGCCGCCGCCGACGGTCCAGTACCAGCGGGACGACAGGCTCGGCCATTGCACCCAGTCGAACCAGCCGTCCTCCTCGTCGCCGGCCGCCCCCGGGGCCGGCGTGCTGGCGGTCGGATCGCCGGCGAGCACCCTGCCCGGGTTCACCGCCGGGACCAGGGGCTCCTTCAGGTCGCCGCCCTCCGGCTTGGTGTCGCCGTCGGACTCCACCCCGACCAGCAGGCTCACCTCGATCGGCAGGCCCAGCTCCTGCTCCGGCAGCTCGATGCCGGACAGCCGGACGTAGTAGGTGCCCGGCAACGGGTCACCCGACCACGGCTCGGCCCACGAGCGCACCTGGCGCAGCTCGCAGTCGAGTTCGACGGTGGTGGCACTCTTCGACGCCACCGGGGTCTGCGCCCCCGCGACACACGCCTGCCGGCGGCGCAGCCCGTCGAAGACCTCGATCGTCCAGGTGGAGTCGCCTTTCCGGCTCGCCGCGGCGGGCAGCGACACGGTGGCCGCCACGTGATGGGTGTCCCCCGCCGCGGCCGTGAACGACCAGTACAGGTAGTCGCCGACGGAGGCACCGACCCTTACCGGCTGGCCGGGGCTGATCCCGGCGGCCGTGAGGAACGAGGTGCCGGCCTTGTTGATGGTGGCGGCCCCCGGCGACGGGGTGGGCGTGTCCGCGCCGGCGGCGGCCGGCAGCGCGACGGTGATGCCGGTGGCGGCGAGCAGCACCGCCGCCCGGCGGGCCGAGGTCAGGGCCGGAGCCTTGCGCATCCTCATCGGGTCCTCCAGACCGCTACCCACCAGCGGGTCAGCCAACCAACGATCAACCCACTGAGCAGGCCCGCGAGGAGCAGTACGCCCAGCAGCACCCAGCCCCGGCCGAGGCCCGGGCTGTTCGGGGCGGGCGACGCGTCGACCAGGTCGATGGTCAGTTCGAGCGGCATGCCCGGAGCCTGACCGGCGCCCGCCTTCGCGGAGAAGGAGTTGCTGACCACCAGGCAGACGACGGTGGGCTCGGGAGCCTTCTCCGTCGACTCCGTGAAGACGCCGCCCTTGTCGTCGTCCGCCGACTTTGCCTCGTTTTCGTCGTCATCCGCCGCCGACCAGCGCACGCCGGTCGACAGCACGTCGGTACGGCCGCTGCCGGCGTCGTTGCCCCGGACCAGTTCCCGCCCGTCGGTGGCGGTGGCCCGCAGCAGTACGCCGTAGTCCCGGTTCAACGGCCGGTCCAGGCCGATGCTCACCGAGGCCCGAAGCTCCTGCCCCGGCTGGACCGGGATCCGGTACCACCGGTGCTCCTCGAAGCGCTCCCGGTCGGTGTAGACACCGGGGGTGAGCACGGGCGCCTTGGCGCAGACGTCGGTGCCGGCCACCTTCGCCGGCGTCTTCGTGTGCGTGTCCTTGGCCCGTTCCACGATCTGCTTGATCCGCCGGGTCAGGTCTTCCTTGCTCTGCGCCGAGGTGTAGGTCCCGCCGGTCGCCGAGGCGATGCAGACGAGCTGCTTGCGTACCTTCTCGTCCGGGATGAGGCCGAGCGTGTCGACCACCAGTTTGGTGCCTTGGGCGGCCAGCTCGCGGGCCACCTCGCAGGGGTCCGGCGGCGCGCAGGTGTCCTCGCCGTCGGTGATGAGCACGATGCGCCGGGTGGTCTCGCCGGTGCCGAGGTCCTTCGCCGCCTCGCGCAGGGCCAACCCGACCGGGGTGAAGCCGGTCGGGCGCAGGGTGGCGATGGCGTTCTTGGCCTTCACCCGGTCGACGGGGCCGACCGGCACGAGCTGCTGGGTGTCCTGGCAGCCGACCTTCTTGTTCTCCCCGCCGTAGGTGGCGCCGAGGACGCGGATGCCGAGGTCCGTCGTCTCGGGCAGCGCGTCCACGACGTCGTTGAACGCCTCCTGGGCCACGGCGATACGGGAGCGCCCGCCGATGTCCTTGGCGCGCATCGAGCCACTGACGTCGAGGACCAGCTCCACCTTGGGCGGCTCGGCGGGTTCGGTTTCGTGCTCGTCGGCGTAGGCGGGAGGCACGCCCAGTGTCGGGAAGGCCACCAACAGTCCTAACAGGACCGTTGGGAGCCGTCGTTTGATCATCACGGCGCCGATCCTAGTGATCACCAAGATTCCGGCCGATCCGGCGGCATCGCCATCGTCCATTCAGGATCGATCGGACCCATCGACAGCCGACTCGCTCCCCCGGTGGTCGTCGCGACTCCGACGCGGCGGCTTCGGAGGGTCGCGCAGGAGCTCGGCCGTCAGGGCGTCGGCTCCGCCGGCAGGTGGATACGGTCGGCGGGTACCCCGGCGGCGAGCAGCCGCAGCCGCGCGCCGGCGAGCATCGGGGGCGGGCCGCAGACGTACACGTCGTCCTCGGGGCGACGGTGGTCGAGGGCGATCGTGAGGGCGTCGCCCCGCTCGGCGGGCTCGGCGCCGGGATCGTGGCTGAAGGCGGGCACGACGGTCAGCCAGTCGTGGGCCTGCTGGAGCTTGTCGAGGGCGGTCGCGTCGTACAGGCCCGCGAAGGTGCGCGCGCCGACGACCAGGGTCACCCGCCGGCCGTCGGGCGCGGCGGCGACCTGCTCGACCAGGGCGCGCAGCGGCGCCAGCCCGGTGCCCCCGGCCACGAGCAGCAGGTCCCGCCGCGCGGACAGGTCCAGGCACAGCCCGGCGTCGCGCGGCGGACCGAGGTGGAGCAGCTCGCCGGGGCGTACGTCGTGGACGAGGCGGTGGGCGACGGCCCCGGCGGCGACGGCGCGGACGTGCAGCTCGACGGTGCCGTCGGGGCGCGGGGCGTTGGCCGGGGAGAGCCAGCGCCAGCGGCCGGGCCGGCGCGGCGTGCAGACCGGGACCGTCTGGCCGGGCCGCATGGACAGGCGCTGCCAGGGGCGTACGGTCAGGATCGCGATCGTGTCGCACGGCCGGTCGTGGTCGATCACCTCGGCGGGGCACCAGGCCGGGCCGTCCTCGGCGCGGGTGGCGGCGCGGCGCACGGCCTCGTCCGCGCGGCGGCCACCGTGCTCCCAGGCGTCGGCGAGCCGCGGCGTCCACAGCGGGCGGGCGTGCCGGGCGACGGCGGCGAGCAGCGCGTCGCCGATGGTGGCGGCGTGCGGCAGCAGGCCAAGCTGGCGGTACGCGCGGCCGAGCACCGCCAGCAGCGCCGCCCGCCCGGCCGGGTCGTCTCCGCCGACCGTGAGGCGACCGAGCCCGGCGAAGAGCAGCGGCGCGTCCCGTTCGGGGAGCAGACCGGGGCGGCGGTCATCCAGGGTGCACCAGAAGTCGTCGGCGCCCCTCTCGACGGCTGTCTCCCAGGCGGCGGCGATGTTCACGCGCCCACCTCGCCGGCGAAGGCCCGGCGGGCGCGGGCGATCCGCTCGTCGGGCTCGTCGAGCGCCCAGAGCACCCCCGCCAGGTAGTCGACGATGCGCCGGTGCTGCTCCTCCGACAGGCCGAACCCGCGCCACGGGTCCTCTCTTGGCTGGCCTTCGAGGGCCCCGGCGAGGCCCGCCGCCAGGTGCGCGCCGAGCCGCTCCAGGTCGACCCCGATGAGGTACGGCGACAGCTCCGCGTCCGCCACCACGAGCCGCAGCCACTGCCCGACCACCTCCTGGGCGGTCACGCCCAGCCACCCTGTTCGATACGGGCTTCGGCTTCCTCCGCGGTGGAGGTGGTCAGTGCCGGGGTGGCGTTGATCAGAGTGGTCACGTCTTCTGCCTCCTCGCGATTCGGCTGATGGAGTGGCGCCGGGGCGGGCGGGAGCGGAGCTGTGTCGTTCGGGGACCGACGCAGTTCCGGAGCCAGCACCCGCCCCGGGCCATACGTCCACGATTTCTGAGCTGCGGAAAGACCAGAATGACCACGCACTGCACTTGGCCGGTAACTGCGCTGCATCTGCTGCCGATAAGGTGCACGATGACCGTTCTCGGCGTGATCGAAGGCGGCACGATGACACCCGTGCAGCGATGGACCGGCCGCGAGACGAAGGCACTCCGCTATGCGCTCCGCATGAGCATCCGTGACTTCGCCGTGCACCTCGGCGTGGCCGAACGGACCGTTTCCAAGTGGGAAGCCGGCGGGAAGAGCGTGAACCCCCGCCCTGAGATGCAGGCGGCCCTGGACACTGCCCTCGCTCAGGCTGCCGACGAGGCTCGGCAACGCTTCGCGGCGGCGCTACCTCAGACGAGGCTGCCGGCCCCGGGCTCCGGGAGCGGGCTCGACCTTGGAGCCGCCGCGCGCCGACAGGTTACGCGGACTCGTCAGGCCCTCGGACTGGGCGTCGGAGACTTCGCCGCCGTGCTGGCCCGAACGCTGACGTGGCGGCCCACCGGTGACGACATCGCCAACTGGGAGACAAACACGGTCCCACCCGGGGACGTCGTACTCGCACTCTCCGCGATTCTCAATCCGTCCTCCGCTGCCAGCCAGGGCACAGATCGGTTCGGTGACCTCGTCGCCGTCCACACGAATCGGTCCGAGTTCTCCACCAACCTGCCGCCTGATCAACTGCTCAGCGGCGCGAGCACCGTGCGCGCCGTGGGCCTGTCGCTCAACCTCCTGTCACAGGGTTACCCGGATCGCCGCTGGCACGACCTGGTCGAGGCCGGTGCGCACGTCCGCCTTCTGTTCCTCGATCCATCAGGGCAGGCTGTCCAGGCACGCGAGGCGGAGGAAGGCTTTCCGGCAGGGCAGTTGTCCGGGCTGACGAAGCTCAACATCGAAACGCTGATGCGCGTGCGTGACCGGCTGCCCGACGAACTCCAGGACCGCATGGAACTGGCGGTCTACGACGATACGTTGCGCTTCAACGTGATCCTGGTCGACGATCTCTGCGTCGCTCAGCCGTACCTGGCGGAGAGCCGAGGAGTCGACTCCCCCGCGTTCGTCGTCAGGCAGAGACAGGCTCGCGGTGGCCTGTATCCGGTGTTCGAACAGCACTTCGAGACGCAGTGGCGACGGGGGCAGCAGTTGTGAGCGACTACGGACCACTGTTGCCTGTTGCGGTCGAGGCGGTTGCACGGGCGGCCGAGGTCATGCGGCGTAAGCCGCCGGGCGCGCTGACCGTCAAGGGCGACCGCGACATGGCGTCCGCCTTGGACTACGAGATCGAGCGCGACATCCGGGAGCTTCTCCACGTCGCGACTCCCGACATCGGATTCCTCGGCGAGGAGAACGGCATCAGCGGGTCGGGAGAGATGCAGTGGGTGCTCGACCCGATCGACGGGACGGCCAATTTTGTGCGGGGGATCCCGCTCTGCGCGGTGTCGCTCGGGCTGCTGCATCACGATGAGGCGGTCCTCGGCGTCATCGAGTTGCCCTTCCTCGGCAACCGTTACGCCGCCGCCCAGGACGACGGCGCAACAGTCAACGGCAGTCCGATCCAGGTGAGCCGGACGAGCCGGCTGAGCGAGGCGATCGTGGCGATCGGCGACTACGCCGTGGGCGAGGATGCGGCGGCCAAGAACCGACTCAGGCTCGCGCTGACCGCACGGCTCGCCGAGTCCGTGCAGCGTGTACGGATGACTGGCTCGGCGGCGCTGGACCTGGTTTGGTTGGCCGAGGGCAGGCTCGACGCGGCACTCACGCTGTCCAACCGTCCCTGGGACATGACTGCGGGAGTGGCCATCGCACGTGAAGCTGGAGCAAACGTGATCGACTGGGACGGAAGCAGACACGACGCGGGTTCGTCCGTCACCCTTGGCATCACGCCAGCCCTGCTCGAAGACACCCTCGGTTTATTCAGGCAGGCGGCTGCTTGACGTAGCCGCAACGTGCGTAGGCGCTCGCTTCGTCAAACCCGCGGTGACAGGGAACACGGGCAAAGGGGATCATTTAACGCAGAGGCTGGGACGGCGGCCAATCGCAGGCCGCCGATAAGCTGGGCGGGCGCCGCAACCGATCGATCGCGCCGTGCGCACTTGGCAGCGCCGGCAGGTCCGATGGACACGCCCTCTGTCCACCTTTCGACAACACGCAGTATTCAGGTAACGTGACGCAACCTGCGAGCAGTAACTACGCACGACCAGAAAAGCTAGCTACTGCAGTTTCTCGATCATCGACGTAGCAGGGAGCCCCAGATGTTGGCATCCAAGTCCCAAGCGGTTGTACTGCTGAGCGGCGGGCTCGACTCGGCCACAGCTCTCGCTGTAGCCGTCGAGGAGGGCTTCGAGGCCAACGCCCTCAGCTTTCGTTACGGGCAGCGGCACACCGTAGAACTCGAAGCCGCCACACGGGTTGCGAAGGCTCTCGGAGCGACGCGTCATGTTGTCGCGGACATCGATCTCAGGATCTTCGGCGGCTCCGCACTGACCGACGATGGTCTCGCTGTGCCTCACCACGAGAGCGCCGAGGAGATCGGGAGCGAGATCCCGATCACCTACGTACCGGCTCGCAACACCATCTTCCTGTCGTTCGCGCTTGCCTGGGCAGAGACCCTTGGAGCTTCTGATGTCTTCATCGGCGTGAGCGCCCTCGACTACAGCGGCTACCCGGACTGCCGGCCGGAGTACATCGAGGCGTACGAGCGCATGGCAAACCTCGCCACCAAGGCTGGCGTCGAGGGCAGTCAGCGGATGAAGATCCACACTCCCCTCATCGATCTGACCAAAGCCGACACGATTCGGCTTGGCCTCAGCCTCGGTGTCGACTACTCCCTCACGCACAGTTGCTACGACCCTCTCAACGGGCGACCGTGCGGCACCTGCGACTCCTGCCTGCTACGCACCCGTGGCTTCGCCGAACTCGGCATGTCAGACCCCGCTGTCGGCAGCCAATCATGAGATCCGCATACCGCATCAAAGAGATTTTCTACACCCTGCAGGGCGAAGGTACTCATGCCGGGCGGCCTGCCGTCTTTTGCCGGTTCACGAGTTGCAACCTCTGGACGGGGCGCGAGACAGACCGCCACCGCGCCATATGCCAGTTTTGCGACACAGACTTTGTTGGCACTGACGGACCCGGAGGAGGGCGCTTCCGGTCCGCCCAGGACCTAGCTGCCGCAGTAGCCAAGGCCTGGGCTGGTGCAGCCCATCCGAAGAGTAAGCCGTATGTCGTCTGCACTGGTGGCGAGCCACTGCTGCAACTCGACACCGCTGCCGTCGAGGCGCTTCATTACGAGGGCTTCGAGGTCGCTATCGAGACGAACGGAACGCGACCTTTGCCCGCAGGCGTCGACTGGGTCTGCGTCAGCCCGAAGGCCGGCACAGAGTTAGTCATCACTCAGGGTGATGATCTCAAGCTCGTGTACCCGCAACCGGGCGCGGATCCTGAGCGATTCGAGAGCCTGGACTTCGCCCACTTTCTCCTCCAGCCGATGGACGGACCAGACCAGGCGGCGAACACCCAAGCCGCCATCAACTACTGCCTCGCTCACCCTCAGTGGTCATTGAGCCTGCAGACGCACAAGTACGTTGGGATTGCTTGATGGAAATCTTCCGCGAATTCACTTTCGAGTCTGCTCATCGCCTGCCGAAGGTGCCTGAAGGACACAAGTGCGCGCGCCTTCACGGCCACTCTTATCGAGTTGAGGTGCACGTGCGTGGCGAGGTCGGCGCGTCCTCCGGTTGGGTGATGGACTTTGGAGACATCAAGGCAGCATTCCGGCCCATCTTGGACCAGCTTGACCACTACTACCTGAACGAGGTGCCCGGGCTCGAGAACCCCACCAGCGAGGTACTGGCGCGGTGGATTTGGACGAGGCTTGTCGATCAGCTACCGCTGTCCGCCATCGTAGTCAAAGAGACGTGCACATCGGGTGCGGTATACCGGGGCGATGCCCCGTGACGGAAGCGGCGGCCGACGAGCATCCACCGGGCGCGGCCCTGGATAAAAGCGGGGCCGAACCGTCGGCACGCATGCACATCGTCGTGACCTGCGCGAACCGAAAGAACCTCGCGGTGCCCGCCGCACTGCGCGTCGGAGCCCTGACGGGCTACCTGCCGAGACAGAGGCTCACGGAGTGGATTCGACGACTGTCCGAACCAGGTCAACCGTCCGCTGCCGCCACGTCACTTTACGCCGGCGAGCATTGGACGACGGCGCGTCAACTGGCGACGTCGGTACGTGTGGAGGCCCAACTCTGGGTCTGTTCGGCGGGGTACGGGTTGATCCCTGCCGCGGCGCACGTCCGTCCCTACGCCGCGACGTTCGCGATGCGGGAAGAAGACTCGGTTGGGCAAAGCTCGACCGAGAACCGCGATTGGTGGCGCGGGCTGAGCGGGTGGGTGGGCCCGGAACCTGGCGCGCCGCGATCGTTCTACGACCTCGCCCGAGCGAACCCCAACGACACGCTCATTGCCGTCCTGTCGAACGCCTACCTTCGGGCTTGCGCTGACGATCTCCGTAGGGCGGTGGGGCAACTGCGTGACCCGCAGCGTCTGACGATCATCGGCCCGGCGCAGACGGATCCCGACCTGGACGAACTGGTCGTCGGCGTGGCCGCTCCGATGAGGTTGGCGGTGGGCGGCAGCCTACTCGCTCTCAATGTCCGGGTGGCACAGCGCCTCATCGGCCTCGTTACTGCGAATCCCGACACCCATCGCCGCTCCCACCTCCGCGCCCTGGCTGACGAATTGGCGGTCGCAGTGCCCCCGCCAGCGCCTCGAACTCATCGCGAGCGCATGACCGACGACGAGGTCAAGGCCTTCATACGGCCACTCGCAGCGGCCGGGCCAACGTCGGCAACACGCCTGCTCCGACGGCTACGGGACTCCGGCAAGTCATGTGAGCAGGCACGTTTCAAGCAGTTGTTCGACGAGATCTCTCTGGACGTGCACTGCTGATGCCACCCCCACAGGATCCGAAGGCCATAGCGCGCCGTGCCCTGCGAATCGCGCAGCCCGGCACCCCCGCTCTCTATCTGTTCGCGCTGCAGGCGGAAGAGGTCCTGCAAATCGCGGATATCTCCCGCGTCAGCCGGGACGACGCCGGAAAGCTGATCGGCTACCAACGACCACAGGTGCGAAAACACATACAAGAGATTGTCGAATACCTCGACACGGAGTCCGCCGTCTTTCCCAATCCCATCATTTTGGCCCTCTCCTCCAACGTGCGGTTCCAGTCGAGCAGAGGACCGGGCGCCGGGGACGGACTCGCCACCTCTGGGCTACTCAGCATTCCCTTGTCTCAACCTGGCAAGCCCAAGCCCGCATGGATCGTTGACGGGCAGCAACGTGCGCTCGCGCTGTCCCGTACCCAACGGCAGCAGTTTCCCGTGCCGGTGACTGCATTCGTGGCGGACAGCGTCGGCCTCCAGCGCGACCAGTTCCTGCGCATCAACAACACCCGTCCGCTGCCGCGTGGGCTGGTGACCGAACTCCTGCCGGAGGTTGACAGCCCGCTACCTTCCCGACTCGCCATACGGAAGGCGCCCTCGGCCCTGTGTGACGTGCTGAACGCCGACAGGGCATCACCCTTCTACCGGTTAATCAAAAGAGCGTCGACGAACAAGCAACAGGCGCCGAACGCGGTGATCACCGATACCGTCGTCGTTGAAATGATCCAGGAGAGCTTGACCTCATCGGCTGGCTGCCTCTTCCCCTACCGCGACGTCACCCACAACGAGACCGACTTCGATGGAATACTCCAGGCACTCTATACCTATTGGTCAGCAGTCCGTGACACCTTCCCGGACGCCTGGGGCAAACCGCCGAGCAAGAGTCGACTCATGCATGGTGCAGGCATACGGGCGATGGGACGACTGATGGATCGGGTGTTGGGCACAGTGGACCCCCGCCTCCCCGAGGCGCCAGAACTGGTCAGCAAACACCTCGCGGTGATTGCACCGCACTGCCAATGGACGGGGGGAAGGTGGGACGAACTCAATCTTCGTTGGAACGAGATTGAGAACTTGTCCCGCCACGTGCAGGAGTTGTCCAACTACCTGATCCGCGTCTACCTGAACGAACGGGCCGGAATCCGATGAAGTTCTTTTTTCCTGACAGTCAGGACCAGGTCGACCCAACGTTCGACTTCCTGAGCGAAGAGCGCGACCCGTTCAGAGTCCGCCAGCGTGACGATCTGTACGCACACGAACTGCTGAAGCCACCGCCCTTCAATGGCCTACTGGTATCAAAGGCCATCGTGGACGGCACCGCCAGCTCCAGCACCGGCAAGTACACCGGGCCTCAGCGCCACCGGCTGTACCGGCAAGGGGCGCGGGAGTTCTTCCGCCTCGACAACGGCAGCGCCCCATTGAAGATCATGGGCGACTGCGGGGCCTTTTCGTACGTCGGGGAGGAGCACCCGCCCTACACCGTCGAAGAGGTGGTCAGCTTCTACGAAGGGTGCGGCTTCGACTACGGCATCTCCGTCGACCATGTCATCTTCCAGTACGAACCGAACGTCCTGCGCACCGACGAGGCGGCCAAGGAATGGGTCCGCCGCCAGCAGATCACGCTCGACCTTGCCGCAGAATTCTGGCAGCGCTGCTCAGCAAGCGACGTTCACTTCATCCCCCTCGGGGTAGCACAGGGCTGGAGCCCGGAGTCCTACGCCTATTCAGTGAAGAAGTTGCAGTTGATCGGTTACCGGCGCATCGCGCTCGGAGGCATGGTTCCGCTGAAGACGAAAGACATTCTTGCCTGCCTCCGCGCCATCGACGACGCACGCGAGCCCGACACACAGTTGCATCTTCTAGGGATCAGCCGCGTCGACGAGATCCCGACCTTCGCCAGCCACGGCGTGACGAGCTTCGACAGCACATCACCCTTCCGACAGGCGTTCAAGGACGACCGGGACAATTACTACGCGCTCGACCGAACCTACGTGGCGCTCCGCGTCCCCCAGGTCGACGGCAATGCGAAACTCAAGGCACGGATTCGTTCCGGTGAGATTAGCCAGGGGCAGGCGATGCAATTGGAACGCGCCGCCCTGACACTCCTTCGTGAATTCGACAGGGGCGGCGTCGACGTCGACGCCGCATTGGAGGCATTGGTCGCCTACAGCGCGGTGTGGGATCGCAAGGCGGACAGGGCCAGCCAGTACCGCGACACACTCGAGAATCGGCCTTGGCAGGCATGCGATTGCGCGATCTGCAACAAGGCCGGTATCGAAACAATTATCTTCCGCGGCGCGGAACGCAACAAGCGTCGCGGCTTCCACAACCTACATGTATTCGGGCAGCGACTGCGCCGGCAACTTGGAGACGACGATCGTGACTAAGCAGGGAGACCAAAGCGGCATGGCTGGAAGCCAGGGGAAACTGCTACATCTTCCGGCTCTCGAGATCACGCAGGGACCGAACCGCCGTCTCTACACCTTCGCCGTGGACGGCAAGCAGGTCCCGTCGTTTGCCGCTGTCTCGCGTGTCCGACGCGACAGCGAGCAGCAGTTGCACGGCTACCAACGACCGGAGGTCCTGGCGCACGTGGCAGCGATTCGCCGCTACGTGGAGTCCGACGACAACCCCCTGCTGCCCAATGCCATCGTCGTCGCTTTCGACGACCGGGTTCGCTTCGTCCCTGCCGACGCCGGTACCGACGCCCCTAGCTACGTCCGCCTGGGAACCCTCGTAGTACCCGTGAGCGATGACTGGGAAGACGCTGACAAGCCGGGATTTATTGTGGACGGCCAGCAGCGTTGCGCGGCTATCCGCAATGCAGACGTCGCGGCTTTCCCGATCTGCGTCACTGCCTTCATCACCGCCGACCAGGCCGACCACCGGTCTCAGTTCATCCTAGTGAACTCGACCAAGCCGCTTCCAAAGGGCCTCATTCACGAACTGCTCCCGGCCGCGTCCGGCCCTCTGCCGAACCAACTACGTGTGCGGCAACTCCCAGCGACGGTTCTCGAGCGACTCAACTTCGATCAGCGTTCGCCGCTGCGCCACATGATTCAGACGCCGACCAATCCCACGGGCGTCATCAAGGACAACTCCATGCTGCGCATGCTGGAGAACAGCATCTCGGATGGTGTCCTGTATCGATTCCGCGGAAGCGAAAATACCCTCCCCAACATCGGGCTGATGGTAACCGTCCTGAGCGACTTCTGGACAGCGGCGCGGGAGGTATTCGGTGAGGACGCGTGGGGCAAGCCCCCCCGCAAGTCCCGACTGATGCACGGTGCCGGTATCATCAGCATGGGATATCTAATGGACGCCATCGCCGACACGAACGGCAGTGGCGAGGAGGTGCCGGACACTCAGGGGTTCGCCACGGGACTGAAGACCATCAAGGATTACTGTCGCTGGACCGAGGGCACCTGGGATCTGGGCGACGGGATTCCGCGCCGCTGGAACGATGTCCAGAACACCCCTCGGGATATCCAACGAATCACCGACTTCCTGGTCTCCACCTACTATGGGAAGCAGGGGAAGCGACACGATCGATCGAGTCGGCTCTTTTAGCTGTCCTCCCACGAGGTGCCCTCGCCGAGGAATCGGCGCCAAGCGCCGCCGCACCCCTGCGCGAGTAAGGCTTTTGGATAGCCGCCTTGGCCCTGCTAGATGCAGGGCCAAGGCCGTCCATTGCATTGTGAGACGTGGACACAGCCGATGTTGAGATCTGAAACCGTGCAGGGGCCACCAGCCGTCAGTGCCTCGGCCACGTCTTGTGCGCGTGGCATGACAGGCTAAGAGCGTGTCTCAGGTGGTGAGTTTGAGGTAGCGCTTGTGGCAGGTCAGGGCGGCGGCGAGGGTGACGAATGCGCAGTACAGGCCGGGGTCGCGCTCGTAGCGGATGGTCAGCCGGCGGTAGCCGGTGAGCCAGGCGAAGGTCCGCTCGATGACCCATCGGTGTCGGCCAAGGCGGTGGGGGGATTCGATGCCGCGGCGGGCGATGCGGGGTCGGATGCCGCGGGCGCGGAGCATGCGGCGTAGGTGCGGGTAGTCGTATCCCTTGTCGGCGTGCAGTTTGTCCGGGCGTCGTCGGCGGGGCCCGCGCCGGGACTTGACGGCGGGGATGGCCTGAACGAGAGACTCCAGGCAGCGGCTGTCGTGGGTGTTCGCGGCGGACACGCCGACGGACAGCGGGAGGCCACCGCGCTCGGACAGGGCGTGGATCTTGCTGCCAGGCTTGCCTCGGTCGACCGGACTCGGACCGGTCAGACCGCCCCCCTTTTCGCGCGCACGTACGCGGCGTCGGCGGTAGCACGAGACCAGTCGATCAACCCTTGCGCGCCCAACTGGTCCAAGGCGGCGACGTGCAGCCTGCGCCACAAGCCCGCTCTGGTCCACGCGACGAACCGGCGGTGCGCGGTGGCCTTGGAGACTCCGAACCCGGGTGGCAGGTGCCGCCACGCGCAGCCGGTGGTCAACACGTACACGATCGCGGCGAACACCGCCCGCGCGTCGATCGGCAGCGTGCCCCCACCCTGCGGACGGCGAGGCGGTGGTGGGATCAACGGACCGGCCAGGTTCCACAACTCGTCAGGCACCCATTGCAGGATCAACCGCTCGTCCACAGTAGAAGCGATTTACCAGACCAGGCCGCCCATCCGCCACCCGAGACACGCTCTAAGAGGCAATCGGTACCGCAATCGCTCCACGCTCGTTGGCGGCAGAAATCACGGCACGCAATAGCGACGCAGATCCGGCGCCCTCAGCCTCACGAATCGTGGCGCCAGGACGCGCAGTCGACCGGATGAAGCCGGTGGCGGCGTGCGTGGCGCAACGGGTAGCCATGATGATGATGTCTGCCCGATGAACCCACTGCTTCAGTTGCCGACTTCCAACGTAATCGCTACTGAGCTGCACGTGCAGCGCGGGCGCCAATCCAGCCAGAATGCTGCTCACGCGTCGCAATGCCCCTTGGTCTAACGAGTACAGCAGCACCTGGCGAACGGAGGTAAGCGTCGATTTGACGCTGGGCGGCGGGTTCGGAAAGATCGGTGCAAGGCCCATACCGAATTCGTCGTTAATGAGGCAAGCCAACGCGAGTTGGTCGGCCTCCAGTCGGCCGCTTTGGACGGCCAACGGCGCCAGGAGCAGCTGAAGGATCCGCAGGCGTGCCTCCTTGTCGGGACTTGGAGCGCGAGCAATTACGTCACACATGTCCAAGATGACCGACGCCTGATTCACGCTGATCCAGCGGTCGCCCTCAGCACCAAGGTCGTCCAGCAGATTCCTATACTCGGTCGCTGGCAGGCCGCCGCGCAGGGTGATCTCCAGCAGAGCGACGATGCCAGCCATGTCACTGGACCGGAACCGATTGTGGCTCAGCGCGTTGATCAGGAATGCCTGTGCCGTGCGACTGGCTGGCTGACCATAGCCATCGCTGTCGACGAAGGGTCCGACGATTGTCCAAGCGCGCTCGGCGCCTTCGTTGTCGAGGCCGTTGAGGAGGTCGGCGAGCGCTAGGTCGTGAGTGGCGGCCTGCGTCCAGAAGCGCCAGGCCCCTTCGGCAATCAACGCACTAACGTCATCGCCCCTCGCGATCGCTCGCACCATTTCTAGCCAGGATCCCGGCTGCGCCTGGATGGACTGCGCCTGGGGCGGCGCGGCCGCCTTCAGGCCCTTAGCGGGGGATGCCTCCATCGGCGTGGGGGAAGGAGGCAAGTGGGTGGTCAGTAAGGTGTGGCCCGCCGAGTCTGAACTACCTTCGGACGGCAGTAGGTCGGGCCAGGCTGCGCCGAGTCGCCGCCACGCGCCGCCTTCGTTTCGCAGCCGATCCCACAGCGTGACGTCCGCAGTGGTCGAGGCCGCGAGCGCGATCACAGCAAGGGCTTCGGCACCCAGACCGGCTAGCGGGCCGTCGGCGAGCGCCGGCACCAACTCCCCGTGCACGACCAACGCCTGCCGTGCCCCCTCGATGTTGCCGTCGGCGAGCAGGTCGGCGAGCACCGTGGAATGGATCGCATCCAGGATCGCCTCGCGAACCGGCGCTGGCGGACGGGTGGCGACCACGTCGCGTAGCGCGGGCAGGCGTAGGAGTTCACCGTGGTTGCCTAGCCGGGCGAGCCACTTGATGGTGAGGTAGGTGAGGTTCATCCCGCTGAGACCGGTGCCCTCGAGTCGGCCCAGCAACTCCGCAGTGGCGCGGTGGTCGCCGGCGGCCAAAGCTAGGTCGAACTCTGCCAGCAGGCGCCCCACGGGCACCGGCACGCCAGAGTGGCTAGTCGGCCGCTGGCTGATGGTGCGGCGCATCCGGCTTAGCGCCGCCCACACACTACGGGAAGTGTGCTGTGGATGCTCCAGAACAAACACCCGGCGATGGCCGACGAATGCCGCAACGGCGTCATCGACTGGGTCACCAGCACGCAGCGCCTCGGGGCGGTTGACGAAGGCGGCGTGGCTCGGCACCACGAACGCGGCGATCCACTCCCGCACTCTCGTCGCCTGACGACTGAGCCGAGGAATGATGTAGACGTGTTTGTGCAGGTTGCCGGATTCGTTGCGCGGCAGTATGTAGGGCGCATCGGAGTTGTCGGCCAGCAAGGCGAGGTAGTCGGAGAGGAACACTGCGGTCTTCGAGCAGGGGTCACGCCCAGGCCAGGCCGTGTTACCGGGGCCGAAGAAGCGGTCCAGAAAGGTCTCGGCGTCCACCGTGGGCTCAGTTGGACTTCTCGAAGCGGCGGGCGAAGTCGACCCGAGCGGTGCCGGCGGCCGCGGGATCGATCCGGTAACTCACGATTTCGTCGTTCACCCTCATGCCGCGGTAAGTGAAATTCATAGAGCCTGTCATCAACCAATTATCCCCGCACATCGTCTTTTCATGCACGTCCTCAGCACGCACCACCTGGGCGTGGCCCGGCGCCGTTTGCCGCAGCAGTCGGTCGACAAAAACATCGTTGAATGCGTCGGGTCGTGTCACCACCGAAAGTTGGCCACCGCCATGGGTGATCCCGGCCAACACCTCAGCAAAGGTGTAGACACGACTGGAGGGGTCGACGAACACGCTGTCGTAGGCGGCGGCGCGATTATCGATGACGTCCACGTCGCCAATCCACGGCGACACGAGCCACAGACGGCGGCTCGGCGTCATCAACTCGGCGAGCAGGACCGTGGTTAGAATTGCGTCGATCCGTACCCCCGTGCTGCCGCTGGTCCGAACCACCCGTTCGTCGCTCACTGGGCGAACTCCCGAATCTCAACCACACAGCGCACGTGGACATCCTCTCGGTCGACGGCACGGACATCGCCATACACCCGCAGCGCTCCGTGGTCCACGGCGATCGTTGGTATCACACGCATGGCGGCAGTCAGGCCAGCAATCCGGTCGACCGGGGCGACCAGCCGCACTGCTCCCCGGGCGGAGATCTCCTCGACGTAGCGTTCACGCCAGTCTGGCTCGGTGACGTCAACGTGAGTCACCCGGTCGTCGTGGGCCGCTCGCACAATTAGGCGGTCGAGCAGCGCGGGCGGCGAGTACGGCTGGTAGTGGGCCAATTGCTGGGACCGGGCCTCCGCGCCGCGCGGCCACAGCATGCTATACAACTGGTCGGCTCCAAAGCGGCTCAGGTCCAGCCCGGCAATTGCGATGCTCCGGTTACCAACGAGGTAGGCGAAGATGGCTGCTTCGACTTCAAATCCGAGGCAATCCTGGACCCTGTCCCAGGCGTGCATCAATTCCAGCACCAGCCGGTCGGTGCCTGCGTCAGTGCCCTGCCGAAGTAGACGGGTGGACAGCGCCGCCACCGCCTGGGGACGGGGGTAGCCATCGATCTGCGCCCAGGACGAGCGCAGCGTCACCAGGGCCTGTTCGGCTTCTGCGGCCGAGGACGGATCGCGCAGCGTGGAAACAGCGCGGGCCGCCACAGATTGCGGTTCGGCCACCAGGTGCCGCAGTAGTTGGGTCAGTGTGGTGTGTAGGTACTCGTAGTCGCTGGCTGCCAGTGCGCTGTCCACGAGCGCCCAGAACCGACGCGGATCCTGCTGGTAGTAGGGAACGAGTTGGGTGATGACACCGAGGCCGCCGATCGCGGTCTCACTCAGCCAGATCGCTGTAGGGGCCTCGGCAGTTTCAGGCGGCAGGACGTCGACGATTAGGTCTCCGTCCTGGGCGTCGGGGCAGGCCCGTTGCGCAGCGGTCAGGATCGCCGCGGCGATGGTCTCTCGGTAGGCGCGTTGCGCCAGGCCTGCGGTCAGCGCCGCCACATCGTCGCCCCAGAGGAGGCGGCTGTGACGGTCCACAGCGTCGATGACCGCAGGCCGGCCGGCTAGGGCGTTCAGGTCATCGACTAGTCGGCTCGGGGTGGTGCTGCCGTCGCTGCGGTAAATGGCGTTCAGTACGCGATCAATGTGGGCCGCCCACCGGCCGCCGGCCAGCACCCGATGCGCCTGCTCGTGGCCTATATCGCTGTTGGTAGTGCGCTGCAGCGCGTAGGCGGTGGTGTAAACCAGGGCCAGCCACCGGCGCTGGAACGAGTTGACGTCGTCGTCCAATGCCCGGTCCGCGGCCAAGGCGAATTTGAACGCGATGGATCGCCATTGCGGTGAGCGCAGGTGCGTGACGACCGCCTCATTGCTTAGGTCCAGGGGCGCCAGGGTGAACCGGATCGCGTCGACGTCCAAGCTGAAGCCCAGCGCGGCAGGCTCTCCGCGGTGCCGATACTCCACTCTACTGGTGACCGTTGTCGTACGTCCGCTCCCGCTCACCGTGGTACAGGCTGCTCCGGTGGTCATGCGTCGCACCTGAACCGGGTTGCCGCCACCGCCCGTGCCGAACTCCACCGACCGCACCCGATCCTGCCAACTCGAGGGCCGGGGGATTTCGCCCTCGTGGAGGTGGTCGGGGACGAACTGCGACGCCCACACCGGTATGCCCTGTGACTGGTCACGCACCTCTGGCGGCGGTTCCGCCAAGGTGAGCAAATGTGGACGTAGTACCCGTACCCGGGGTTTGTCGGTTGGCTCCCACCAGCCTTCGTCGTCGTACTGTGCAGCGAACGAAGAGATCTCCAGGGCACCTGCGGCCTGCGGGTCTGGCAGCGGTAGCCACGTGCGGTCGCGGGCGCTGCGGTAGCCGTACCGGCGGCTTACCCGGCCCGGCACCGCCTCGCGCAGCGCCCGTTCGATCGGCATCGACTCGTCGTCGCCATTGAACGGCAGCCGGAAGTACACCTCCGGCACGTTGAGCGGATCGAACAACGTACGAGTCACGAACTCCGGCAGCAGGGATCCGGACCGCGCTCCTGGCTCGGGCGAGTACGCGCGCCAGCGCGACTCCAGTCGACGCAGGATGGTCGGAACCACGCTGAGCAGTAGCGAGCGTGGCGGCTCCCACAGCAGCGCGATCACCTCGTTGGCGGAGATGTCTAGTGCCCGCCGTAGCCAACTGGCCAGGTCGGCCTGGATGTTGGCGTCTTCGAGCAGTATCTGCAGTTGCTTCAACACCGCCTCCGTGCCGGGGTATGGGTCACGGATCTTTGGATCCGGGGCCCGGATTACCCGGCGAGAGTCGGTTTGGGTACGCCGGCCGATCCAGTCCAGCATTGCCTGGGTCGCCTGGATCTTCAGCACGAACCGGTTGCCCACCGGTAACCGCCTGGCCGGCAGCTCCGGGGCGAATAACTGGTCGTAGGCCTGGTAGGTGAGCCGGTCGCGGCCGAAGTCCGACAACGTCACCACGGTCCACGGCCGGGTGAGGCGGCGACGGCCGGCCCGACCGCGCCGCTGCAGGAATGACGCGGCATCGCGTGGTGCCTTGTGCTGCAAGACAAGGCCAACTCGGTCGTCGTCCACTCCGACCTCTAGCGATGCGGTGGCCACCACCAGGTCGGCATCCTGGTCCACCCCGCTGTCCTGGGACGACGTGCGGGTGACCCGCAGGCCGTGGGTCGTCGCCTGCGGGTCGAGATGCCGGCCGATGCGGTGCACCAGTTCCCATGACTGGCCATCGACGTACTGGTCGTGGGTGGCGCCGTTTGCCGAGCGGAGGCCGGCCAGCACCTTGGGGCGGCGTTGCGGCCCCAGGGTCCGGCCCCCCTCGGCATGTGTGAGGTCGTTGAACAGGCGGTTGGTCACGTCGAGGTCGTCGGTGAACACAAACCCGCGCGACCCGTACAGCAGTTCGGCCCCGCGCACGTCGAGGGTGCGGGCGTGCAGCATGGCCGCTTGGATAGTGGTTGACAGCGGACTGACCCTGGATACCGGATCCACCCGCAGCGCCATCGCGTATTCCCGGCCCTCCTCTTCTAGGTCCGCTAGCAAGGGAGTCAGGTAGTCGACATCGTGGCGCCTGACGCCGGTTAGCTCACTGAAGAAGTCAGCAGCGTCGCGCAGCGTCGCGCTCAGGCCCACGAAGGTGGCCTGGCGGCCCAGACCGCTGCGCCACCGGCGGAGCAACAGCGCGACTTGCGCACCGTGCATTCCGCCATAGGTGTGCGCCTCGTCGAGCAATACCAGTTTGGGCACCTTCCGGCCGGTCCAGCCGAGCAGTGGGGCCTGGCGCGGGTCCGTGCTGCTGATGTTGAGCATTTCGGTGGTGGTGAACAGCAGGTCCGGCGGGTCGCGGCGCAGGCCGTCCCGGGTCAGGACCAGGTGTGCGATCACTGGCTGGGCGCACCGCTGATCAGCGCAGCGTAGACGCTCCCGCGGGGGCACGGCTGTGCGGTCGGCCTCGGCCCAAACGAGGTCGCCACGGCAGGTGGGACACCTGAGGTAAGGGCAAACCGCAGCAGCGCCGTGCCGACGCCATGCCCCGTCGGCGCGGTGGTCCAGTCGCCGGTCGTCAACCTGGTAGAGGGTGTCGCCGTATAGGACGCCGATGCGCAGCGGTCGGCCGCCGTGTGCGCCCTGAGCCTCGTTCACCGCGGCGACATTCGCCACCGCCTCGCGGAGTTGGTCGCGCAACAGTTCGTTCCGCGGGTACAACGCCAGAGTGTGCACGCCGTTACCGCCGGCGTGGGCGTGGTCGGCCATCGCCATCAGCGCCGGCAAATAGAACGCCAAAGTCTTCCCACTACCGGTACCCGCACCGACGATCACCGCACGGCCAACGCCGGCAGCGAGGTGGCGGCGTATCGCGGTGCTCGCCTCCACCTGGAACCGGGCCAACTCACGCCCGCCGAGAAGCGCCCGGACCACCGCCTTCTGACGCTCGTTCACACCGCTCTCATCCAGCGACGACAGCGCCGCCAGCAGCGACTCGGCCGGGATGTCCCGCCCCGGGTATTGACGCCGGGCCACGTGCAGGCGGTAGTCAGCGACCAGCTTTGGTGCCTGGTCCCACCAGCGGCCGGTCCGATTGGCAGTCGGGAACATCTGACGTAGCGCGGCCGTGAGCCGTACTGTCTCGGCCAACCTAGTCCGATAGCTACGTGGAGTGGACCGAGGAACTTCGAGTACGAGGCCGCGTCGCTCCAACTCCTCCAGCACCTCGTCGGCGAGCACGTCGGGCGCATTGGGGTAGAGCAGGCGCTCCTCAATCGCCGCCAGCACCTCGTCACGAGCGATGACGCCGCTGGTCACTCCCCAACTGAGGAGCGGCAACTCCAAATCCTCCAGGTCGTCGAGGACCGCAGATAAGAACCGCCGATCGTCTATCATGTGGCTCTCCGCCGGACCTCGACGGTACCGGCAAGCTGCCGGTCGTACAGCAACTGCAGGTCGACCGATGTCAGCTTGTCCAGCGTCGTGCCGACCCGCAGACGCTGCAGTAGGTCGAGAACCTTCGGGTCTGGGTCAGGGGCGTTGTCGAGTTGGTCCCGTAGTTCACGGTGGCTGATCGCAAACTGGTGGATGGCGGCCGCCCGCGGTTCGCCGCGGCATAGCTTCTCCAGATCAGCTAGGGTCTCCTCGGCGGCGGACGCCTCCTCGACGGGGAGCATCACCAGCCGGTCCCGGCGCAGTTCCGCCAGACGCTGCTCGCACCACACCCGCCACGCCTGCCGCAGCGCCTGCCGCAGTTGGTTCTCGACCCGCTCCACCGTGCGAGCCGCGGCGTCTAGGGCCGCCTTGGAGGGCAAGCCGTCGCCGGCACGCTGACGGAAACGCTCCAAACCGTCATCGACGTTGCTTAACGGAATGTCGGCACCATACCGGTTCAACCGACGCGCAGACTCCAGCGTAATTCGCAATCCGTCCAGCTTGTCGCGCAGGGTGCTGATCCTAGTGCTCACCGCGACCGCAGTCGCCTCCTCCTGTTGGCCCAACCCGATCCGCCGGGCCTCGGAGGCCACCATGAGGGCCTTGTCCCGCACTGACTGATTACTCATGGGACTCCTCCTCCCGGTACGGGTCCGCCACGATCAGTTCCCACTCGGTGCGCACTTGGCGGAGCTTCTCGGCAAGGTCCTCGCCCAGCCCACCGGTGCGCAGACGAGCCGACTCCAGGCCGCCGGTCAGCCACTCGTCGCAGTCACGCAGAAACTCCATCAGGGGCCCCAGGTCGATGCCACGGTCACGAGCCGCCGCAGTGATGCTGGCCCGCTGCCACTGTGCGTCGTCGGCCGACTCGATCCGTTCCAGGTCGCGGCGCAACTGCTCGACTGCGCGCCCATCGCGGGTCCGCATCTCGGCCAGTCGCGCTGGGAACGTCTGCCGCATCTCGCCACTTGGCACTAACCCGACCGCCGTCGCCTCTTGGAACGCTTGCTCGACAGCATCGAGCGTCTCGCCGAGGCCACCACCAACCGGCAACCATCCAGCAAGCCGGTCGCGGTACTGCCGCAACACGGTCAGCTGGCCTTCTCTCAGCATCTCGAAATTGCGAAGCGGAACCCCGGCGTTCCGGTACCAAGGCGCCGTGGTTGCGCCCGGCTCCCATGTCCACCGGGTGGCAGCGCTTCGTACCAGGGGTAGGGCTCGGGCTGCGTCGAGGATGCGGGCGTCGGCGCCGGTGGTGCCCTGCCGAGCACCCAGCAACTGGCGCAACTCCGCGACCAGCGCGCGGCGGTGGGTCCGATGCTTTTCGTACGCGTCGACCCAGCGCGCGGTGCGTAGGGCGGCGTCGGCCAGGCGCCACGAGGCACCGTCGTCGAACGCCACGTCCATCAACTCGGCATCGCTCATGCCGGGCCAGGCCAGGCCAGCCAGCGAAGCCCCCATCAGCGACACGGTCAGACCCGCCGTCAGGTGCTCGTCCTCGGCGGATCGGACCCGCAGCACCGCCTGGACGAGATCACCCTGGTGGCGGTCAGCGATTCGGGCCAGCCTCGGCAGCGCGGCGATGTTGCCGGGGTCCTCGGCCCCTTGCTCTAGAGTGAGCAGTTGACGGAAGAATACGGCATTACGCGCGTTACGCGTGAAACGGATCGGCGCTCCGGCGCTCTGCGCCTCGGCCGCAGCATCCTCGATGGAGACCACACTCGATTTCGGTGGCCAGGCGGTCGTCTTCACCGTGGAACTCGGTTCTGCCATCAGCGGGGTGTTCCAGGCGCACCGGTTGAGAACCGCGGCGCCGATGATGGCTCTGAGCTTGAGCGCGGTGTTCTGGCCCAGCGGCCGACGGCCCGCCGCCCACTCGTCGACGTCGTCGACGGCGATCTGTAGCGATTTCGACCACTTCACGCGCGGGTCGGCGACAGGTGCCGGATCGGAGGTCGGCGGCGTCGAGCGGCCAGCCGTGACGGTACCCGACGTGGCGGATACGGGCCTGACCGGCGTCGGGGCAGCGGGCGCGGCCGGCGCGGTGGTGAGGGGCCTGATCGCGAACGCATCGTGAATGCCCGGTTCCAGGTTACGCACTTCCGTCGGAGCATCGCCCCAGAACTCAAGCAGCAGCGCCCGACGTTCGTGGTCCACCGGGTCGAGGTCGGCGATGCTCACCCTGACCGCTGGTGACATCGGTCGTAGGTCGCGGGCCAGCGGAAACTGCTCCCGGAATCGAGGGCTGGGAAACTGGCCGGCGGCCAGTGACTCCGCGTCTTCCAGGACCGGCCGGATGACCCGCCCGATGACCCGACGGGGGTTGAATGTGTCGTCCTCGCCGGCCGTGCTCTTGATCGCCCGGCGCAGAGCCTTCCAGTTGAACGGGAACAGGCCGTATCCGCTATCCGAAACGCCGAACGCCTCGTGACAGGAGGTGCGGAACTGGCAGTCCGCGCACGTGTTGGGAACGGGCGCGTTGTCGGCCACGCCGGCCGCGTCCAGGTTCTTCGTTCCAAGCCGGGCGGCGTTGAGGTACCGGCCGACAAAGTCCATCGTGTAACCGGGCCCCTCGGCCTCCGGGTCGAACGGGGCGTCGAGGTCGTAAACGTAAGGGGTGGCTGCCTCAACCCGCGTCACGACGGTCTCGGCAAGGTTGCGGTAGTAACCGGTTGTCACTGCCATTAGCGTGCGTACCGGGGCCAGTACCTGCCGGCCGTCGCGCACGCCGGCCTCGATGAGCGCCTCGAGCAGGTCGCGCTGCAATCCCTGGATGACCGCGAAGTCCTCGATCAGCAGGACGATCTCCTTGCCCTGCTTGTGGTACTCCTCGCGAATGGTCAGCATGGCGTCCTGCAATCGCCCGCCGAGCTTGAACACCTGCTGCACCGCGGTGGATAGGTTCTCGGTTATCAGATCGGCTGCGGCCTTCTGCAACTGCGGCCGGCTCATAATCAGCGTGAGCAGCGATCGGACGTCGGCGGCGGCTGCGTTGACGTCGGCGATGTGCGGCAGATCGTCCGGGGTGAACTGCGTCGGCCGGTCCGACTCGCCGTCACCTCGGTCGTGCAACAGGCTGGCCGCCAGGCGGGGGATCAGCCCGCCTTCCTGGGTCAGGTAGCCGCCGACGTGGACGTCGCGCAGCACCATGGCCAACTTCGCGGGACCGACCAGCGCGCGGCGGTTCCGGTCGGTACTAGGGTCAGCCGCGGCGACCGCCTCGGCGAGGGCGAACAGCAGGTGCCGCTGCAGCGCCTCCTCGTCCAAGCTGCTGGCCAGGTCGTCGACCTGCCTGCGCAGTTGAGTCAGTTTCTCGCTGACGATGTCCTCGTGGTCCAGCAGGATCCGGACCAGGGCGCGCAGGCTGGTGCTGGCCTTGGGAACGTGGATCACCACACGGTTGTCAACCGGCCGCCGCCCGGTGCGTTCGTACACCCAGCGCACCAGGTGCGACTTACCAGTACCGGACTGGCCGATAACCGGCATCAGCAGTACGCCGTTGCCCAGCGGACGGTACAGGAAGTCCTGCAACACCTCCTCCTCGGTAACCGCCGTGCCGGCTACGTCGGTACGCAGTTGCGGGTCACGTCGGCTGATCCGTAGCGGCGCGTGGGTGGCCAGGAATACCGAGGTGGACGGGCTGACCGCCTCGGTGCTCAGGGTGGCGATCGCCGTGGAGACCTCCCAGCAAACCCGTTCCCGCAGATCAGACATTAACGTCTGCTCCAATCTCGACGTCGGTGAACCGGCCTACTCCACTGGCGGCGCGCGGGTCGCTGAACTGGACGCCGCCGGTGGCATCCGAGGGCGCGCTCAATATCAACCAGCCCTCTTCACGGCCCCGTTGCAGCGCGAACGACAGTGTGGCCGAAACGTCATGCGAACCCGGTTCGAGACCCAGCGCCAGACTGAACCGCCCACCAGGCAGCGCAGGCAGCGCCTCGAGCAGCCCGTCGACGAATTCGCGGGCGGCCAGTCGGGTACCAGACCGCCACTTCTGCCGCACCGTGCGCCGTACCGCCCGCGTGCAGTCGGGCACCAGCGCCCGTGCCCCGCCATAAGGCAACAGTGGTGCGTCAGCGAACCCCAGAGCCGGCGCCCAGTAGGTAAAGCCGTTCCACCGCTCTTTGTTCTGCAGTGGGTTGCCGAGATCCTCGGACAGCACGTTGTGTTGCTCGATGCCGAAGGTGTTCGCCGTCACTCGGGTCAGTTGGCTACCTAGTGTTAGAAACCAGCACAACGACCGCAGGAGGTCCTTGCCCTGGGTCAGCGACGCGTCGGTGGCCAATGTGTCGGCGTCGACCCGAGTGAGCACGCGCCGGCGCAGCAGATCGTGGAAGGCCTCGATGTCCTCGCGGCCGACCGCCTCCGCATCGGCGGACAGCACGAGGTTCTCCTCGATCCGTTCGACCAGGCCAAACTCCTCGGCTGTGCGCACGGCCCGGTCGAAGGTCCGCTGCTTGTCGCCCCCGGGAATTAAGCTTGGCGGGCTGAGGATGGCCTCGGAGTCGGACAGTCGCTGCCGCTTGCGCGGCTGGCTGGCGAGGTGACGGACCAACGCCCACAGGGGCCGAGGAAGCGACGATTCGACATTTATCAGCGCTACCATGCGGAGTCCCTTACCAGGATGTCGAGCGAGATTGACCTGTTCATGTAGCGCAACGGCGTATCCAGCCGGTGCGGATCCGGTAGCTCGGCCGGATGCACCAGGTAGGTCGGCTCAGGACCGGCCAGGCGTACGGTCAACGCCGCCGGCAGCGGCGCCTGAGCGTCATCCAGCAACCAGACGAGTGGGCCTTCGTACGCGTTGAGCATGCTGCTGTCGCTGTCCAGGATGATTGGGCTCGGTGCGGCCCGACGCTGCGCTCGGTGCACCGCCCCTACGGTCACGGCGGGGCCGCCCACCACGACATAACCACGGCGGGCCAACGCCTCAATCAGGTCCGGCACCAGGTCCTCGAAGTGGGAATGCTGGGACCAAGCGATGCTCAGTAGTGGACCACCACCCCGATACCTGGCTAGCGGGTCGGGCGGCGCAGGCCAGCGGGCGTTATCCGGCCAGGGTTCGGCCCCGCGCCGGCGCAGGCCGTTGGAGCCGGCGACTTGGCCTGTGCGACGGCAGTAGGGACAACTGCGGCAGAATGGCGCGGTCGTCAGCGCCCCGCCGTCCCACGGCACCCGATAGTGCTCGGCCAAGACGTTCGCGACGCAGCCGTCTCCCCTAACCAGGGTGGACAGTTGGCGCAGCGCGGCGCGCTGCTGCTCCTGCATCCGGTCGCGCTGTGCGGTGAACACTTCCTCGAAGTAGGCGCGGTCGTTGAGTCGGCCCTTTAGTTCGGCGACTACTCGCAGTACGGGGTGGCCACCCACTGGCGTGGTGGTCTCGCTCCTGTCCTGTCGCTGAGCCGGCGCCTCCTGGCGGATCAGCTCGGCCCGCTCCATCAGGTTAAGCAGCTTGACGTTCCACTGGATGTTGCGGGCGGACTCGTCGCGCAAGTGCGGCGGTAGCTGGACCAGGTCGATCTCCAACCTGCTATCCGGCAGCCACCGCGCCTTGCTGCGCATTGCTTGCCACCGTAGCCAGCCGCGGTCGTCGCCGATCAGGATCATGTGATTAACCCGCTCGGCCAGATTCAGGTCGCCGGGCGCCGTTGCCAGGTACGCCACGCAGGGGCGGCCGTCTCGGCCCCCGCGCCCCACTTCCTGGTAGTAGCGGTCGATGGTCTCGGGTAGACAGGCGTGCACGACCGTGCGGACGTTGGGCATGTCCACGCCCAGACCGAACGCTGAGGTGCCAACGACGACGTCGAACCGAGTGTCGGCCGGTGCTCCGGTGACGTCCTCACCACGCCATCCCGCAATCACCACGCGTCGCTCCGCCTCGGTGGACTCCCCCGTTAGCCGGGTGAACCGGCCGAAGCCCGCCCGGTCCAATCGGTCGCACCACAGTTCGGCGTCCTCGCGGGTGGTGGTGTAGAGGATCAGCGGTCGGGGCAAGGCGCCGACTGCCTCCAGCACCGCCGCGTCACGCTCATCACGATCGCCGAACTCGTGGACCAGGTAAATCGGCTCAGGTCGGGTGTGCGATGCCCAGACCACCTCCACCGGTCCGGGGCCGCCGAAGGTGCTGGTCAGGGTCTGAACCTGTGCGGCGGTGAGTGTGGCGCTCATAGCCACGGTCACCACCTGCCGGCCGGGCGGAGACTGGTCCAGCCAGAAGCGGCGCTTGGCGGCGATCGACTGGAACTCTGGCCGGAAGTCGTTGCCCCACTGCTCGACGATGTGCGCCTCGTCGATTACCAAGTGTGTCAGGTGACCGGCTGCAGCAGCGGCGTCCAATGCGCTGTTCAGGCCGGTCATCAGCGCCTCGGGAGCGGCGATTACCACGCGCTGTTGGCCTGAGCGGATGTCGCGGCGGATCGCCTCCTTGGTCGCGTGGTCCTGGCCGCCGGTGTAGGCGTACGTGCGCACCGCCCCCACGGCGTCACCGCACTCATGCAGATGTTGGCGAAGTCGCCGCTCCATATCTAGGGCTAGGACCACGGTCGGTACCACCATCACCGCCACGCCACCGTGTCGCGTCGCCGGTAACGCGCTCGCCCACGCCACCTCGGTCTTGCCTTGACCCGTCGGCAGACAGGCGATGACGGTGGCGCCGGGCGGCGCCGTAGCCGCGGTACGCGCGGCCTGGCGCTGCCCTTTGGAGGTGTAATGGGTAAACCGTGGACCCAGCGCCTCGGTCCAGAAGGGATCCGCCGGAACGGTTAGTGCACGGCTGGAAGCGCCGGCGTAAACCTGGCGCAGGTCGGTCTTGGCGGTCTCATCACTGGGAGGAGCCCATGGCTCAGCGCTGACTCGCAGCCCGTCCTTGGTGGCCAATGTCGTGCAGCGCGCCGACTCCCACTGCCGGGCGCTTGGCAGCGCAGGATCCAGAGGTACCACCAGCGACGACTGGACGTCGGTGCGGGCGTGGTGTTCCAGTAGCACCTGACGGGTCAGTGCGATAACGTCCCGCCATCGGGCCGTACCGCGGGAAATCCCGGTCAGCGCATCGCGCAGTCGCCGACAGGTGCCAGCAGCCGGAATGTCGGCGTGGCCGTGTGGCCACGCCCGCCAAATTGACTGAGCGGTGGCCCAATTATCGTGGGACATGCAGGGCTCCCCACATATTGCCTCCGACGACACATATCGCGGCAATAACCCTGATCTTCGGCGTGCGCAAGCCATCGACAAGGAGATCGCTCAGCGCGACGTCGGCGACGTAACTCTCGGTGTCTGATAGCAGTCGGCCAGCGGTCTGCCGTGCCAGTGCCTGCGCCCGTTGGACAGCCAGTGTTCTATTGCCTTCCTCGTAAGCTGCGGCAGTCCGGTCACGTACGCGATCGCCCTGGGCAACCAGATCCCGGGCAGTGGCCTCGGCACGGCGAGCGGCGGCGGCGAAGCGCTCAGTGCCGCCGAAACTGTTCAACAGCGGGGTGATTCGATTAGAGTTGAGGTTGACGTCTCGCTGGTGTGGATACGGGGCGTTCAACCAACGCAGCAAAGCCTCATCGGTGACCTGCACACCGGCGGCGTCCAACCAGATGCGGTCCAAGAACGGCGGCAGTAGCAGGTCGGCCTGACGCCGGATGGCATGTCGGGCTTCGTCGCCCGCCGCCGGGTGGGAGAGCGCAGCGTCCAAGTCGGCTTCCATCATCACGTCAAAACCAAAGTGAACTGATTCCTGCGATCGTCCCGGGCGCCATAGCGCGGAGGCCTGCCCCCGGTCGTCGATGGCCACCACGGCGGCGAGTAGCTCGATGAGGGGGTTGCCGATGCGGAACAGTCGCACCCCGGGCCGGCGCAGGCTGACGTTGCGGTTAAACGCCCCGGTCATGCTGTCGGCCGGCAAGCGACCGCCTTCCTGAGCCAGGATCAGCGGTGAGATGAGGGGTGGATTCCGTTGGTCGAATCCGATCGTGACTACCTGCCCACTGTCGGGCTCGACCGTCAGCCGCAGGCCACCGCTGGCGCCATGGACCAGTGCACGCAGGGCGCGCTCGTGCTGCGGCCAGCCTTCCTCCATCCGGCCGATACTCTTAGCCACGCGCACCCCGAGCGTGGCGTGATGGATGGACTCCAGCGCGTCCATCGCCTCTATTTCCCGGCGCTCGCGCGCAATCGCAGCGGTGATCTTATCAGCGAGTGCCGTCATTGCCGTCGGTCCCTCGTGCAGGGCCATCTCCCAGGCATGAGCCTGCAACTCGTCCAACATGTCTTGCAGGGCCGACAACGAACCGTCGAATGCGCCGAATGATTGTATCAGCAACTCACGCCAAGCCGCGACGAACGACTCGTCCGCGTTGCCGCCCGTTTCGCAGTACTGGGCAGCGGGCTCGCCGCTTGCGCCAAAGAACCCGGCGAACCGGTCCACCCGGCCCAGTCGCTGCTCCAGCCGATTAGGCGACCAAGGAAGCCGCAAATGAACGACAACATCGGCGTCCTGCAGGTTGAGCCCGTCCTCTCCGGTGCCATCAACGAGCAGGAGCGTCCCCCCAGCGCGCCAACGGTCCAGGTCAACGGCAACCTCGGCGGCCGTACGGGTGCGGCTATGCCGCAGTACCGTCCACCCGGTCCGTCGGGCTAACACCGCCCCAAGGTCGTCAGCCAACTGGCCCGGACCGCAGAATACGACCGGCCGTTGCCGGCCCTTTACTGCTTGGGCCAAGCCGTTGAGGCGCGGCGCGGCACTGGTGACGTCGACCAACTCGGTCAGTGTCTGACGTTCGAACGGTAGCAGCGGTGCCTGCCGCAACAATGCCCGCTCGGCCGCTGACAGGCCGGCTCGGTCGGCGGCGGCCGTCTCGCCGTCGAGCCGCCACCGCAGCGCGTCAGCAAGGTCGTCGGACAGTTCGTCGGCCCGGCTAGCAAGCACCGCCAGCACCTGGCCATACCCTTGTGTGCGTTGGTCGTCATCGTGGTCCAGCAGCCACCGGGCCACCCGCTGCTGCCAACCCAGCAGTGCCTGGTAGGCGAGGTCCGCCCGCTGATCGCCCAACGTCAGGGCGTCAGGGCGGCGACGACCGCTGACCTCAAACGGCAATAGCTCGTCGTCGGTCATGCGCAGCACCTGCGTCCGACGGTGCCGAATCATCCGCCGGTGAAGCCGGTAGGTTTCGCTGATATGCGCGCGTAGCACCTCCAGGACGCCGGCCAACCCCGGCCGGTCGGCCTCGTCGCGCAACTCGTCGTCTTCGGTGAGGAACTGGCGGACGTTTTGGGCAAGGCGAGTGAAGGTGGCATCGTCGGGGATCATTTCCGCGATTTCCAACAGCACATCCGGCAACAGGATCTCGAGATCGGCGTTGAGCCCATGAACAGCGTTGGCTAGTCGCCGCCGATCGGCGAAGCGCTGTCGGAACTGTTCAAGATCCGCCCACCCGTACATCTGGGGATCAAGCAGGTGCAGTAGGCTCAGGTGCAACTCTGGGCGAGCGGTGGCCGGCGTCGCCGACAGCAAGATCAACCGGGGAACGGCATGGGCCAGGGCCGCCAGTTGCGGGTACGGCTCGTCATGGGGGTTGCCGGCCCGGGTGAGGTTGTGCACCTCGTCGATGACCACTAAGTCGAACCGGTGATACTCGTTCCAACGGTCCGGTATTTCATGCTGGCCAATCCGGATCTCCGCATGAGGGAAGTCCTCGGTGAAAAACTTTGTGCGGAGTTCGCTGCTCCATTGCCGACGCAGGATGTCGGGGGCGAGAACAGCGATTCGGGCGGTCGGATGGTCGATTAGATGCTGCCGGATGACCAGCCCGGCTTCGATGGTCTTACCTAGGCCCACCTCGTCAGCCAGCAAATAGCGTTGCACAGGATCGGTCAGCACGGTAAGCGCCGCGTCGATCTGGTGTGGGTAGATTTCGATGGCGGAGGATACCAGCGCTGAGAAGTTCGCCGAGGCTGCGCGTTGGCTGACCAGGCTGCGCAGCATGGGTAGCCGAGCCCTCCGGTAGTACGGGGATTCGTTCGCCCGTACGGCCAACACTTCGATGGGGGATCGTACTGGCCTATGCCAGCGCACCCGCAATTCGGCGCTCGACACCAGCACGTCGAACTCACGGTTAGGGAGCCGAACGGCGTAATCATCCGGCCCGCCAGCGACCACTCGACCGGTATGCCACATACCGGTTCCGGCGTCCCGCCAGAAGACCCGGGTCTCCGCCGGCAAGATGACCGGCCGACACTCACTGATCGGCAGTGCCCAGGTGGCTGCTACTGGCTCAGCCACCGATTCGAACGCCTCAACCTCCACGGTCATGCCGACTCGGGCATTAACCCTGGCGATACCCGGTATGCTCGGATGTTGTAAGAACTGGCCAGGAGCGATGCTCGGACGGGGATCCGACGGCATCTGAACTGGGGCCCGCCCGGGCCTCACCCTGCCACCACGTACGGAGGAAGGGCGATGGCGGTCGCGCTGCGGTCTTCGACAGTGGCGGCAACGGGGGCCGACTTGTAACACCTAACGCGGTTCGACGGCTGGTGGTCGGCGGCGGAGAGTCGATCCTGGCGCGACTCCAGCGTCTTGCACGCCAGGCGCTCGAAGAGGGGTTCGACCTGATCGCTGGTTTGCGTACGAAGGATCAGCGGCCCGCCGGCCTCGGCTAGTTGAGTAATTGCACTCGCCACTGGCTTCGACTCACCGGCTTCGCAAGGCGAGTCGACCACGACGCCGCAGTGCCTCGCGGACCGCGATGCGGCCAGCACTGCGGTCATGGCGAGCTCCGCTTCGGCCACGAACGGCGTCTCCAGCCCAGCAAACATCGACCTGACCTCCCCACAAGGTGTGCTGGGGACATTACCGGCGAGAGTCCCAACGGTGGGACCCGAGGTATTCAGCCGGTCAGACGGTTCGACCTAGCCTCTTTGCGCTGTCAATAACCTCTGGAGCCCATATTGCCCGACGGCAACCACTTGCCAGGCTTGACGCATTTCCCCAGGTCAAGCTGGCCAACCAGGCCGCGACATGCACGCGCTGACCGAGCGGCGAGGATGACGAACTGGGCATTCGGTGCAACCGCTAAAGCCCTCTCTGTCGCTAACCCGACAGCTCGAATCCAATCCGACTGAGGACGGCGCTACAAGACCGCGACCGGCTACGTTGCCGGGGTGACGGATCATGATCAGGGCATTTACGAGCACCTCATCACCCGCGAGCTGGCCAATCGCCTCCAGCACGTCGACCCCGCCCTCGTCCAGCACCACAAGCTCGACCCCGCGGACGCCCCCGACGCCCTCGCCCGTCACATCGCCGCCCTGGCCCACCGCGCCCTACACGCCGTACCCAGCGGCGACGACAAGCTCCGCCACCAGATCGAACTGGCCAACCGCATCGCCGACGCCATAGCCGGCGAGAGCCCGCAGGCGTCGACACCACAGGACCAGATCACCGACGCCAGGCACCTCCTGCACGCCATCGCCGCCCCACCCACCCCACCCGCACAGCCAGCCTTCCCCCAACGCCCCACCACCCCGCTCTCCACCGGCGCACTCCTGGTCAACGGCCGCCACCAGCCGCGCATTGGCCACGAGGTCACCCACGAGATGGCGTCGGCCGAGCAGGTCGACCTGCTCTGCGCGTTCATCAAGTGGTACGGCCTGCGCATCGTCGAACCCGCCATCCGCGAGCTGATCGCCCGGGGCGGCAAGCTGCGCGTCATCACCACCACCTACCTCGGCGCGACCGATCAGCGGGCCCTCGACCGGCTCGCCGAGTTGGGCGCCGAGATCAAGGTGTCCTACGAGACCAGGACCACCCGACTGCACGCCAAGGCGTGGCTGTTCCGGCGCAACAACGGCATGACCACCGCGTACGTTGGATCGTCGAACCTGTCGAAGACCGCGCTGATTGACGGTGTTGAGTGGAACGTGCGCGTCTCCAACGTCGAGCAGCCGCACGTCATCGACACGTTCACTGCCACGTTCGAGGACTACTGGAACGATCCGGCGTTCGAGGACTACGACGCCAGCAGGGACGCGGAGCGGCTGCGCAACGCCCTCAGCGGGGAGCGGCGCGAGGACTCGCCGACGCAGATCGCCAACCTGGACGTGCGGCCGTACCCGTACCAGGCGGAGATCCTCGCCGACCTGGACGCGGAGCGGCAGGTGCACGGCCGGCACCGGAACCTGGTGGTGATGGCGACCGGCACCGGCAAGACGGTCGTCGCGGCGCTGGACTTCCGGCGCCTGCACCGCAACAACCAGGTCGACTCGTTGCTCTTCGTCGCCCACCAGGAGCAGATCCTCACCCAGAGCCTGGCGACGTTCCGCCAGGTCATGCTCGACGGCAGCTTCGGCGAGACGCTGGTCGGGGGCAAGACCCCGACCAGGTGGCGGCACGTCTTCGCCTCCATCCAGTCGCTACACAGGCGGGAGATCGACCCCGAGGCGTACGACATGGTGATCGTCGACGAGTTCCACCACGCGGAGGCACCGACGTACGCCCGGCTGTTGGAGCGGCTTCAGCCGCGCGTACTGCTGGGGCTGACGGCGACCCCCGACCGGGCCGACGGTCGGGATGTGCGGCGCTGGTTCGACGGTCGCGTGGCGGTGGAGCTGCACCTGTGGGAGGCGTTGGAGCGGCAGTTGCTCGCGCCGTTCCAGTATTTCGGGCTGCATGACGACGTGGACCTGTCGCGGCTGCGCTGGAAGCGCGGCCAGGGGTACGACCTCGGCGAGCTTGACGGCCTCTACACCGGCAACGACGCGCGGGCGCGGCTGGTGCTGAAGGCGGTACGCGACACGGTCGACGTGGATCGGATGCGGGCGCTCGGGTTCTGCGTGAGCATCGCCCACGCCCGCTACATGGCGGAGTGGTTCACCCGGCACGGCGTGCCGTCGGCGGCGGTGACCTCTCACGTGGATCGACTCGCTCAGCATGATCTGCTGCGGGAGTTCAAGGCCGGCAAGCTGCGGGTGCTCTTCACCGTCGACCTGTTCAACGAGGGTGTCGACCTGCCGATGGTCGACACGATCCTGATGCTGCGGCCCACCGAGAGCGCCACGATCTTCCTTCAGCAGCTCGGCCGTGGGCTGCGCCTGGACGACGACAAGCCCTGCCTGACGGTGCTGGACTTCATCGGCGGGCAGCATGCCAATTTCCGCTTCGACCTGCGCTGGCGCGCGCTGACCGGGGTCAGCCGCCGGGAGATCAGGGACGCCGTCGAGCAGGACTTCCCGTCGCTGCCCAGCGGCTGCCACATCCAGTTGGACCCGGTCACCCGCAAGGTCGTGCTCGACAACCTGCGTACCGTCATGCCGACGTCGAAGAACGGCCTGCTGGCGGAGCTGCGGCACCTCGGGGACGTCAGCTTCGCCGAGTTCCTGCGGGAGACCGGCGTGGAGATCGAGGACGTGTACCGGTCGGCGACCGTCGGCGGATGGACCGGGCTGCGCCGGCTCGCCGGGCTGGAGTCATCGACGCCGGGGCCGGACGACCGGGAGTTGGGCCGGGCCATCGGGCGGATGCTGCACCTCGACGACCCGGACCGCCTCGACCTGCTGACCCAGATGGCGGCGGGTGAGCGGCCGGGTGCCGGGCGGCTCTGGGACATGCTGCACTTCGACCTCTGGGGGCCGAACGCACCACTGTCCTCGCGGGACGAGCGGCTGGCGCGGCTCTGGGCGGAGCCGGCCCGCTGCGCCGAGCTGCGGCAGGTGGCCGAGGTGCTGCGCGAGCGGATCCACCGGGTCACGCCGCAGCCGCTGTCGGCGGAGGTGCCGCTGCGGGTACACGCCCGCTACAGCCGCAACGAGGCGTGTGCCGCCTTCGGGATGCCGAACCCGGGTTCGCTGCGGGAGGGGGTGAAGTGGCTGCCGGACGCCCAGGCGGACCTCTTCTTCGTCACCCTGGTCAAGTCGGAGCAGCACTACTCCCCCACCACCATGTACGCCGACCGGGCCATCACCGACAGCCTGTTCCAGTGGGAGTCGCAGAGCACCACGTCGTCGGCCTCGGCGACCGGGCAGCGCTACATCCACCACGCCTCGCGCGGCTCGACTGTGCACCTCTTCGTCCGCGAGACCCGGGTCGCGGACCGGGACCTGGGCGCGCCCGCCTACCTCTACGCCGGCCCGATGACCTATCAGAAGCACACCGGCGACCGGCCCATGCGCATCATCTGGCGACTGGCACACGCCCTCCCCGCCGACGTGTACGCCACCGCCCGAACCATCGCCGCATGAGCCTGTGGCGCTATCCGGCTGGCACAATCTCTCGGACCAACGCCCGCATCCGGGTGCGGTCGGCGATGCTCGACGACATTTGTTTCAGACCTGCCGCATCGGGCGTGCCGAAGAAGCGGTGCAGTACATCTGCGGCCTGACGCCCCGTGATGCTCACCGGCCAATCAGCGGCACGTAACCCGGCCGCATGTGCCGCATGGATCAGGCGCCAGAGATCGACTGCATCCTTCGGGCAAAACGTCCGCGGTAAGCGAGCGCTTTCAGGCATAACGCTGACGTTACGTCCGGGAGTGCGACGCACATGCTCAGATGGTCTTTGTTGGTGAGTTGGACGTCGACATCCAGCAACTCAACGGGCCGGTGCAGGGCGAGGACGAGACCAGGGACCTCGTCGACCACCAGGTCGCCGTGCCGTTGATTGGGCACCAGCACGCCCCGATATGACGGCGCAAGTATGTCGATCACCAAGCTGAGCTGCCCATATTCGTCTGCGCTGTCACGGGTGAACCGGTTCGCGGCCTCCCGTGATCGGTAGCCACGCTCGAGGAGAGCGCCTGGTAGGCGAGGGTCAGCGATGACGCTCGGCAGTGCGGCGAAGTCAGCGTCAGCCGTCTCGCGCAGCGGCACCTGCTCGGAAACGCCATGGAGCGCCACAAGCAGCGTGACCATGTGCCCGCCAACAATCCGGTAGTCCAGACCGAGAGCGGTAGTGATCTGCGCCAGGTCGGCAAGAGTCAGGAAACCCGTATCCGCGGCCCGGCTGGTCGAGACGACCGAAACCGGTTTCGGTGCCATCGGGTCCGCGCTCGACGATGTCGGCCCGGTCATGCCACATCCCTTCGGTCACGATGACGACGGCGTAGAACGTCCCACACGCGATGCGCCGCTTCCTCGCTGTCGGGGCCCGGCGAACGCCGCACGTCCCACAGGATCTGCAGCGGGTCGGCCAGCGGGAGGCTGTTCGTGACTGGCGTCGCCGAGCCGGAAGGCTGCCACAGGCCCGGGTCCCTCGGGACGTTGAACTCCAGGGTTGCCTCATCGCCCCCGGCGGGGACGAGGCCGGCGTCCTCCAGATTCGCTCCGGTTCGGCCATAGAGAACCGCACGGATGGGGGCGCGCCAGGGAGCGATGACGTCTGCACCGACATCGCCGGAGACCACGACGGCAGTCGGGTCAGTCGCCCCGACCAGCGCGACAACCGTCCGAGCCTGCTCAACTGCTGACGCCATCCCGTACCACCGGGTGCTGATTCCGCCCGGCCCGGGATAGGACTCCAACCACCAACGTATTGCCTCATCGATGTCCCGCACGACCCATCCATTGGGGGTACGACGGACGAGTTCTTGGTCAGCCAGGACGTTCAGGGCCTGCGAGACGCGCGGCTGGGAAACGCCAGCGAGGGCGGCCAGTTCCCGCTGGCTGGCGTACGGGCGCTGGAGCATTCTGCGGACCAGAGTGAGGGTGCCCCACGGCACCGGACCCCGCTTGGCGGGTCGCGTGGCAGCTTGCGGCGGAGAACGCAGCACTACTTTCACCCCGTTGACGCGTACGGTGCCGGTCACCTGCTGCCCGGTATCGACCAACCATGACCAGTCGGCTTCATCGACCGCTTGCCGCACGGCCGGTGAAGCCGCCGGGACAACGATCAGACACCGTTCTGGATGACGGCTGGTCAACGACGCGATGTTGCTGGGGCTCAGTGGCGTCGGCGATGAAACGACAGTCAGTAGGGCGCGGGCGCCCGCGTAGCTCAGTTCGACACGGTCGACACCACGAGGGACCAGCGTGACCCCAGCTTCGGTCAGGGCTTGCCACACAGATGCCGATATAAGCATTACCCACCCTCCTTAAGTAATACTTATACACCTCCTGACCTCACGACATGGCAGTGAAGACTCAAACGGCGTCGGCCTTCGGAGCGAACCTGACGTCCAGCTTCCTGTTGAGCGCCCGTGCGAGGCGCTCCAGTACCGGCAGGGTCGGCACGGTGCCGCCTGCCTCGAACCGGGCCACGGCGGACTGGGTCATGCCGGCGGACCTCGCCAACTGGCTCTGGCTCCAGCCCTTGTGTTCCCGCAGGTGCCGCACCTCCTGCCCGAGCGCGAAGGCGATGCGCGTCGCCTCGTACGCCTCGGTGGCTCCGGGCTCCGCCATTCGGCGATCACGCAGGTCATTCCAGTCGACGCGGTCACTCATCGTCATAGCGCTGATGCTATGCCGTGGAGTCCCCGACCTGCGCCAACTCGATCAGGACGCGTGTGCCGAGGCGTCCACCACGCGATTGCTGGCGATGGCCAACTCCTCGTCGGTGAAGAGCGGACGGAAGCGCGGCCGGATCACCACCGCCTCGGCCGTCAGGTCCACCCGCCCCCGCTCCCAGAGCGCGGTGAACCCGTCGGAGACCAGCGGGTGGTGCAGGAGCTGCCGGGCCGTGGCGAGGCCGCCCTTCTCGGTCACCATCCGCAGCAGCAGGCTGGCGTGGTAGTTCGCCTCGTCCCGGGCCCGCTCGTACGTACGCACCATCGCCTCGTGGAACGCCGCTTCGAGCGCCCGGCGATCGGCCGAGGCCTCGACGGGTTCGTCCGCCGGATCGGCCTCCTGGTCGTACGCCCGCACCATCGCCTGGTGCAGCGTCTCCTCCAGTTCCCGCCGGGCGGGCGTCCCCTCGCCCGCCGGTGCGGGCCGCGGCTCGGCTGGGCCGCGCGGCTCGGGCGCGGGCCGGACCGGCGGCGCGGCCGGGCGAGCGTCGCGGCTCTCGCCGCCCGACAGCCGCAGGAGCCGGGTGACGCTGCGGAAGCGTACGGCGGCGGGGCTGGCGGCCGGGAAGTACTGGACCAGGCCCGCGTGCCGGCCGCGACTGTCCTCCACCGGCATGTCGCGCTTCATCGACGCCGCGGCGATCACTGCCTTCGCCTCGTGCGGGCGCACCCAGCAGACCAGCCGCGCGCCGTTCGGGTGTGCCCGCTCGACGCGGACGTTGGCCCGGTACTTGCGCGCCTCGGCGGAGGCACTGTCGTAGTAGCGGGCCCATCCCAGCACCTTGCCCTCGTGCCGCACCGGCACGTCGCGGCAGTGCTGGTAGCTGTCCAGGGCGGCCACCGCCTCGTACGGCCGCAGCCAAGCCACGTTCCGGTAGCCGGCGGGCACCGGCGCCATGCCGTCGTCCGGGGTCCCCGCCGGCTCGTCTGCCGGTGGCGGGGCCGCGCCGGGCGTGGGTCGCACCGGGGGTACCGCCACCCCGCGCGGCTCCTTGTCGCCGCTGCCCTCGGAGCCGGCGCGGGCAGCCGGCGCCGGAGGAACGGGCTCGACCTCGACGGGCTCGGTCACCACCGACGGCGGTTCGGCGCTGACGGAACCATCGTTGCCGGTCGTCTCCACCGGCGGCAGAACGTCGTCGACCGGCACGGCGGGCACCGGGGCCGGCGCGAAGGTAGACGTCGCGCGGGTTTCCTCCGTGCTGACCGGCGCAGCCTCGACTATCTCGGCGTCGATGACCGGCGCCGCCGTCGGGGACGACACCTCGATGCCCAGCTCGGCGATGCGCTCCCACAGTGGCTCCAGCGCCGCCTCCGGGTCCCGGCTGAACACGCTCCCCCGGATGCGGACGAAGACGCAGTTGCCGACCCGCTCCAGCACCGCCTGCCGGCGCATGTCGCTCTCCCACTGGTCCGGCCCGTGGTAGGCGTCGCCGTCGCATTCGATGGCGAGCCGCCGCCCGTCGGGTGCGGGGAGGACGAAGTCGATCCGGTACCCGCCGATGCGGAACTGCGGCAGCGGCCGGTATCCCCGGGTCAGGACGCGGCGCAGCACCGCGCGTTCGAAGTCGCTGTCGCAGCGCTTCTCCAGGTCGTCGTACGCCTCCTCGGCGGCGGTGACGTTCTGGCAGTAGGTGAGCAGCAGCCCCCGGGCGTCGTCCTCGCGCAGGTCGGCGGGCTGCACGGAGTGGAAGACCCAGAGCTGGTCGCGGGCGCGGGAGGCGGCGACGTTGACCCGCCGGTGGTGGTCGCGCTTGGTGAAGGCGGAGACCATGCCGTTGTGCGGGGAGACGACCGTGGAGACGAGGACGATGTCGCGTTCGTCGCCCTGGAAGGTGTACGGGTCGCCGACGCGCAGCCGACGCCGTTCCATCTCCTCCTCGCCCACCACCTCGCGCAGGCGGGTGAGCAGGTAGATGGCCTGCCCGCTGGTGCTGAGCAGGCTGACCACGCCGATGGTGCGTCCCTCGTACGCGGGGTCGGCGACGATCGCGGCGACCCGATCGACGAGCGCCTCGGCCTCGGCGACGTTGACGTTGCCGTAGGTGGGCAGGTCCTGGCGGATGCCCTCGGGGACGTGCACGGCGACGACGGGTTCGCCGATGCCGGCGGGCCGGTCGGTGCGCAGCGGCTCGATCTCGCCGCCGTAGTACGTCTGGCTGGAGAAGCCGATGATCGCCGGTACGGAGCGGAAGTGCTCGGTGAGCAGGATCCGCTCGGGTGAGCGGCGTACGGCGTGGTCGTAGAGGCTGCTCTCCGGGTCGAAGTGCTCGGCGGAGGGCACGTCGACCAGGTGCGAGTTGATCAGGCCGGTGACCGTGCCGACGAACGACAGCTGCGGGCCGATCTGCTGGTCGTCGCCGACGACGACGGCGCGTTCGGCGAGGCTGAGGATCGGCAGGGAGAACATGTCCGCCTGCGACGCCTCGTCGACGATCACGACGTCGAAGTGGGCGCCGCCGGCGAACTGCTCGATGGCCCGGTCGACGGACATGACCCAGACGGGCACGGCGTCGACGGCGGAGTTCATGGCCCGCTGGGCGTGCGCCTGCCACTGGGCGGCGTTCTTGCCCGTACCCTTGCCGATCTTGCGCAGTGCGGTGGTCCAGTCGGCGAGCGCGGCCCGGCGCCGGTCGTCGAGTGCCTTGGACACCTCCAGCCAGGACGAGGCGACGACGAGTTCCTGGGTCAGCCGCCGGATCCGCTCCCGCGTCTGCTCGATCCGGCGGCCCAGCGCGACGGGGTCGACGCTGCCGACGACGGTGTCGAACCAGGTCTGTGCGCGGCGCCACTGCCAGCGGTGCGGGCAGTCGGCCCCGGTGCCGCCGATCGCGACGGCGGTGCCGTCCTCGATCTGGGCGGTCCAGCCGGGCGCCGCCGGCCGCAGCCGTTCGGTGAGCTGCGCGAAGCGTTGCGCGTCGGGGCGCAGGGCGGCGAGCCGGCGCACCTCGTCGAGGATGCCGTCCCACCCTTCGAGGTCGGCGCGCTGGCGGCTCTGGTCGAGCAGCCGCCACAGCTCGCTGGCGTCCGTGCTCGACGTGCCCTCCTGGAGCACCGTGCCGAGGGTCCGCTCGTCGGCGACGAGCCGGTCGTACTCGAACACGGTCGCGCACCGGGAGACCAGGTCGGCGAGGGAGGTCAGCCGGCGTACGTCGACCGCCTGCTCGGCCCGGGGGAGCAGGCGGCGGACGGTGGCGTGCAGGGTGGGCCAGCGGCGGCGGTCCCAGTCGAGCGCGGTGGCGGCGTCGGTGAGCAGCCGACCCACCCACAGGTCGGGCTGGTCGCCGAGGTCGGCGGGGAGGTTGAGCAGTTGCCGCCACTCGGCCCACCGGGTGTTCAGCTCCTGACGCAGCCGCAGCCGGGTGACGTACGCGACGACGATGTCGACGTCCTCGGTGGTGCGCAGGGGCTCGCTGTCGATGCGGCATTCGGCGGCGAGCCGGGCGAGGGTGCTCTGGAAGAGCCGGTTGACGCCCTTGCCGGTCGCGAACCGCTGCCGCAGCTCACCGAGCTGGGCCAGGAGGCGGCGGGGCTCGGCGAGCTGCGCCTCGGGCACGATCACCTGGTGGCCGGCGAGGGTCCGGGTCGCCGCGGTCAGGTCGGTGAGCGCGCGCTGGCAGGCCGCGACGTGGTCCTGCCACATGGTCTGCCAGTTCGGGTCGGCCTGGAGCAGGGTGGCCAGCCGGTCGGTCCACGCCCCCTCGCGGCCGGCGAGCAGGGTCAGCGCCTGACGCAGTTGCCCGACGAGGTCGTCGAGCGCCGGCCGGCCGAACGCCCGCACCTCCGGCAGGACGACCCCGGCGGCGGCGAGCCGGTCGAGTTCCTCGCGGGCGGCGGCGAGTTCGCGCCGCCCGGCGAGGACGGCGGCCTCCGCGGGCAGTTCGGCGGCCGTGGGCAGGTGCCGCAGCGCCTGGGTGCGGTCCTGCCGGACGGTACGCCGGGCGATGTCGAGCAGCTCGGTGAACTCCTCCACGCCCAGCGGTGCGGCCACGTCCGGCGCGAGGGCGTCGGGGATGTCCCCGTAGCGGTCGGCCCGCTCCCGCAGCCAGTTGCCGACGTCGCTCGGCGACAACCGGATGCCGTCGATCTCGTAGTGCGCGGACTCGTTCTCGGCCATGGTGCGCAGGCCGCCGAGGGCCTGGCCGAGGTCCCGCTCGGCCTCCTCCAGTTGCCGGCGCAGCCGGTCGACGCGCTGCTGTTCGCCCCGCTTGTCGAGGGTCGCCCCACGGTCGGAGAGTTCGCGGGCGGCCAATTGGAGCTGCACGAGCTGGTCGGTGGAGCGGCCCAGCACCGCCAGGCACAGCGACTGGATCTCCTTCGGCAGGCCGTCGCGCAGGACCCGCAGCGGGTCCTCCTTCTGCGCCACCACGAGCACCCGCTTGCCGTGCGCCATGAGGTGGCAGATCAGGTTGCGGATGGTGTGGGTCTTGCCGGTGCCGGGCGGGCCCTGCACGGCGACGTTGCGGTGCTGCGCGAGCCGACGCGCGATGGACTCCTGCGCCTCGTTGGTCGGCAGCGGCATGAGCAGCCGCTCCCCCAGCGGCGCCCACCGCGCCGGCTGGTCCTGCGGCATCTCCAGCCGGCTCGGCTCGTGCGCCAGGATGGCGGCCAGCGAGCCGATGCTCGCGGTGTCGCCGGCGAGCAGCCGGGCGCGCAGCTCCTCCAGGAAGCGGCGCAGCATCCGCTGCCGGGGCCGGACGAAGAGCACGCCCGTGTCGTGCACGTGCGGGCCGGCCGGGGCCGCCGCGCCGCTGTCCCGGACGACGGGGTCGTGCCCGAGCCGGCGCAGCGCCCGCTCGAAGAACTCGACCCGGTCGAGGTCGTGCCAGACGTCGAGGTCGAGCTGACCGCCGGAGCCGGCCAGCGCGAGCAGTTGACTCAGGTAGCGCTCGTCGAGGCCGGTGAGCGGGTCGGTCTGGAGCCGGGGCGCGCCCTGCGGAGCCACCGTGACCATCGACCGGTCGGCGTCGAACTCGATGGCGACCGGGGTCACCACCAGCGGGTACTGCACCCGGTGCCCGGCGACGTCGGTGCGGATGACGCCGTGGCCCCACACGAGTTCGTGGGTGGCGGCGTCCATGTCGACGCGGTGCTTCAAGTCGAACAGGCTGCGGTGCAGTTGCCGCGTCGCCTCCGTACGCCGGGCCTGGTCGGCCCAGGGGCGCCACTCCCGCTCCCGCCACTGCGCGAACCGCTCCTGGAGCCTCTCGATCGTCTCCTCGTCGCCGACGAGCCGGGGTTCCACGGCGTACGACGGCGCACCGGCCAGGTGCGGCGCGAACTCCACGGGTGTCCTGATCGGTCTCGTGGCGGCGGGCAGGCCGACCCGCAGCCAGCTGGCGCCGTCGGTCGAGACGCCCACCTCGCAGGCGGCGTGCGCGGGGAAGTCGTGCTGCCAGAAGGCGTCGGCGGTGGGAACCGTCCGGGCCGGCTTCTCCAGCTGCGCCCGCACGGCCATCAAGTACTCGACCAGGGAGGTGGCCCGGTCCCGGATGAGTGCGGGCGATTCCGTCGAGGACGTGGAGCGGGAAAGCATGCGGCACCTTTGGTTCTGCTGGGTGGACCGGCCAGGACGGGACGGATCGACCTGTCGTCAGGAGATCGGCAGGCGGGCTCGTCGTACGAGCAGTCGGTCACCTCCGCGCTGACGCACGGCTCCCACCTCCCCACTGGCGGTCCCCGGACCCTACCCACAAGAGTCCTACCAGCGGGACCCCCGAGGTTCCACCGATCGGCCGGCCTCGGCTCATCTGTTCCCGCCGTCAATTACCTACGAAGTCGATATTGCGCACACGCAACTACTTGCCGGTAATCCGACGTTTACCCTGCTGAGCGGAAACAGCGGCTCCAGCGTCGACACTCGGCGCGGCGTCCGTCCCGAGCGAGCTGAGGCACCCGGGGGGAGCGGCGGTGTCAGACACGCGACAGTCGACGCGAAGCCAGCGCGGTGCTACCTGACGGCGTACCCGTCGCTGGGGGTTGCCGGCCCGAGTTGTGCCAGCGCCTGCGCGAAGTAGGTGTCGACGTCCGTGGCGTGGTAGACCCGCTCGCTCGCTTCGATGCCGTCGAGGAACATCGCGTACACCGCCGCCAGCCGCAGCGCCGCGACCGGCCGCAGCAGCTCCACGGCCCGCTCCGGCTCGCATCCCGGCACCTCGGCCCGCCACCGCGCGCACCACTCGGCGAGCACCGGGGCGGCGGCGTCGTCCGCGAGCCCCTCCACCAGCCGCAGCGCGTCGAACGCCGGGTGTCCCACGAACGCGTCGCCCCAGTCGATGACCACGTGCCGCCCGGCGTCGGCGCGTACGTTGCCGGGGTGCAGGTCGCCGTGCACGAGGGTGTCCGGCAGCCCGCACCCGCGTACCTCGTCGAGCCGCGCCTCCAGCCCCGCCAGCAGGGACTGCACCGGCGAGGTGTCCCAGCCGGCCAGCCGGTCGCGGATCCAGCCCGGCAGGGCGTCGGCGCGCAGGTCCGGCACGCCCGCCGCGACCAGCTCCGCCGCGTCCGGGACCGACCGCAGCTGGACCGGATGGAAGTCGGCCGCCATCGCCAGCCGCTCCTCGACGGGGGCGCCGTAGCGGTCCTCGCCGGGCACGTGCTCGATCAGCATCCGGCCGTCGCCGTCGTCGGCGAGCAGCGTCGACGTCTTCCCCGGCGCGGCCCGGCCGAGCCAGCGCAGTACCGCGGCCTCGTGCCGGAAGAACACCGGCACCTGCTTCAGCCAGGCCGTGCCGCTCGGCCCGCCGAGCCGCCAGACCGCCGACAGGTTCCAGGTGCGCTGCTGGGTCACGGTCTCCGCCGGGCGGCCGAGCCGCCGCAGCTCCGCCGTCGCCCAGGCGAGGCTGCGCGCCGGGCCGCCGGGCTCGGCGTAGGGGGCGCGCAGCGGGTCCGCCGACAGGTCGAGCTTCGCCGGTACGAGCGGCGTGGCCGGCGGCCCGTCGACCTGGGCGAGGTACGTGACCGTGCCGCCCATCGGCTGCGGCGCGTCGCCGGTCAGCAGGCGGAGCACGGCCACCTCGACGCCGTACCGCCGGCGGGCCTCGGCCACGACGGGGCCGACCTCCTGCCACCAGGGCGACGGAACGTCGAACGGCGGCAGGGCGCCCAGCGGAGCGCCGGCGGCATCGACCAGGACGAGGGTGACGGAGCGGGACACGCCGGCACGCTACCGCCGACCGCCGGACCCGGGCGAGGGGTTAACCGGGCGAGGTCGCCAGCGCCGCCGGGTCCTCACCATGCCGGCGAAGGAGCCGTCAGGGGCGGCGGGTGCGGGCGAGGGTGCCGACGACGGCGAGGGAGGCGACCGCCGCCCCGGCGAGCACCACGGCCATCGGGACGGCGCTGCCCTCGCCGCCCAGCCCGACCAGCGGGGCGGCCATCGCCCCCACCAGCGACTGGATGGTGCCGAGCAGGGCGGCGGCCGTGCCGGCGTGGGCGGGGTGCCGGTCCAGGGCGAGCGCGGTGCCGTTCGGCATCACCATGCCGAGGGATCCCATGAAGACGAAGAGCGCCACCGCCACCAGCGGCAGGCTGCCGAGCAGCGCGCCGGCGAGCAGGACGGCGGCGGCCAGCAGCCCCACGCCCAGCGGGCGGAGCAGCAGGGTGCGGGGCGCGAAGCGGTCCAGCAGGCGGGCGTTGAGCTGGCCGGCGGCGACCAGGGCGAGCGCGTTGACGCCGAAGATGAGGCTGAACGCGCCGGCCGAGACGCCGAAGACGTCCTGGAAGACGAAGGACGATCCGGAGATGTAGGCGAAGAGCGCGGCGAAGGCGAGGCCCTGCGCCAGCGCGTACCCGAGGAAGATCCGGTCGGTGAAGAGCGAGCGGCCGGCGGCGGCCGTGGCGGCGAGGCCGCCGGTGCTGCGCCGCGCGGCGGGCAGCGTCTCCGGCAGCCGCCACGCGACGGCGGCGGCGAGCAGCGCGCCGATCACCGCGAGGGCGACGAAGACCGTACGCCAGTCCCCGAAGCGCAGCACCAGGCTGCCGAAGGCGGGCGCGGCCATCGGGGCGACGCCGAAGACCAGGGTGAGCCGGGAGAAGTACTTGGCGGCCTCGCGGCCGGCGTAGAGGTCACGCACGACGGCGCGGGCGACGACGACGCCCATGCCGCCGGCGAAGCCCTGCGCGAGCCGCGCGGCGGCCAGGGTCTCGGCCGACGGCACGGCCGCGCACACCAACGACAGCAGGGTGTACGCGGCGACGCCCACCAGCACGGGCCGGCGCCGCCCGAAGCGGTCGCTGAGCGGGCCGGTGACGAGCTGGCCGAGGGCCATGCCGACGAGGCAGGTGGTCAGCGAGAGCTGGATCTGCGCCTGGCTGGCGGACAGGTCGCGGGTCATCTCCGGGAACGCCGGCAGGTAGGTGTCCAGGGAGAGTGGCCCGAACGCGGTGAGCGTGCCGAGCAGCACCAGCAGCACGACGGCGGCCCGCCCGGTGGGCGCGGCGACGCGCTCGTCCGGTCGGACGGGCGGCGCGGTGGCGTGCGGCATGGCGGTCCCCTCACTGGTGGCTCGGCCCGGATACGATAGCTCTGACTACAGAGCTATTTCGGCGTCGGAGGGCCTGACTGTGACGGAAGAGACGGTCGACCTGCTCGGCGGAGCGCTCGGTGACCTGCACCGGATGCTGCGCCGGACGGCCACCCAGCGGGTCGGCCGCACCGCCCTGCCGGACGCCCAGGTGGAGGTGCTGCGGCTGGTGCAGCGACGCCCGGGAATCGGCGTCCGCGAGGCCGCCGAGCGGCTGGGCACCGCGCCGAACACGGTCAGCACCCTCGTCGGCGAGCTGACCACCGCCGGGCTGCTGCACCGCGAGCGGGACCCGGCCGACCGGCGCACGATCCGGCTGGAGCTGACCGACGCGGCGCGGGAGCGGATGGCCGCGTACGGGCGGCACCGGCGCGACCTGCTCGCCGCCGCGCTGGCCGAGCTGGACGCCCCGGACCGGGAGACGCTGCTTGCCGCCGCCCCGGCGCTGCGCCGCCTCGCCGACCGGATGACGGGGCGGGGCTGAGCCACCGGTCAGCGGGTCGAGCGGGGCGTCGTCGCCCGGATCGCGCAGGCCGGCGGCCGGAGCCGGAACGGCCGCCGGTTCGACGCTACGGTGGCGGTGGACGGTGTCGGGTCGTACGTGGAGGGTCGTCGGATGATGGAGCAGCGGATCAGCCTCGTGACGCTCGGCGTCGCCGACGTGGCCCGGGCACGCGCCTTCTACGAGCGGCTCGGCTGGCGCGGTCAGGAGGTCGAGGAGACCGTCTTCTTCCAGGCGGGCGGCCTGGCCCTGGTGCTGTGGAGCCGGGAGAAGCTGGCAGCCGACGCGGGCGTGCCCGACCGGGGCGCGGGCGGGTTCGGCGGGACGACGTTGGCGCAGAACGTCCGCTCCCGGGGCGAGGTCGACGAGCTGCTGACGGCGGCGGCCGACGCCGGGGCGGAGGTGACCGTGCCGGCACGCGAGACCTTCTACGGCGGCTACGCCGGCTGCTTCACCGACCCCGACGGGCACGTCTGGGAGATCGCCTGGAACCCGGGCTTCCCCCTCGGCCCGGACGGCTCACTCACCGTCCCCGACCTCACGCCACCGGACTGAGTGGTCAGGAAGCGATGCGGCGGGGGTACGCGTCGGCTTCGCGCGCCCACTGCTCGGCGGCCACGGAGAGGGCGTCGGCGGATACGGTGAGCGTCAGCGGGTAGACCGCGCCGAGCGGCTGCCGCCGCATCCAGGGTGGCAGCGACTCGTACGAGAACTCGACGGTCAGCGCCAGCCGGCGCCGGCGCAGCACCCGGGTGCGGAAGGCCAGGTTCGGCTCGGTGAAGCGGGCCACCGCCGAGGGCTCCGCCGGGTCACCGGTCGTCTCCGCCTGCTGCCGCAGCCAGCCCGCCAGCGCGTACGCCTCGGCCACCGTCAGGCAGGGTTCGAGGCGCGACCAGGCCTGCCCGTCGGCGGTGCGGGCGTCGGTCTCGACGAGCAGCCAGTCGTCCCAGTCCGCCGCCTCGTCCGGGTCGTCCGGCGGCTCGACCCCGGGCTGGTAGCCCACCGGCCGGATCCTCACCCGGGCACCGTCGTCGGAGCGGATCTCCATCCTGTCATCATGACCGATCCCGAGGCGCGGATGGCGGCATCCCCGCAGCTCAGGGCGCCCCGGCGAACAGCAGCCCCGGGCGCGGGCGCCCCGGTCAGCGCACCGGGTCGTGGGTGCCGCGCGGCACGTCTGGCCGGCAGCGGCGCACCCGGTCGGCGGCCATCCGCCCGCCGACGGCCAGCCCGTAGCGCTCCACGGCGGCGAGCCCGTACGCGCTGCACGTCGGGGTGAAGCGGCACTGCCCGGGCCAGCGGTGCGACAGCCAGCGCCGGTAGCCCAGGATCGCGGCCCGCCCGGCCCGGTCCACCAGCGGCGCCCGCCCGGCGTCGACGGTCGGCGGTGCCGAGGCCCGGCCGGGCGACACGAGCCGGGCGCCCAGCGCGCCCAGGGTCAGCAGGGTGGAGAAGAGCCCCAGGTCGCAGCAGGGGATGTCGCAGTTGCAGGCGTCGCAGTTGTCGAAGCGGCTCTTCTTCTTGCGACGCTGGTTGCTCGGGAGGTAGATCACAGGGAACATCATGCGACTTCCGCGCCACCCCGAATCCCTCGGATGGCGTTCCATCGCCCCGGTGGTGGCCGGCTCGGTGGTGGCCGGCTCGGTGGTGGCCGCCGAGTCGGTCCGCCAGCGAAGGGACCCTACGACGCTGTCGAGCTGAGTCGGCTGTGACATCAGGTGGTGGTGTCCGGCCCGCTGTGCCACCAGAGGGCGGTGAATCGTCTACGACATCAGCTCGACAGCGTTGCGCACGTGAGCCCTCGCCCCGACCGGGAGCGCCGCCGAGCCGAGGGGTGCCGCACAGCCGAGGGGTGCCGCACAGCCGAGGGGTGCCGCACAGCCGGGGGGTGCCGCACAGCCGGGTGCGGACACCCGCCGAGCCGGGCGACGACGCGCGGTCTGTCGCCTCCGCCGGCCCGGCGCAGCCCGGCCACGACCCGGCGCAGCCCGGCCAGGTGGCGCAGCGGGGTCAGGTAACGCAGCCCGGCCAGGTAGCGCAGCGGGGTCAGCGCCGGACCGTGCGGCGCACGCCGTCGTGCCCGGCGCAGGCGTCGCGCCGCCCGCCGGTGAGGCTGACCGAGCCGTCGCCGCACTGCACCAGGTGGCCCCGGCCGGCCCAGAACTCGGGTACGCAGTCGAACCAGTCGCAGACCTCGACGGCCGGCCTGCGGATGCGCTCGCCGCCGCAGAAGTCGTACCCCATCGGGTTGGCCGGGGCGCCGCAGAGCCGCTCGCGGGCGGGCGTCGGCGTGGGCGCGGTGGTGCCACGTCGCGGCTTCGACGCGGCGGGCGGCACCTTCGCCTGCGCGGCCGGGAGGGCGACCGGCGGGGCGACGAAAGTCGGCGCGGGGGTCGCGGCGACGGCGACCTCCGAGCCGGTCGGGTCGGCGGGATCGGTGTCCAGCAGGGCGGCGGGCACCAGCAGGGCGATGCCGGCGGCGACGGCCACGGTGCGCCGGCCGCCGGGCACGAACGCGAAGGGCTGGGCCTGCGCCGGGGTCGCGATCTGCGGCCGGAACGGCTTGAGCTGCGCGTGCTCGGCGATCGCCTCGTCGAGCTGGTCGAGCACCGCGCCGCGCTGCTCGATGGCGTCGGCGAAGGCCAGGGTCAGCTTGAACCGGAAGTCGGCGGCGACGTCGGCCGGGAGCATCAGGCCGGAGGTGCGCCGCCGGTCCAGCACCTGCATGAGGGTGACCGGCGCGTGCGGGTCGTGGGCCAGCCCGGTCATCCTCCCGTACGCCCAGTCGCGCCGACCGCGACCGCCGAGCAGCACCAGTCGGCGGTTGGTGATCACCGCCATGCCGGCGTCGGCGACCCGGACACCGTCCGGCCTGCGGGGCCGCGGCGGCGCGGCCGCCGGGGCGACCGTCAGGTCGGGCGCGGGCAGCACGGTGGTGTGTCGTACCTCCACCAGCTGCGCGGCCGGCAGCACCCAGAACACCACCTCGTCGGGCGCGAGCTCCAGCGCCAGGCCGGCGCCCGCCGCGGCCGAGCCCTGGAACTCCTCGGCGAGGGTACGCAGGCGGCGCAGTTCGTCGTCGCGTCGTCGCCATGCCTTGTCGGCGCTGCGGAACTCCCGCCGCCGCCGTTCGTTCTGCCGGTGCACCCACCGGTACCGCCATGTGGAACCCGTCGAATCAGTCCTTGCCACGCCGACTCCTTCGCCGCGCAGGCCACCAACCGGGGTGTCACAGCTTTCAACGGTGACAACGGCCGACGGGGACACGCCGCAACGGGCAAAATGGCCGAACGACGGGCGAAAACGGGCGATAGGTGGATTTCGTCGGGCCGCGGTCAGTGCCGGGGGCGGCCCTCCCCCACCCGGTAGGTGCGCAGGTTCGGGTCGGCCTTGATCTGCGCCTCCGTGTATTTGATGGTGTCCCAGCCCTTGCCCGAGTAGAGCCGGGTCTGGTCGGCGTACCAGGGCGAGTTCGGGTTGCTCGACTGCGAGTAGGTGAGGATCTGCCGCCCCGAGGGGCCGTTGCGGCCCAACTCGACGGCCATCACGAAGGACGAGCCGTGCACCACCTTCGGGTAGCCGACGCCCGGCGCCAACGGACCGATGATCATGTTGAACACGCCGGCCTCGGCGCGTCCGCCGTGGATCGGGATGCGCCGGTCGCCGCGCTGCTCGGTCTGGATGTCGCCCAGGCGCGCGTCGAGCGGGATGCCGGCGAGCTTGCGGACGGCGTCGGCGAGCGCGGTGAGCACGCGCGGGTCGGCGGTGTTGAGCCGGCTCGGGGTGCGCACCGGGTCGACGGCGTCGAACGCGTCGGCGAACCGGATGCCGCCCGACAGGGCGAACTCGGTGAACAGGTGCGCGCCGCGGCTGTCCAGGTCGACGCGCAGGTCCCAGCCCTTCAGCGCCGCGCAGGCCCCCCGCAGGTCGACAGTGGTCCCGTCGGAGGCGGTCGCGGTGGGCTGCGCGGCGCAGAGTGCCACCAGGTCGCCGCGCAGCAGCTCGCCGCCGTACGCGCGGTTGCCGAAGACCGTCTGCCAGAGCCGGGACGTGGTGTAGCCCCGCCCGGGCAGCCCGTCGGTGCCGGCGAGCCGCTCCCGCACCTGCTCCACGCCGAGGCGGGTACGCAGGCTGCGCTCGGTGCGCTCGTTGCCGACGATGCGCGGGAAGCCCTCCAGCGGCGCCTCCGGGTTGGCCAGCCAGTGGCTGTCGTTGGAGTTGGTCACGTAGTCGGCACGGAACCGGATCGGCAGGTTGGCCGGGCCGAGGATGCCGGGCACCGCCGCGTCGCGGTCGCGGCCCAGCGCGCAGGCCGACCGGGAGCCGTCGAGGACGGCCTGGCCGCTGCTGGCGTAGAGCGGCTGGAACGGCGCGGGGATGCAGGCGGCGGCCAGCTCGTCGGTGACCCGGGGCACCACCGAGTGGTCGGCGTAGAGCGCCTCGCCACGGGCGTCGGCGGCGATGACGTTCACCCAGGGCAGGAACTGGTGCCGGTCGAGGACCTGCTTCAGCTCGCGGACCGTCTTCGCCCGGCCCATCTCGAGCCAGCCGTCGAAGGCCCGGTTGTTCGTCGCGTTGACGTCGGTGATCGCGTACGCGGCGGTGGTGGTCCAGTCGAAGGTGCCGGGGACGACGACCACCGGACCGAAGTGGGTGTCGTGGAAGGTGCGGCTGACCGGCACGGTGCCGCCACCCGGGGCGGGCACCTGGACGGTGACCGTGCGGGTGGTCATCTTCCGGGCCCGGCCGTCCACGTAGTACGAGGTGGGGTCGCCGGGGACCAGCGCGAGCCGGTGCCAGACGAAGCGGCGGGCGGTGGAGACGGTGTGGCTCCAGGCGAGGGTGCGGTTGTGCCCGATCTCGATGATCGGGTCGCCGATGAGCGCCGCGCCCTCCACGTCGTAGCGGCCCGGGACCTTCAGGTGCATCCGGTAGAAGCGTTCCGCCCCCTCCCACGGGAAGTGCGGGTTGGCCAGCACCATCCCGCCGCCGTGCGTGGTGGCCCGCGCGCCCAGCCCGTACGCGTTGCTGCCGACGCCGGCGGGCGCGCCGTCGCGGGCGGCGACGACCGCCGCGGCGCCCGGCGCGTCGAGGGCGGCGGCCGGGCCGGTGGCCGTGGGCGGGGCGGCGGCGACGATCCCGTCGAGCACCGCCCGCGAGCCGGCCCGCACCATGCTGGCCCAGCTCGCGCGCCACATGTCCAGCTCGGTCAGCGGACGCACCCACGGCTTGCCCCGGCAGGCCGGGTCGGTGAGGTTCGCCGCGCCGGTGCGGCGCAGATAGCTGTTGTAGCCGGCGACGAAGCCGCGGATCTGGTCACGGACCTCGTCGGACGGGGAGTGCACGCCGTCGCGGGGTCCCTGTAGCAGCCGCTCGGCGGTGCGGTCGTCGATCGCCTTGCGGTGGAAGAGGTCGCTGCGGACGTTCGCGTCCGTGGGGCTCGCCGCTCCAAAGTAGCGGGACCGCTCGGCGTTGACCGTGACGACCTTCTCCGCGATGACGCAGATGTTGTCCTCGGCCTGGACGTGGCCGACGCCGAAGCCGAGGCTGGCGAAGGTGCGGGCGGTGATGTGCGGGACGCCGTACGACGCCCGGCGGATCTCCGCCGAGTAGCCGCCGTCACGGTGCCGCGCGGCGGCCGGCGGTACGCCGGCGACCGCTGTGGTGGCGACAGTGGCGAGGGCGGTGACCAGTGCGCAGAGCGGCCTTGGCCTCATCGGGACTTCCTCCCGTCCGGTGGACGTGTGAGAAGTTCACACGACCGGCATTCTCGCCGGGCGCGGGCGTGCCGAGGAAGACCCGACCGGGAAACCGGGTTGTTCCCCCTACGGACCACCCGGGTGCTGGGTAACGTCGGCGGCAGCCAGGGCCGACGAGGGGGTGGGACCGGTGGGTGACCCGCTCCGCCCGGTGGTGATCGGCGTCGACATCGGCACCACCAGCACCAAGGCGGTCGCGTACGACCTGGACGGCGCCCAGCTCGCCCACCACTCGGTCGGCTACCCCCTCGACGAACCCTTCCCCGGCTACGCGGAGCAGGACGCGCGGCACATCCACGCGGCGGTGCTGGAGTCGGTGCGCGCGGTCGTGGCGGAGCTGGACCGGCCGATCGCCGGGCTCTCCTTCGGCACGGCGATGCACAGCCTGATCGGCCTGGACGCGGACGGCCGCCCGCTCACCCCGTCGCTCACCTGGGCCGACTCGCGGGCCAGCCGGCAGGCCGAGCGGCTGCGCGCGGTACCGTCCGGGCTGGCGCTGCACCGCCGCACCGGCACCCCGGTGCATCCGATGGCGCCGCTGCCCAAGCTGCTCTGGTTCGCCGAGCAGGAGCCGGTGCTGTTCGGGCGGGCGGCGTACTGGGTGGGCATCAAGGACTGGGTGCTGCTGCGGCTGTGCGACGCGCTGGTGACCGACCACTCGGTCGCCTCCGCCACCGGGCTGATGGACATGCACCAGCTCTCCTGGGACGAGGAGGCACTCGGTGTCGCCGGGATCACCGCGGAGCAGTTGCCGGAGCTGGTCCCCACCACCACCGTGCTGCCCGGCCTCACCGCCGAGGCCGCCGCGGCGACCGGGCTGCCCCGGGACACGAAGGTGGTCGTCGGCGCCGGGGACGGCCCGCTGGCCAACCTCGGGCTCGGCGCGGTCGCCCCGGGCGTGATGGCCTGCACGATCGGCACCAGCGGCGCGATGCGGGTGATGGTGGAGCGCCCCGGCGTCGACCCGCTCGGCGGCGTGTTCTGCTACGCGCTGACCGAGCAACGCTGGGTGGTCGGCGGGGCGATCAACAACGGCGGCGTCGTGCTGGAGTGGACCGGCGACGCGCTCGCCCCGGAGCTGGGCGAGGACGCCGAGGAGCAGCTGCTGGCGCAGGCCGCGCTGGCACCGGTCGGCTCCGGCGGTCTGATCATGCTGCCGTACCTGCTCAGCGAGCGCGCCCCGCACTGGAGCGCGCTGCCGCGCGGCGCGTACGTGGGGCTGACCCACGGGCACCGCCGGGCGCACCTGGTGCGGGCCGCGCTGGAGGGCGTCTGCCAGCAGTTGGCGCTGGTGCTGGCCTCGGTGCGGGCCGCCGGCAACGAGGTCCGGGAGATTCGCGCCAGCGGCGGCTTCGCGCGCAGCGCGCTGTGGCGGCAGATGCTGGCCGACGTGCTCGGCATGCCGGTGCACTTCCCCGCCACGCGGGAGGGCTCCGGCTTCGGCGCGGCGCTGCTCGGCATGGAGGCGCTGGGGCTGATCCCCTCCATCGAGGTCGCCGCCCACCTGGTGCGCATCGAGGAGACGGCACGCCCGGATCCGGCCGCCGCCGCCACCTACGCCGCCCTGCTGCCGCTCTTCGCCGGGCTCTACGACGCGCTGGTTCCCACGTTCACCTCGCTGCGCCGCCTCGCCCCGGGCCTGACCCCGCCACCGGCACCGGCGCCGCCGACCGCCGTAGGGCGCCGCCCGGACGGGTGACGCCGCCGGGGGCGCCGACACCGGCCCGGGCGTCGCCGGCACCGGTGGCCCCGGGGCCCACCGGACGCCGTGACGCCCGGCCGGCCCCGTCAGGGAGCCTCGACCCCGGAGATCAGGTAGCGGTGCACCTCCGCGCCGCGGATCGCCACCTCCTGCTCCGTCGAGGGGCCGGAGCCCCGGAAGTCGAGCAGTTGCTCCTCGGACTCCCAGCGCTCGTAGACGTTGATCCGCCCCGGCTCGACCAGGTCCGCGCCGATCGCGAAGTCGACGCAGCCCGGCGCGGACCGCGCCTGCCGGACGACCTCCACGCAGTCGGCCAGGTAGGCGTCCCGCTGGTCCGGGTCGACGTAGAGACTGCCGGCGACGATGAACACTGCTGACCTCCGGGTACGGCCGCGCGTCAGGCGCGGGTGGTGGCGTTGGCGTGGATGGCCTCACCCAGGTACGCGGCCATCCCCGGCCTGATCGTCTCGAAGTACGCGGTGAACCGCTCGTCCGACACGTACATGTCGGCCAGACAGGTGTGCAGCTCGAGCGGGCAGTCGTAGAACCAGCGGCTGATGAGCTGCCGGTGCTCCTCGGCCAGCTCCATGGCCGCCGGCCCGTCCGCGGGCGCCCCGGATGCCATCACCTCGACGAACCGCCGCGCCCAGTCCTCGTTCTCGGCCTTGTTCCGCAGCCAGTCGTCCTTGGTGTAGCGGGCGACCCGCTCGTTCGACTGGCGGTACGCGTCGGTGTCGCCCCAGCGCTGCTCGACCTCCTCGGTGTGCGCGTCCGGGTCGAAGTCGCCGAAGACCTCGAACCGCTCCTGCGGGGTGAGTGGAATGTTCAACTTGCTCGCCTCCATCGCGAACTCGATCGCCGCGACCATCTCCTGGAGCTTCCTGATCCGTACGGACAGCAGCTCGTGCTGGCGACGCAGGTGCGCCGCCCGGTCACTCGCCGGGTCGTCGAGGATCGCGGCGATCTCCTCCAGCGGGAACCCCAGCTCCCGGTAGTAGCGGATGTGCTGCAACCGGTCCAGGTCGGCGTCGTCGTAGCGCCGGTAGCCGGTGCTGCTGCGGTCACTGGGCGAGAGCAGCCCGATCCCGTCGTAGTGGTGCAGCGTCCGCACGGTCACGCCGGCCGCCTTCGCGACCTGTCCCACCGTGTAGGCCATGGTTCCCTCCCTTCCGCCACCGAGGCTCCCGCCTGCCGTTACGTGAGGGTCAAGCCCGATCCATTCTGCGCCCCGCCGGCCGGCGCATCCGCCGTCCCGGCCCGGGTCGGGGCGGTTCGCCGGGCGTCGCCGGCCGGAGACGACGGTGCGGGCCGCCCGAGGATCGGGCGGCCCGCACGGTCACTGCGGTAGGGCGGTCAGGCGGTCACCAGCGGCGGCCGTCCGGCCAGGCGTCGTACGGGCGGGCCGACAGGATCGGGTCCCAGCCCGTGTTGTTCCGGGCGTCGGGCAGGTGGATCTTGATGTCCGCCCCGCTGTCGTCGAACGGGCTGGCGTCCAGGTGGGCGACGACCAGACCGGAGTCGAACCGCTTGTAGTAGAGGCCGCCGCCGGGCCCGAAGAGCGATGCGGTGTCGCCCCACCCGGCCGCGGCGAGCTCCGCGACGGTCCACACGCCAGCGGCGTCGATGACGTACGCCAGCAGCTTGCCGGTGCTGGTCGTGCCGAGGATCCGGCCGGGACCGGGGGCGGCCAGCGAGGTCAGCGTGAAGTTGCCGGTGATCGCCTTCGCGTTGGTGATGTCGGCGTAGGCCGGCTTCGGCTTGGTCACCGTGTATCGGCGCAGCGCCGAGCCGGCGTTGATGCCGAAGAGCGAGCCGTTGCCGTCGTAGGCCAGCCGGTCCTGCGTCCATCCGGTGTCGGCAAGCTTCGTCGTGGTGAAGGTCAGCGGGTCGGTGCCGGTGACGTCCACCCGGTGGAGCTGCCCTCCCGTGCTGGTCACCAGCAGGGTGTCGGCGTTGAGGGTGGCCATCGCCTTCGGGGTGAAGCCGAGCGGCGCCGCGGCGACCACTTTTTGCTTGGCGCCGGTCACCGGATCGACAGTCGTGTGGGACAGCCGCCCTTCCGGCCCCGTGCCGAAGACCGACACGACACCCGTCCACGGCCGCGCGGAGAGCAGCTGGTGGCGGAACCAGACGCCGCTCACCGGCTCCTCGCCGATCAGCGTGATGTCGTCACCCCGGCCGTCGAACGGGTTGGCGTCGCGGTAGCGCTTGAGACCGTCGGTCGGATGGATGGTGAGATAGAGGCCCCCACCCGGCGAGACCAGCTCCCTGGGCCGGTCCCAGCCGGTCTGGTGGAGATCGGACCGGGACCAGGAATTGGCCCCATTGATCTTGTAGGAGATCAGGGGACCGGCACTGGTGGTGCCGAGGATCCGACCGGGGCCGGGCGAGGCGAGCGTCTGCAGACCGAAGCCGCTGCTGATCGTGGTGGGGGCCGTGAAGTCGGCCGCCGCCGGCTTGGCGCTGGTCACCGTGAAGCGACGCAGGGAGCCCGAGAGGATGCCGTACAGCGAGCCGTGTCCGTCGTAGACCAACTTGTCGAAGGCCCAGTCGGCGGAGGCGATCTTCGTGATGGTGTAGGTCAGTGCGACCGTGTTCGCCACATCCACCCGGTGCAGCTCGCCGGCCCCGTTTGTCAGCAGGATGGTGTCCGCGTTGAGTGTGGCCATCGACTTGGGAGCGAAGGGCAGGAGCGCGGCCGCGGTGCGGGTCTGCAGGCCGCCGGTGGCGGAGTCGACGGCGTGGGCGACGAGCCGCCTCTGCACGGTGGCGTCCGGCATGAGCTGATTCGTGACGCCGAAGAGGTGGACGTCGGTGGTCTGCCAGCGGATCCACCAACCGAGGTCGTCGACCCGGGTGGCGGTGGCGCCGTCGCGGGTCTCGGTCTCGGCCAGGCAGCCCTTCTGCCACGAGGTGCTGACGACCGCGACCAGCTCGGCGGACCCGTCGCGGAACGCCGGGCCGCCCGCGTCGCCCTTGCAGAGCGTCGCGCCGGCCGACGCGCCGAGCAGGCCGACCGACGTGGCGTCGACGTCCTGCACCGTGAACGAGCCCTGGTGCAGGCGATCCGGCACCCATTCGGTGGCCGTCCGGCCGTAGCCGGTGACCTTGAGCGTCTCGGTGGCCGACGGCGGCGTGCTGGCGAGCGCGACCGGCGGCACGTCGGTGACCGGGGCGGCGAGGCGGACCAGGGCGACGTTGCGGTCGGGGTGCGGTGCGACCGCCGCCACCGAGCGCTGGTGGCCGGCGGTGCCGGTGAGGTCCGCGCGGCCGACCAGCACCGTGGTCGGCCGGCTGGGCGGGCCGGCGGCGACCGGCGCACTGCCCTCGGCCAGGCAACTCTTCGTCGTCACGACCCAGTTCTTGTCGACGAGCGCACCCGAGCAGGCGCGGAGATCGCCGAAGGTGACCTTGGCGCTGAACCGGTAGGTGCCGTCCGGGACCGGCTGGGCACCCGTGACGGCCTGGGCGGAAGCGCCGCCCAGCAGGCCTGCTGTGACCGTGGCGGCGAACAGGGCGGCACCCCATCGACGCGTTCGGTGAACTGACAATGCATCCCCCGTGATTGGTGAACCGTTGCGATCCGACCAGGGTCGGTTCGATCTCGGTGGATGCTATCGAGGCTGCCACGGCGGGGATGCCCCTGCGCGCATAGGCGTTCGAGACGGGACAAGAGGGCCGTCGGGTGCGGGTCGGTCAGTGCCCCTCCGACGCGGGATCGTCGTCCGCGTCCCCGGCCCCGTCGCTGGCGGCGGCCGGCGGTCCACCGTGCGTCCACGGTGTCTCCTCGACCGCCGGGAACGCCCCCGCCGGCATGAACGCGTCCGACAGGGTGGTGTAGCAGAGCCGCTCCCCCACCTCGGGCACGCTGCCCGGCGGCGCGGTCAGCCCCCGGCCCATCCCGCCGGAGAGCTCCAGCACCACCTCGGTCTTGCCGTCCGCCGCCGGGGTCACGAAGACCACCCGGGCCTTCTGCGCCGGCCGGGCCGGCGAGTAGAGCGTCGCGCCGATCGGCACCGCCACCGGCTCGGTGGTGACCAGCTGGATCCGGGGGCGCAGCACCGGCCGCTTCCCGGTGTCGTCCACCCGCTTCGGGTCCGCCAGGGTCACCTCGCCGACGAACGCCTCCCCGGTCAGCCGGTGTTCGGCCATCACCAGCGGGTCGTCGTAGGCGCGCTGCACCGCGTAGGAGGTCAGGGCCCGTTCCAGCCGGTGCAGCCGCTGGGCGGCGGAGACCGCCCCGTCCCGGCGGGGTTGCGGCGCGCCGCCCGCGTCGACGTGCTCGGCGTAGCCGGTGAAGGCGTCCTTGTCGCCGTCCCACCGGCCGGCCACCCGGGCGCCCGGGGGCAGGCCGCGCAGCAACCCCACGCCGCGCCACATCAGCTCCCAGGTGGGCGCGAGCTGGTCGCGCAGCAGCCGTTCCAGCTCCGCGTACGCCCCGGCGCGCGCGACCGGGTCGTCCTCGGCGGCGGCGTACGCGGCGATGGCCGGGGCGAGCGACCGGTTGTCGAAGTCCGGGTCGGTGGCCGGGCCGGCGGGCGGGCAGGTCGCCGGGTCCTCGGCCCGGGCCGCCGCCTCGGCGCCGGTGAGCCCGGCGGGCGGGTCGATCCAGCCGAGCAGCGCCGGCAGGTGCAGGTCCTCCACCACGCTCTGCCCGGTGGCCCAGTGCAGGGCCAGCGCGTCGGTCATCGCCAGCAGCGCCGACGAACCGGGATGCTCGGCCCGCTCGGCGAAGAAGGTCAGCCAGCGCCCGAGCACCGGCACCGACGGGTGCACCGGATAGTCCCCGTCGGGCCGGCGGAAGCGGGTGGAGCGGCCGAACAGCCGCAGGAAGGTGATCCCGGCGGGGTTCGGCACCAGCAGCTGCGGGGCGTCGACGTGGCGGTACCGCACGTCCCTGCCCCGGTCGACCGGCACCGCCTCGGAGACGCCCCGGAACCCGTCCAGGTAGGGCAGCACGATCCCGGCCAGCTCGGCGGCGAACGCGAACCGCTGGTCACGGTTGCGGGGCTGCGGCACGATCAGCAGCCGCGCCGCGTCCGGGGCGTCGCCGACCAGCGCCGCCAGTGGCGCGTTGGCCTCGCCGGCCATCGCCAGCGGCACCAGCACCAGCGGCCGCGCGGACAGGTGTAGGTGCCGGACGGTGGCCACCGGCTGGGCCACCCCGGCGGCGAGCGCCTGGGCCCTGGCGAATGCGCGGAGCGTACTCACGCGGGCCCACCCCGCCCGGTGCTCGGGACGGCCGGGCGGGAGTCGCGGGGCGTACTCATGCGGGGGTCCCGGTGAGGGCGTCGGCGCGCAACCGGGCGGCGGCCCGCAGCAGCGCGGCGGCCTGCTCCTGCCCGGGCTCCGGGGCGCGCTCGCCGGCGGCCAGCGCCAGCACCTCGTCGACCTCCGCGACCCCGCCGAGCGCCTCCCGGACCGGCCGGCCCAGCGCCCCGGTGTGTCCGCGCGCCTCGTGCCGGCAGAAGTACGCCAGCTCGCAGGCCGCCAGGCAGTCGGGCGCGTAGCGGGCCTCCACCTGCGACAACGCGGCGAGCAGGGCCGCCGGCTCGACCGTCAGGTCGGCGGTGAAGTCCTCGGGCACGGCGGCCAGCAGCGCGTCGACCCGGGCCATCCGGTCGAGCTGGCGGCGCAGCACCAGCAGCTGCTTGCGCACGTCGACCAGGCTGGCCACCGGCTGGAGGGCGAAGTCGCGCGGGCAGACCAGCACCGCGTCGTGCGACACCAGCTCCGGGTCGTGCCCGGCGGCGGCGAGCAGCTCGCGCAGGGCCAGCACGTAGACGGCGGACTGGATCGCGGCGGCGGACACCTTGGCCGGGTCGGCCTGGCCGTCGACCACCGGGAACGACTTGATCTCGACGACGTGGAACCGGCCGGCGAGCCGGGCGGCGACCAGGTCCGGCTCCAGGTGTACCCGGCGGCCGGCGACCTCCAAGCCGAGCAGCGGGTGGTCGAACAGTGCGGCGGTGTCGTCCGTCCCGCCGGGGGTGGCGCCGGTCAGCAGCGCGGCGGAGCGGCGGTGCCGGGCGGCCGTGTCGTCCTCGACGCCGTCGCCGAGGTCCGTCCAGCTCGCCGCCGCCGGCACCGGTACGCCCAGCCGCTCGGCGACCAGCCGCAGCAGCTCGGCCCCGCCGTCGGCCTTGACCTGCGCCTCGAACGCGTTGCCCCGGGTGATGGCGAACCGGGACTGCCCGAACCGGGCGGGAAAGCCGATCCGCTCGGCCAGCTTCGGCTTGTCCACCCCCGCGCCGTCCAGCACGGCCCGCCGGGTGCAGCCCGGGTTGCCGGTCAGGGCGGCGATGGTGCGCGCGTTGTGCCGCCTCGGTGGCACGCCGCCGCGGATCGCGGCCAGTCGTTCCTCGGTGCTCGTCACGATCCGCCACGATAGGCGGTCGCCGCCGCCCGCGCCCGGCGCCGCCCCGGCCGGTGGCAGCCGCCGCAGCCGTCAACCCGGGGCCGGGCCGCGCGGGACCTGCTCAGAGCAGGGTGGTGAACGGCCCCAGGAAACCGCAGCAGATCAGCCCGAAGGCGCCCAACATGACCAGCGCGATGCTGTAGTTCGACCAGAGCCCGAACTTCGTCACGTCGGTGCCGTACCCGTCGTAGGCGCGGTTGCGCCAGCCGCCGAAGCGGAACGACAGATGGTAGGCCGCGCCGGGATGGGCGACCAGCGTGGTGGTGATCAGCGGCAGGCCCATGAAATCGGTGTACCGCACGTCGAGTGACCCGGGAGGAATCACCACGTACCAGGTGCCCTCGCCGGGGATCGGCACCGCCTGGCCGTTGACCTTGAACTTGCTCGTGGCGGGGGCGGGCACGATGTACGGGCCACGGTTCACCGTGACGGCGAGCACCGCGTAGCCGGGCGGGGGCGCGATCGGGTGGGGGTACACCATCGGCGTCACCGGGCCTGGCATGTGCGGGTACGACGCATGAGGGGGGTACGACACCGCCACATCCTGGCACGGTCCCACCAGTCCGCCGCGCCTCGGCGGATCACGAATCGGTCAGCGCCCGGCGGAGCGGTTCCAGGGCGAACGGGGCAGGGCGGTGCCGGCCAGCGGCCGGCGGTCGCGGCGACGACGGCGGCGGCCGGGGGTGCACGGCGGCCGGGAGACGGTGTGCACGGGCGCGGGCACGGCGGGCTGCCGGCCGATCAGCCAGCAGAGGAAACGGGCCATCGGTGGGCTCAGCCGACCGGGAGGCGCTCGGCCTCCGACCGGGAGATGTCGTACTGGGCGCCGCAGAAGGTGCACTGCTGCACGTAGCGGGTGCGGATCGGGATGAGCGGCACGAAGAACAGGCTGAACTTCGTCGATCGGCGCGTGATCACCTGCGCGGCCTGGTTGTGGCAGTTGCGGCAGACCTGCTGCACCACGCCGGACTGGCTGACCTTGGTGCGGAGCCCGAAGATGAAGAACATCGCCCCCCAGTACCCACGAGTCGCCCGACTATCACCTGCGACTTTCGACGGCCCGGGGCGCGCTCCGGCTGGAGCGCGCCCCGGGGGCGTGCGTCAGCTCGTCGCCTTCGCGGGCTCGGGTTCCAGGCCCGGCACCTCAGCGGGGAGCCAGATCGGCTGCCAGTCCTTCATCTCGTGGAACCGGCGCAGCTCGAACAGCGACGAGACCGACCCGGCCCACGCCCCGTACGGCGGGTTCTGCTCGTCGAAGCCGGACTGCACGAAGGTCAGCTTCGTCTTCCCCTGCGACTCGGCCAGCTCCCAGGTGCTGACGCCGGTCGGCCCCCAGTCCACCGACAGCTTCCGGCCCGGCTCCAGGTCGACGACCTTGGCCGCGTAGCCGTGCTCGAAGCCGCCCATGGCGTAGCGGCCGCCGACCCAGGGCTCGATGCCGATCGGGTAGCCGAACCAGGCGCTGGCCTGCTCGGAGTCGGTCAGCGACTCGAACACCTTCGCCGCTGGCGCGTCGATCAGCAGCTCGCCGCGCATCTCGGCGGAGGCGAAGTCGACCTTCGGCAGCAGCGACTGCCCCGCCAGGTGGGCGGCCAGGTTGGCGAGCGACAGGCTCCAGAACGTCTGGAGCACGCCCCGGATGGTGCTGCCGCTCATCGCCTCGGCGAAGTCGAAGTGGCTCTGGGTCAGCGTCAGCACCGTCGTCCCGGGGCCCTCCGCGAGCAGGGCGAACTCGGTGGTGGTCTCCACCCCGTCGAGCAGCCACGCGAAGCGCAGCGTGTCGTCGTCGACGTGTAGCAGCCGCTGGTGCGGCGCGTCGCCTTCCGGGGTGTGGCGCCCCCAGAACTCGTACCGTCGCGGCAGCTCGACCTCGGCGTGCTCGGCGAGCCAGACGCGCAGCTCGGCCGGGTCGGTCAGGGCGCGGCGGACGGCCTCGGCCGGCGCGGCGAGACGGACGGGCAGCCTCATCGATTCAGTCACGTTCTTTCCCCTTCGGATAGCAGGCCACGGCGAGCTTGAAGGCGTCGCCCTCGGCGCCCCCGTAGCGGGTGAACAGGTCCTGCAGAGTGCTCTGCAGGTCGTGCAGGAACTGCTGGCGGAGCTCCGCCGGCACCCGGATCTCGCCGGCGACCCCGACCGAGGGGAGCTCGGGGGCGGCACGGTCGAGCCCGGCGATGTCCTCCTGGACCTCCTCCATCAGGTCCAGCAGGTAGCCGAGGCTCAGCTCGTCGCGGGCCCGGCGCAGGCCGATCCGGCCGACCAGCCGGGGGGACAGCCAGTAGGACCGGGCGGCGGCCTGGTAGATGCCCTCGGTGATGCCCCGGACCTTGCGTTCGTTGACCAGCTCGACCAGCCCGGCGGCGACGAGCTGCTTGACGTGGTAGTAGACGCGCTGCGGCGTCTGCTCCAGCCGGGTGGCGACCTCGGTGCAGGTGCGCGGCTCGGCCAGTTGTCGCAGCACCTCGACGCGGTGCGGCTTGAGCAGGACCTCGGCCTGCTCGATCTGTTCCAGGTACAGGACGTCTCTCATGGCAAAATCAGTTTGTACGTACAAAATTTGTTTGTCAATAGCTTCGGCGACAGCCGCGCCGGCGGACGGCGCGGCTGTCGGACGCGGTCAGGGCAGCCAGTCGGGGCGCAGCGGGTAGCCGCTCGCCCCCTCCGGACCGAGGCGGGTGGCGAGCACCTGGTGCAGCTGGATGCCGTTGCGCTCGAACGCCAGCCGGGACCCGGCCATGTAGAGGCCCCATACCCGCGCCGTGCCGGCCCCCACCTCGGCGACGCAGGAGTCCCAGTGCGCCGCGAGGTTGCGGCACCAGCCGGCCAGCGTCAACGCGTAGTGCAGCCGCAGGTTCTCCTCGTGCTGCACCTCCAACCCGACGTCGTGGATCTCGCTGACCAGGCGCCCCGGGCCGGCCAGCTCCCCATCGGGGAAGACGTAGCGGTCGATGAACGCGCCCGACCGGTGCGGCGCGCGGTTGTCGGCCCGCGTGATGCAGTGGTTGAGCAGCCGCCCGTCCGGCCGCAGCCGGTCCCGCAGGGCCCCGAAGTAGGCCGGGTAGTGGCGCACCCCGACATGCTCGGTCAGGCCGATCGAGGAGACCGCGTCGAACTGCTCGCGCGGCGCGTCCCGGTAGTCGAGGTGGCGCACCTCGGCCAGGCCGGTCAGCCCCTCCCGCTCGATCGCCGCCCGGGCCCACTCGGCCTGCGCCCGGGACAGGGTCACCCCGAGCGCCTTCACGCCGTACTCGCGGGCCGCGTGCCGGACCATGCCGCCCCACCCGCAGCCCACGTCGAGCAGCCGCATCCCGGCCTTCAGCGCCAGCTTCTGCGCCACCAGGTCGTACTTGGCCGCCTGCGCCTGCTCCAGCGTGTCGTCGGGCGAGCGGAAGAGCGCGCAGGTGTACGTCATCGACGGGCCGAGCACCTTCTCGTAGAAGGCGTTCGAGACGTCGTAGTGGTGGGAGATCGCGGTGCTGTCCCGGGTGCGGGAGTGCCGCAGCCCGTTCACCACGCGCTTCCAGCGCGGCAGCGCCTCCTGCGGCGGGGGCGGCGGCGGCATCAGCCGCTCCCAGCCCAGCCCGCGCACCAGGGCCAGCCCTTCGGCCAGCGACGGCGTACGCAGCCGCAGCTCGTCCTTGAGCACCCGCAACGCCTCGTACGGGTCGCCCGGGTGCACCCCCTGCAACGCCAGGTCGCCGCCGACGTACGCCCGGGCCATGCCCAGGTCGCCCGGGGCGGTGAGCAGATAGGTCAGGCCCCGCTCGGAACGGATCGACAGGGTGATGCCGGCATCGGCCGGGCCGACCGCGCTGCCGTCGTACCCGGTGACCCGCACCGGCAGGGCGCCGGTCGTCAACGCGCGGACGACGTCCGCCACGGTCGGACCCAGGCGCCGGCTCCCCGCCGGCGGGCTGGCGGGAGCGCTCGCCGCCCCCTGGTCTCGATCGGTCAGGCTCATGCTCTCGCTACCGCCTTCTCGTACAGTCCGGTGAGCCGGTGGTCCGGGTCGTAACGGTCCTTCACCGCGCGCCACGTCGCGCCGCCGTAGAGCCGGTCGAAGGATTCCCGGTCGTAGTACGCGTCGGAGTAGAGCGACTTGTGGCCCCCCGACTCCGACACCATGCGCTCGATCGCCCGGTTGACGTCGCCGTCGGCGGCCCCCGACGCGATCGGCACGCTGCCCCAGAAGCCGACGTTCACGTAGTTCTGCCCGGCCCGGAGCGGATAGAGCGGCCAGGCCCGGGCCGATCCGGGACCGGACGGCTCACGCAGCCGCAACGGGCACAGCCAGACCGGGGTCATCCCGACGGTGCCGGCGAACCAGCGCAGGAACCCGGCCATCCGCTCCAGCGGGATCTCCACGTCCTGCACCACCCGCTCGCGCGCCGGCTGGCCCCGCAGGCGGTCGATCCGGGCGGCCACGCCGTGCCGGTGCTCCCACCGGACCAACCGGTGGTAGACGTCGCTGCGCCGCCACCGCGCCGGCCAGACCCGCCGGAGCACCGGGTGCTGCACCCCGAACGCCGCCGAACACCAGAACCAGTCGGTGTCCCAGCGCCAGAGATAGTCGTACGTGGTCAGTGCGTCGTGCGTGCGCCGGCGCAGCGAGCGGTAGTAGATGTCCTGTCCCGTGTAGTCGCTGGCCGGCGGCGCGTCGTCGGTGAAGGCGCCCAGCACCAGGTACGCCTCGCCGGGGCTGAACATCACCCCGTCCATCGCGTCCACCGCCTCCCCCGCCCAGGACCGGGTCGCGGCGACCTCGGCGATCGCGTCGGCGAGCGCCTCCAGCCGGGTGAACCGGACGTTGCGCAGGGCCACGAAGCGGCGTACCGCCTGGAGTTCGATGCGCAGCCGGGTGGCGTAGCCGAGGCTGCCCAGCGAATTGGGAAACGCCGCGAAGAGGTCGGCGTGCTCCCCCTCCGGGCGGGCGGTCACGATCTCGCCGGCCCCGGTGAGCACGTCCATCTCGACCACCGACTCGTGCGGCAGGCCATTGCGGAACGAGGTCGACTCGATGCCGAGACCGGTCACCGCCCCGCCGAGGGTGATGGTGCGCAACTGCGGCACGACCAGCGGCATCAGCCCGTGCGGCAGGGTCGCGTCGACCAGGTCCTCGTAGGTGCACATGCCCTGCACGTCGGCCGTGCGGGCGACCGGGTCCACGGCGAGCACGCCCGTGAGCCCGGTGACGTCCAGGCCCGGCGCGCTGGGGGCGGACCGGGGACGGAACAGGTTGGAGGTGCGCTTGGCCAGCCGCACCGGCGCGCCCGCGGGCACCGCCGCGTAGGACCGTCGCAACTGGGCCACCGCACCGTCGTGGTCGACCGGATGATGATCCACACGGACCGCACACATGCGATCACTGTACGCGCTGTGGCCCTCGTGACGGGGGACGTCCACTGGTGCGTCCGCGACGTGGTCGGAGCACTGGCCGCCGCCGGGCCGGCGACATAGCGTGGGAACCATGCCGAGAGCCGTCTGGAACGACCTGGTCGTGGCCGAGAGCGACGACACCGTGCTGGTCGAGGGAAACCACTACTTCCCGCGCGCCGCCCTGCGCGACGACCTGCTCCGCGAGTCCGACACGCACACCGTCTGCCCGTGGAAGGGCACCGCGTCCTACTACACGCTGGAACACGACGGCCGGACCAGCGCCGACGCGGTCTGGTACTACCCCGAACCGAAGCCGGAGGCGGAGATGGTCCGCGACCGGGTCGCCTTCTGGAAGGACGTCCGGGTCGTCGACTGACGGGGGCCGCCGGCCCACTCCGCTCGCCCGGGTCGGCGCAGTTCCCGACCTGCTTCCAGCGGCGGCTCAGCCGGCGCGGAGCATGCGCAGTTGGGCCAGGTGCTTCGGCAGGTGGACGCGGGCGTGCAGGTCGAGGGTGCGGCCCCAGGGCAGCGACTCGTCTACGACGAGGTCGAACCCCTCCCGCAGGTGGGTCTCGACCGGGGTCTGCGCCGCCGCGCCGAGCCGCTCGGTCAGCGCGCAGAGCTTCTGGCTGGTGGCCCGCAGCAGGGTGGCCAGCCCGGCCAGCCCGCCGCACTCGACGACCAGCGCGTCCACCTGCGGGCGGTGGATGGTCTCCAGGTCGTAGTACGCGAACGGCGAGCCCGCGATGACCGCCTCGGTCGCCTCGGTCATCAGCTCGTCGTTGGCGGCGAGGTGCGCGACGATCTGCTCGGCGCTCAACTGCCCGGCCGGCGGCGCCGCGAACCCACCCGCCTCGACCTCCGCGAGCACCTCCGCGTACGCCCCCCGCAACGCCCCGCTGTCCATGTCCCCAGTCAATCCCGGCCCACGCTGTCCGGCCCGGAGTTCCCGCGGACGGTTCACCCGGAAGGGGCCCGTCGAATCCGCCAGGTCAGCGACGGCGGGGTTGCCGGGTGCGGAGGTAGTCGGAGACCACGTACTCGCCGAGATCCTCCAGGTCGGGAGTGAACATGCGGCCCTTCGAGCGGCGGGCCACGGCGTCGACGAAGCGGCGCAGGCCGGGATCATCGCCGAGCATGAACAGGTTGAGCGTGGCGCCGTAGCGGGTGAGCCGGTCCACCTCGCCCACGGTCGCCGCGATCGTCTCCGGCAGCGGCGGCCAGTGGAACAGCGCCTCGCCGTCGTCCGGGTCCAGGTGGGCGGTCGGCTCCCCGTCGGTGACCACCAGCACCACCGGCTCGGCATCCGGGTGCCGCCGCAGGTGCCGGGCGGCCAGCCGCAGCGCGTGCTGGAGGTTCGTGCCCTGCCGCAGGTCCGGCTCGACGGCGGCCAGTTCCTGCTGGGTCAGCGGCAGCGCCTCCAGACCGAAGCCGACGATCTGCAACGCGTCCTGGGGGAACCGGGTGGCCATCAGGTGCGCCAGCGCCAGCGCCGTCTGCTTCATCGGGCCCCACCGGCCCTGGGAGATCATCGAGTAGGAGAGGTCGACGCAGAGCACCACCGCCGCCGAGGCCCGCCGCTCGGTCTCCACCACCTCGAAGTCCTCGACGGCCAGCTGGACCGGCACACCGGAGCCGGCGCGGCGGACCGCCCGGGTCAGCGTCCGCACCACGTCCAGGGGCTGCTCGTCGCCGTACTCCCACGGCCTCGATCCGCCGCTGACCTCGCCGGCGGCGCCCGCCGAGCGCAGGTCGTGCTGGCCGCGCGGCCCGGCCGTCAGGTCCGCGAAGACCCGCCGCAGCGCCGTGCCGCCGAGCCGGCGCAGCGCCTTCGGGCTCAGGGTCAGCCCGTCGGCGTCCCGGCTCACCCAACCCTGCCGGCGCAGCTCCCGCTCCAGCTCCCGCAGCCGGCGTACGTCGTCGGCGGCGTCGCGGCCCAGCGTCCGGGCCACCGCGTCGACGTCGACGTCGTCCAGGGTGGCGCCCGCATGCTCCTGGTCGAGCTGGTCCAGCAGCTCGTCCAACTCGGCGATCTCGCCGAGCGCGCCGGCGGCCTCGCCGTAGCCGAGGGGCCGCTCGCCCCGCACCCGCTCGCCCGGGCCCCGGTGCAGGTCGGGGCGGAGCGCCCGGAGGTTGGCGTCCAGCGCGGACAGCTCCCCGGCGAGCCGGTCGCCGAGCGACTGCCGCATCAGGCCGGCCAGCTCCTCGCGCTGGCGGTCGGAGAGCGAGCGCATCAGCCGCTCACCGGCGGCGGAGCGCCGGGCCAGCACGTCGACCAGTTCGTCGACGTCGGCCGGCTGCTCGGGGAAGAACGCGCCGTGCCGGCGCATGAACTCGGCGAAGGCGTCGGTGGTGTCCTCCGACCGGGCGTGCCGGGCCAGCAGGTCGTTGAGGTCGCGCATCATCTCGGCCAGCCGCTGCTGCGCGGCCGGGTCCGCCGAGGCGCGCACCGCGTCGCGCAGCCCGGCGAAGCGCTGACCGAGCACGTCGTCGCGCAGCCCGTCGAGGATCCGCTGGTACGTCCGGCGGGCCTCGTCGCTGCTCCACCGGTACCCGGTCAGCTCCTCCACGGCGCGGGCCGTCGAGCGGGGCAGGTTGTCCAGCACCGCCTCGGCGAACCGCGCGTCGTCGCCGTCGCGCCCGCGCAGCTCGTCCCGCTCGGCGGCGAGCGCCTGGTCGAGCAGGGCGCGGGCCCGGGTGACCGCCCCGTCCAGGTCGCCCCGGCGCAACGCCTCCCGGCGCAGCCGCCTGGCCCGGGCGGCGAGGTCGTCGAGGCCGCCGCGCCCCTGGGGCCCCTGCCGCAGCAGGTCCCGCAGCGCCTCCCGGAGGCTGCCGCCGGCCAGCACCTCGGCGCCGACGGCGTCCACCGCCCCCCGCACGTCGTACGGAGGCGCGAGCGGGTCGGGGCCGCCCCGCCACTGCCCGTACCGGAACCGGTCGCCGGCCATGCTCAGGCCCGGCCGCCGTAGCGGGTCCGGCCGGAGTCGGTGACGTCCTTGCCGAGCCGGCGGGTCAGGTGCAGCCCTTCCAGGACGAACTCCACGCCGGCCGCGACCTGCTCCGGGGTGGGCGCGTCGCCCAACCCGAGCCGGTCCAGCGCCTTGGCCAGGCCGGGCACGGTGCCCACCTGGCGCAGCAGCTCGGCGGAGCCGACCAGCTCGCCGGTCTCGATGACGGCGTCCTCGTCGACGAGGGCGGTGAACCCGGAGAGGTCCAGCCCCGCCAGCCGGGCCCGGAACGTCTCGGCGGTCGCGGTCCGCAGCAGGTGGCCGAGGATCTCGACCTCCCGGCCCTCCTCGCCGCTCTCGAACTCGACCTTGCCGCGCAGGGTGCTGGTCACCGACACCGCGTCCCCCACCCGCGCGACCGCCGCCTCCGGGCGTACCCCGTCAGCCGGCTCCGTGGCCGCCAGCAGGCCGGCGCGGCGCAGCGCGGTGGCGGCGACCGTCTCGGCGGCGGCGATGGCGAACCGGGCGGAGACTCCCGAACGCGGGTCCACCGACGGCGACTCGCGCACCGCGCGGGCGAACCGCGCCAGGACCTCCAGCACGTGCTCCGGCACCTCGGCGACCAGGTCGGCCTCCTGCCGGATCAGGGCCAGCTCCAGGTCGAGGTCGACCGGGTAGTGGGTACGCACCTCGGCGCCGAAGCGGTCCTTCAGCGGGGTGATGATCCGGCCCCGGTTGGTGTAGTCCTCCGGGTTGGCGCTGGCCACCAGGAACAGGTCCAGCGGCAGCCGCAGCTGGTAGCCGCGGACCTGGATGTCCCGCTCCTCCAGCACGTTGAGCAGCGCCACCTGGATCCGTTCGGCCAGGTCGGGCAGCTCGTTGACGGCGAAGATGCCCCGGTTGGTACGCGGGACGAGGCCGAAGTGGATCGTCTCCGGGTCGCCGAGGGTGCGCCCCTGGGCGATCCGGATCGGGTCGACGTCGCCGATCAGGTCGCCGACGCTGGTGTCCGGGGTGGCCAGCTTCTCGCCGTAGCGCATCGAGCGGTGCAGCCACGCCACCGGCAGGTCGTCGCCGGCCTCGGCGACCAGCGCCCGCGAGCCGGGGGTGAGCGGGTGCAGCGGGTGCTCGTTGAGCACCGAGCCGGCGATCACCGGGGTCCACTCGTCGAGCAGGCCGACGAGCGAGCGGATGAGCCGGGTCTTGCCCTGGCCCCGCTCGCCCAGCAGCACCATGTCGTGCCCGGCGAGCAGGGCGCGCTCGACCTCGGGCAGCACCGTGTCGTCGTAGCCGACGATGCCGGGGAAGCGGTCGGCGCCGGAGCGCATCCGGGCCAGGAGGTTGTCGCGGAGTTCCTGCTTGACCGTGCGGTACGCGTGGCCGGCCGCCCGCAGCTCGCCGAGCGTGCCGGGCAGGTCGGCCGGAGGTGCCGGGGTAACCGGGGAAGGCGCAGTCACCCGACCAACGCTAGCTCACGGGAGCGGGGGCGCCCGGTCCGTCGACCGGGCACCCCCGCCGGGGGTACGCCTCAGCCCTGTCCGCAGCTCCGGCAGGTGCCCCGGCGGCGCAGGTGGTACGCGTACGTGGCGGCGCCGAGCGCGACGCCCCAGACCGGCCAGAGCAGCATCGGCGCGGTGGCCAGGCTGAGCCCGGCGGAGAAGTCCCAGAAGGCGGGGGTGGCGAGCAGGCCGAGGCTCGCCGCGGTGACCGCCACCGCGACCAGCGTCGCCGGGACGACGGCCAGCCCGACCGGCACCGGCCGCCCGGCCAGGCCCACCATCCAGCGCGGGAACCGTTCCCCCCACCGCTGCACCAGCCCGAGGGTGAGGACGGCGCCCACCAGGGCGAAGCCGCCCAGCCCGGCGCCCGCCCAGACCAGCCCGGAGTCGCGCATCTCGTCGAGGAACGACCGCTCGATGCCCAGCGGGACGCCGACCGCCCAGGCGAGCCGGGTGAGGGCGTACAGGGCGGGAACGGTGGCCGCGGTCCAGGCCGCCACGCGCCCCCAGCGGGCGGCCGAGTCGGGCGAGGTCCAACCGTGGTCGGCGTCGTCGCGCCCGCACGTCGGGCAGGCGCCCGCGGTGCGCCGCTGCCAGCGCAGCACCGCCCCGGCCAGCAGCACCCCGCCGACCATGGCCGCGCACCGCGCGAACAGCGCCCAGGTGAACACGTCGGCGTAGTCCACCGGCGGCCAGCCGAACGGCGCGCCGACGATCAGGATCGGGAGGTAGCCGAGGATGACAAGCACCTTCACGTCCGGCACGACGACGGCGAGCAGGAATGCGACCGTCCAGGCGTACGCCGACAGCAGGGTGTTCAGCGGTCGGGCCCGGCGGCGGGCCGGGCCGGTCATGGCGAGCGCGGCCACCGCGGCGCCGAGCAGCAGCACGGCGAACAGCGGCGCGCCGACGTCGGTGGGGACCAGCCGGAGCAGGTTGGCCTCGCCGTCGACCGGATCGTTCGCCCCGAACGGGTAGCCGGCACCGGTGACGGCGGAGACCAGGGCGAGCAGCCCCCAGAGGCCGAGCCAGCCGGCGGCCAGCGGGGCGAGCCGGTCCAGCCGGCCCGGGGCCGGGCGATGGGTGGGAACTTCGGTCGTCGTCATGCTTCCCAGCCTCGGCCGGCGGGCCTCTCCCGCCCTCCCGTGCGGCGGTGAACCGGCTCCCCCTCGGGAGGGAACGCTCAGCCCGACGGGGTGACGAACCCCGACTCGTACGCCGCGATCACCGCCTGGGTGCGGTCGCGGACGCCGAGCTTGGCCAGCACGTTGCCGACGTGGGTCTTCACGGTCTCCACCCCGACCACCAGGTGCGCGGCGATCTCCGGGTTGGACAGCCCGGTGGTCATCAGCCGCAGCACCTCGGCCTCCCGGTCGGTGAGCCGGGCGGCCGTCAGCCGGTCGGCGCCCCGCCCCCCGTACGCCCCGGCGAGGCGGCGGATGGCGGCGGGGAAGAGCAGCGACTCGCCCCGCGCGACCACCCGGACCGCCTCCACCACCTCGGCGGGCCGGGCCCGCTTGAGCAGGAACCCGCTCGCTCCGGCGCGGAGCGCGTCGTAGACGTACTCGTCGTTGGCGAAGGTGGTGACCACCAGCACCCGGGGCGGGTCGGCGGAGGTGGCGAGCAGCCGCCGGGTGGCCTGGATGCCGTCGATGCCGGGCATCCGCACGTCCATCAGCACCACCCGGGGGCGCAGCCGGGCGACCAGCGGCGGCACCTCCGCGCCGTCGGCGGCCTCGCCGAGCACCCGCAGGTCGGGCTGGGCGTCGAGGATCGCCCGCAGCCCGACCCGGATCAGCTCGTCGTCGTCGACGATCAGCACGCCGGTGGTCGTCGCGGTTCCGGTCGTCACGGGGTCCCCTCGAACGGCAGTCGCACCCGGATGCGCCAGCGGTCGCCGTCCGGCCCGACGGTCAGCCGGCCGCCGAGCAGCAGCACCCGCTCCCGCATCCCGTCCAGGCCCCGGCCGCCCCGCCCCGGGTCGCCGCGGCGGCGCCGGCCCACCGCGTTGTCCAGTTCCAGCTCCAGCGCGTCGGCGTGCACGTCGAGGCGCAGCGTGACCGGTCCCCGACCGTGCCGGGCCGCGTTGGTCAGCCCCTCCTGGACGATCCGGTAGCCCTCCCGGGAGACCGCCGCCGGCAGGTCGGCCGGGTCGCCGGTACGCCGGGCCTCGACCGGCAGGCCGGCCGCGCGGGTGTCGGCCACCAGCCGGTCCAGGTCGGCGAGCGTACGCTGCGGCGCCGGCGCGGCCCGCCGGCCGTCGGGCTCGCGGAGCAGCCCCAGCACGTGGTCCAGGTCGTCCATGGCGGTCCGCCCGGCCTCCTCGATCGCGCCCAGCGCGCGCCGGACGAACTCCGGGTCCCGGTCGAGCAGCTCGCGGGCGGCCCCTGCCTGGAGGGTGGCGACGGTGAGGGCGTGGCCCACCGAGTCGTGCAGTTCCCGGGCCAGCCGGTTGCGTTCGGCGAGCCGGGCCGTGCGCGCCTCCAGGGCCGCGATCCGTTCCGCCTGGGCCGGGCCGAGCAGCACCGGGGCCATCGACACCGCCAGCGCGCCCAGCCCGGCCACGGCGTAGCCGAGCGCCACCAGCACGACGACGCCGGCGAGGGTCAGCCAGCCGGTGTCCCGCCCGTCGAGCGGCCCGAACCGGTCGCCGCCGGTCATCCCGGTGTCGAGCCCGAACTGCTGCCCGATGAAGGCGAGCGCCATCGGCACGGCGCTGAACAGGGCGGCCACCACCAGCCCGCCGCTGAACAGGTGCAGCCCGATCCAGAGCGCCGAGCGCAGCCGGGTCTCGCGGTCGGCGACGTGCCCGGGGGCCGGGTCCGGCAGGTCGACGCCGAGCAGGGTCCGCGCTGCGGCGATCTCCAGTGCCCGGGGGCCGTCGAGGAAGACCGGGACCGCCGCGATGACCGCCGCGACGCCGAGCAGCGCCAGCACGAGCGGCCGGGGGATGTCCGACCGGGTCAGCAGCTGGGCGAAGGCCACCGCCAGCAGCGCGTACGGCAGCGCGAGCACCCCGCCGAGCAGCAGGAACACGCCGCGCCGCCAGGTGCTGCCGGCCGTCAGCGGGGCGAGGACCGTGCGGGGCTTCACCGGCCCATTCTGTCCCGGTCGTGCCCCGGGGCGACTCCCCCGCGTCGGGGAGATCGACGTTCCGGTCAGCGGCGGTGTTCGTCGACGTAGCGCTGCGGGTCCTTGTCGGCGAAGGCCAGGTCGCGGCCGAACTTGTGCTCGCCGTGGAAGGTCAGCCAGCGGCGGCCCAGCTCGGCCCGCAGCTCGACGCTCGCGTGCCGGCGGAAGTCGGGCAGCGCCTCGTCCTCCTCCTCGGCGAGGTGCTCGCTGTTCTCCCGGCGGGCGGTACCCACCGCCGCCCACCACTCGTCGGAGCCCACCGGGTGCAGCTTGGACTCGGCGACGGCGTCGCGGATCTTGTTGTGGTCGCCGATCGCGTCGACGGTCTCGGCCTCGCCGTCGTCGCCGTGGCGCACCAGGTGCGGGTAGAGGATCGCCTCCTCCGCCTCGGCGTGCACGTCCAGGTGCAGGGCGAGCGCGTCCCAGATCGCCAGCAGCTCGTGCTCGTCGCGGGCGTCGTCGAGGCGGGCGAAGCCCCGGCGGAAGGCCGCGTGGTCGTCGAGGATCAGCGCGGTGATGTCGTCCATCGGCTCACCTTCCGGCTCGGGCCCGCAGCAGGCGGGGCGCCGCCGCCAGGCCGGTGATCGGGCGGAACTCCTTCGCCGCGCGGGCCAACGCGGCGTGTTCGTCGTCGGCCAGGTCGATGTCGGCGGCAGCCGCGTTGCGTTCGACCTGTTCCACGCCGGAGGCGCCGGGGATGGCCAGCACGTTCGGGTGGCGCAGCAGGTAGGCGAGGGCGATCTGGCTGGGCGTGGCGTCGTGCGCGTCGGCCACCTGCCGCAGGGTCTCGATCAGCGTCGCGCCGCGCTCCAGGTTCTCCGGCAGGAAGTACGGGTTGGCCCGGCGCACCGCCCCGCTCGGCGGGTTCTTCGCGTCGTACCGGCCGGAGAGGAAGCCCTGGGCCAGCGGGCTGTACGCGATGACGACGCGGCCGGCCTGCTTCGCGTACGGCAGCAGGTCGTGCTCGGGCCCGCGGTCGACCATGCTGTAGCGGACCTGGTTGCTGAGCACGCGCCGGCCGAGCGCCGCCTCGGCGACCTGCCAGCGGCGCAGGCCGTAGTTGCTGACGCCGACCTCGCCGACCAGCCCGACGTCCTGCAAAGCGCGCATGCCGCGCATGGTGGTGTGGTCGGCGACCAGCGGGTTGGCCTGGTGCACCTGGTAGAGGTCGAGGTGGGTGACGCCGAGCCGCGCGGCCGAGGCGACCGCCCGCTGCTGCACCACCGGGGCGACCGGCAGGATCGGCAGGATCTTGGTGGCGATCACGACCTTCGGCCGGTCGTCGCCGAGCGCCTCGCCGAGGATCCGCTCGCTGCGGCCGAAGCCGTACAGCTCGGCGGTGTCGAAGACGGTGATGCCGAGGTCGACGGCGCGCCGGACGATGTCGGCGGCCCGGCGCTCGTACTCGGGGCCGTAGCCCCACTCCCGGGACCCGAACTGCCAGGTGCCGAGGCCGATCTTGGACAGGGGCTTGGGGGTGTCGAGCGGGACGAAACGCATGGTCCCGAAACTACCCCGGAGTCCGTTGTCGCAGGCCCGTTCGCCGCGCACGCCCGCCACCGGCGGGGATAGGGTCGGTGACCGTGACCTACCTCGCCGCGGATGAGCGCTACGACCAGATGACCTACCGGCGCAGCGGGCGCAGCGGACTGCGGCTGCCCGCCATCTCGCTCGGGCTGTGGCACAACTTCGGCCCGGACCGGCCGTACGAGCGGCAGCGCGACGTCGTCCGCCGCGCCTTCGACCTGGGCGTGACCCACTTCGACCTGGCCAACAACTACGGACCGCCACCGGGCAGCGCCGAGGAGAACTTCGGCCGGATGCTCGCCACCGACCTGCGGCCGTACCGGGACGAACTCGTCGTCTCCACGAAGGCCGGCTATCTGATGTGGCCCGGCCCGTACGGCGAGTGGGGCTCCCGCAAGTACCTGGTCTCCTCGCTGGACCAGTCGCTGCGCCGCCTCGGGCTGGACCACGTCGACATCTTCTACTCGCACCGCTTCGACCCGGACACCCCGCTGGAGGAGACGATGGGCGCCCTCGACGCCGTCGTCCGGGCCGGCAAGGCGCTCTACGTCGGCGTCTCCAACTACGACTCCGCGCAGACCGAGCGGGCCGCCGCGATCCTGCGTGACCTGGGTACGCCGCTGCTGATCAACCAGCCGTCGTACTCGATGCTCAACCGCTGGACGGAGGACGACGGCCTGCTGGACACGCTGGAGCGCGTCGGCGCGGGCTGCATCGCCTACAGCCCGCTCGCCCAGGGCCTGCTCACCGACCGCTACCTGGGCGGCATCCCGGCGGACTCCCGGGTGCGCACCAGCGTCTTCCTCAGCGAGAGCGACCTCGGCGAGGAGAAGATGGCCACCATCCGGGCGCTCGGCGCGATCGCCGAGCGGCGCGGCCAGTCGCTGGCCCAGCTCGCGCTCGCCTGGGCGCTGCGCGACCCGCGGATGACCAGCGTGATCATCGGGGCGAGCAGCGTGCCGCAGCTGGAGGCGAACGTCGCCGCCCTGGACGACCTGGACCTCGGCGCCGAGGAGCTGGCCGAGATCGAGCGCCACCTCGGCTGAGGCGCGGCGGCCTCAGTAGATGTCCGCGTACGGCGACGCGCGGGAGAACGCCCTGAGCACGTCGAGGTCGTAGCCCTCCTCGAAGTTCGTCAGCTCCGTCAGCAGGTCCTCCGGCTCGTACCGGTACCGGCCGGCCCAGGTCTCGAACGACTCGACCTGTGCCGGGTCGGCGGCGCTGAAGCAGCGGTAGCCGCGCGGCGAGTTCCGGACCACCTCGTCGACCGCCGGGGCGAACCGGATGTCGATGTTCCACCGGATGCGGTCCGACACGTTGGGCGTCGAGCGGTGCAGCGTGGTGTCCGTGAAGATCACCACGTCGCCGGGCTCCATCCGGGCGGTGCTGACGGGGCCGTCCCCGACGGCCTCGTCCGACGTGCCGTACTCGCCGTTGGGCAGGCGGTCGCGGGAGATCCAGCCCCGGGTGTGCGAGCCGGTGACGAACTGGAGGCAGGCGGTGTCCTCGTCCACGGGCACCAGCGGGATCCACACCGACAGCAGCGGCCCGACCGAGGCGTCCCAACCCTTGTAGTAGTAGGCGTCCTGGTGCCAGGCGACCTGCTGGGTGCGGCCGTGGGGGTCGCGCGGCCGGGCGTTCCAGACGCCGTGCGCGTAGACCTCGTCGCCGAGCAGGCTGCGCACCGGGCCGAGCAGCTCGGGGGTGCGCCACAGGTCGTACACCGGCCGTCCCACCAGGATCCGCCGCCAGGCGGCCGGTACGCGGACCTGGCTGGACTCGATCAGGCGCAGGTAGCGCTGGTCGTACGGCAGGTCGGCGAAGGTCTCGGTGATCATCCCGCGCTGCTGCCACTGCCGGGCGAGGTGGTCGACGACGCGGCTGAACGAGCCGTGCAGCGCGTCCAGCGTCCCGGTCGGGAGCACGCCCCGCAGGATCAGGTGCCCGTCGCGCCGGAACTGGTCCAGTTGCTCGGCTGTCAACGCGTGGGGGTGGTCCACCATCGGCTCCTTCGCTGGCCGCACGGGATCGGGCCCAACCACCGGGCGGGGGAAAGGCCTCCAGTGGGGCGATCGTGACAGAAGGCACGGTGGGCGACAACGCCTCACTTGTGCGACAGGACCCCTATTCCCGAGGGGGACCAGGTCCGGGCCCGAGGAGGACGCCAGCCGACGCCTACCATCCTTGGTTGTGATCTCAACCGTGTGGCGGCTGCTCACCCGCCAGATCGATACGAACCTGGCGCAGGACGACGCCGTGCTGCGCGAGGCGTGCACGCAGGCGCGGTACGGCTCCGACGCCGAAGCCGCCCGGAAGGCTCTGGCTGCCACCCGAGGTGACCACGACCGTCGGGCGCGGTACGTCCGCGTCATGGCCGAATCGACCGCCGGTGGGCTGGGATCCCGGGTCGACCCCGCGACCGGCCGGGTCGACACCGCGGCCGCCTGGACCGACCGCTGGGCGGCGCGCACGCCCACCAGTCCGGATGCGCAACTCGTACGTGCCCGGTCCCTGATGGCACGAGCCTGGGAGGTGCGCGGCGGGGACTGGGCCGCCAGCGTCCGTCCGGAGCAGTGGACCGAGTTCAACCGCCTGCTGCAACTGGCCCGACAGGTGAACGATCTGGCGATGCGGCTCGCACCCGAGGACCCCACGCCGTACGTGAACCTGTTGGACCTGATGATCGGCCAGAGCACGCCACGGGAGGACGTCGAGGAGACGTGGCGTGAGCTGACCCGGCGCGACCCCTGGCATCGGGAGGGGCACATGCTCAAGCTGACCTACCACTGCCGGAAGTGGAGCGGCTCGCACGAGGCGATGTTCGGCTTCGCCCGGTCGGTCGCCGCCGCGGCGCCTGCGGGCTCGCCGCTGCACGTGCTGCCGGTACAGGCCGCCGCCGAGTGGGCGCTGTGGGAGCAGGAGCGCGCATCCCAGGACAGCGCCGCCGGTGAGGTCAGCGAGCGGTGGCGGCAGGACCCGGTCATGCAGTCGGATCTCGACAACGCGCTGTCCCGGTGGTTCCACCAGCCGGCCACCCGGCACGCCGACTGGCTGAACGATGCGAACATCCTGGCGTACGGGCTGGCGCGCACCGGCCGCGACGCCGACGCCGCGCCGGTCTTCGCCTCGATCGGCCGGTACGTGACCGGCGTTCCGTGGGCCTGGTGGGACGGCGTACGCGGAGACACCGCCTTCATGCAGGCCCGCCGCCGCGCCCGCCGCGCCGCCTGACCGGCCGGAGAACGAATCAGCGGCCTGGTCGAACGCTCTCGACCAGGCCGCTGACCTGTAAAACAAGGGTGGAGCCGAGGGGACTCGAACCCCTGACCCCCACACTGCCAGTGTGGTGCGCTACCAGCTGCGCCACGGCCCCTTGCCTCGTCCCCGTCACCCGGGCACGACAGAACTATACACAGCGACCGCCGCATGGTCATCTCGCGGGGGCCCACCCCGGGCGCGGCTCAGTTGAGCGCCACGTCCGGCGGGAAGTGCGCGACCGCCGCCATCATGCCGCCCTGGCGGCGCAGCACCATCGGCCACAGGTCGTCCGGCCGGTCCACGAAGGCGTCGCCGGGCAGCGCGTCCAGCACGAACCAGGAGCCGTCCTCGATCTCCTGCTCCAACTGCCCCGTGCCCCAGCCGGAGTAGCCGGCGAAGACCCGGATGCCGGTGATGCCCTCCCGCAGCGGCCCCGGGTCGACGGAGAGGTCGAGGGTGCCGACCGCCCCGGAGACCTGGTGGAATCCCCTGAGCCGCTGCACCGGGTGACGCATCCGGGCCAGGCAGATCGCCGAGTCGGGCTGCACGGGGCCGCCCTCGAAGAGCACCGCCGGGTCGCGGGCCAGGTCGCTCCAGTCGCCGAGCACGTCGGCGACCGGCACCTCGGTGGCCCGGTTGAGCACCACGCCGAGGGCGCCGCCGGGCTCGTGCGCCACCAGCAGCACCACCGTACGGTCGAAGTTCGGGTCCTTCAGCGCCGGCGTCGCGACCAGCAGTCGCCCGGTCATCGACCCCGTCGCCCGCCCGCCGATCGCCTGCCCCTCTCCCTGCATGCCGGACACCCGTCAGACCGACCGGACCGGGACGCCCGGGGGCACCGGTGTCATCCGCGCTGTGAACGCCATGCCTGGCACCATAGCTTGCCCCCGGGGCGGTGGCTAAGGTCTGACGTGCGGTAGATCGGCGGACACGAGGGAGGGCCGATGGGTCCCACGGCGGAACTCGCGGTGATCGGCGGTTCGGGGCTGTACGCGTTGCTCGACAACGCGACCGAGCACGTGGTGGAGACGCCCTTCGGGCCGCCGTCCGACGCCGTCACGATCGCCGAGGTCAGCGGCCGGCGGGTGGCGTTCCTGCCCCGCCACGGCCGGGACCACCGCCACCCGCCGCACCTGATCCCCTACCGGGCCAACCTCTGGGCGCTGCGCTCCCTCGGCGTACGCCAGGTGCTCGCCCCCTGCGCCGTGGGCGGCCTGCGGCCGGACCTCGGGCCGGGCACGTTCGTGGTGCCCGACCAGCTGATCGACCGCACCAGCGGACGGACGCAGACCTACTACGACCGGGGCGCGGTGCACGTCTCCTTCGCCGACCCGTACTGCCCCTCGGGCCGGCGTACGCTGCTGGCCGCCGCGGCCGGCCGGGACGTGCCCGCGGTGGACGGCGGGACGGTGGTGGTGGTCGAGGGCCCGCGCTTCTCCACCCGTGCCGAGTCGCGGTGGTACGCCTCGATCGGCGGCACGGTGGTCAACATGACCGGCCACCCGGAGGCGGTGCTGGCCCGCGAGCTGGCCCTCTGCTACTCCTCGATCGCCCTGGTCACCGACCTCGACGCGGGCGTGGAGGGGGGCGGCGCGGTGACGCAGGAGGAGGTGTTCCGGGTCTTCGGGGAGAACACCGACCGGCTGCGGGGCCTGCTGCTGGCGGCCGTCGCCGCGCTGCCGGCCGAGCGGGACTGCGCCTGCGGGCACGCGCTGGACGGCATCACCCTGCCCTTCGCGCTCCCCTGAGGCGAGGAGCGGCGAAAGGCCCGGATAACCCGAGTCGCCCCGATAGCCTGAGGGCGATGGCTACGGTCCGCGACACCACGTACGACCTGCTCCGTGCCCTCGGCCTGACCACGGTCTTCGGCAACCCCGGCTCCACGGAGGAGCCGTTCCTGCGCGACTTCCCGGACGACTTCCACTACGTGCTCGCCCTGCACGAGGCGTCGGCCGTCGGCATGGCGGACGGCTACGCGCAGGCCACCGGCGGGGCGGCGCACGTCAACCTGCACACCGCGCCCGGCACGGGCAACGGCATGGGCAACCTGGTCACCGCGTGGCACAACCGCACCCCGCTGATCGTCACCGCCGGCCAGCAGACCCGGGAGATGCTGCTGATCGAGCCCCGGCTGGCCAGCCGGCGGGCCACCGAACTGCCCCAGCCGTACGTGAAGTGGAGCCACGAGCCGGTCCGCGCGCAGGACGTCCCGGCGGCGTTGATGCGGGCGTACGCGACGGCGGTGCAGCCGCCCGCCGGGCCGGTCTTCCTCTCGCTGCCCCTCGACGACTGGGCGCAGCCGGCCGACCCGCCACCGCCGGTGCGTACGGTGGCGACCCGGTTCGCGCCCGACCCGCGCCGGCTGCGCGAGTTCGCCGCCGTGCTGGCCGCCAGCCGCGCGCCCGCGCTGGTGCTCGGCGCGGCCGTGGACCGGGCCGACGGCTGGCCCGCCGCCGTGGCGCTGGCGGAGCGGCTCGCCGCGCCGGTCTGGTCGGCGCCCGCGCCGGAGCGGGCCGCCTTCCCCGAGGACCACCCGCACTTCCGGGGGGTGCTCCCGTTCGCGATGGGGCCGCTCTCGGAGGCGCTGGACGGGCACGACACCGTGCTGGTGGTCGGCGCTCCGGTCTTCCGCTACTACCCGCACGTGCCGGGCGACCACCTGCCCGCCGGGGCCCGCCTGCTGCACGTCACCGACGACCCGGACGAGGCGGCCCGCGCGCCGGTGGGCGACAGCCTGCTCGCCGACGCCGGGCTGGCCCTGGCCGCCCTGGTCGACCTGCTCCCGGCGGCGGACCGGCCGGCGCCGCCGGCGCGCCCGGATCCGCCCCCGCCGGTGGACGGGCTGCCGTTGGCCCCGGACGCCCTCTTCGCGGCTCTGGCCCGGCACTGGCCGGCCGACGGGATCCTGGTCCAGGAGTCGCCGTCCAGCCTGCCGGCGCTGCGCCGCCGGCTGCGCGCCACCCGCCCCGGGTCGTACTTCACGATGGCCAGCGGCGGCCTCGGGTACGGCCTGCCGGCGGCGGTCGGCATCGCGCTCGCGCAGCGCGACACCGGCCGGGGACGGCCGGTGGTCGCGGTGATCGGGGACGGCTCGTTCCACTACTCGGTGCAGGCGCTCTGGACCGCCGCGCGGCTGCGCCTGCCGCTGGTCGTGGTGGTGCCGGTCAACCAGCAGTACGCGATCCTGAAGGCCTTCGCCGAATTCAAGGACACCCCGGGGGTGCCCGGGCTGGACCTGCCGGGGCTGGACATCACCGCGATCGCCCGGGGCTACGGCTGCACGGCCACCGTCGTGGAGACCCCGGAGCAGCTCGGCGACGCCCTGGCCGCCGGCCTGCGCGCCGACGGCCCGACGGTGCTGCCGGTGCCGGTCAGCACCGAGGTGCCCCGGCTCCTGTGAGCCGCCGCCCGGTCGCTCCCGTCAGCGCGTCGCGAGGCGCAGCGGCGCGCCGGTGAGCACGTCGAGGATCGGCCGGTCGCCCAGCGGCGCCTTCAGCGTGGCGGTGACCGGTTCCATCTTCAGCATCGCGTTGCACACGCCGGTGGCGCGGATCACACTGCCGCCCACCACCACGACGTCGTCGCGCTCCTGCACCATCGGGGTGATCCCGGTGTCGCAGGTGCCCACGCCGAGCCGCCAGGTCAGCTCGGTGCCGTTCACGGACTGGACGTCCTGTGCGCCGACCAGGCCCTCCGGGGCCGGGCGGGCGGGCGGGGCGGGCTCGGGCGGGGCGGTGACGGCCTGCGGCGCCACGGCGAGCCGGGCCACCGGCGCGGTGATCTCCTCGACGGTGAACAGCCACGCCGGCACCTGCGCCTCGCCCCGGCTGGTGCGCACCGGCGCGGTGCCCAGCTTCACGGCCGTGACCGTCAGCGGGACGCAGGCGGTCTGCGAGTTGCTGCTCACCGGGCCGTCGGGCCCCGGCTCGATGGTGGGGCCACCACCGGGGAGCTTGGTCCCGGGGTCCTTGGGGCGGCCGTCGCACGGCGGCGGATCCCCCTGGTCCAGCTGCCCGTACGCGGTGGCGGCGCTGACCAGCGGGACGGTCAGCGTGCCGTCCGGGAACTTGATGGTGCCGTCGGCGGGCTGCGCGACGGGCATTGTTACCTGGTCGCGGTACCAGCCGTTGAGGAAGGCCATCTTGGTCTCCCCGGTGAAGCCCGGGTCGCCGACGAGCACCGTCGGGTCCTGCATGGGCACGTAACCGGACTTCCACGCCGGAAGCGGTCGCCACGAGTCGGCCACCTCGGTGGCCCGCTGGGCGAAGGCGTCCTGACGCGGGTCGGAGGCGACCGGGTCGACGGCCGGGTCGGAGCCGGCCGGCGCGCACCCGGCGACGATCATCAACAGCGGAAGGCCCAGCAGGGCGGCGGTACGGCGCATGTGGGTTGGACGCCGGTACGTCCACGCCGGTTCCCCCTGGTCAGGTCTCTCCGCCGAGATCCGTCTCGTACGCCTCCCAGAGCAGGTCCGCGCCGCGCTGCCGATGCCGGGCGAGGGCCCGTAGCAGGTGCGCGGCCCGACCCAGGAGGTCGTCGAGCGAGGCGTCCGGCAGCTCCGCCGCCTGCTGGAGGGCGCTCAGCGCGGCGGTGATGGCGACGTGCTCCCGGGCCAGCAGCCGCACCCCGCGTTCCAGCCGGGGCGCCTGGCCGAGCACCTCGGCGTAGAGGCCGGCGGGCCCCTCGGTGACCCGGACGTGCTCCGTGAAGCCCCGTCGCACGGGGCCGAGCCCCACGAGGAAACGCTCCCGCCAGCGCGGTCCGGCCGGCGCGACGGCCAGCGCCCGGGCGAGCGGGTGCAGGCCTCCGGGCGGGGTGCCGGGAGGCCGGCGCGCGGCGGGCGGCCGGAGCCCTCCGGGCGGGGTGGGCGGCTGCTGGATCGGACCGGTGACCATGGGCACCTCCCGCGTCGCGTCTGACCGCGTACAGCGATGGTGGACCCGCGCGTCCGCCCTGTCCAGAGGCGGGACGGACCTCATCGGTCCCATCCGCCCCTCCTGTCCCGTGCGACCCGGGCGCCCCAGGCCGACCAGTCCCGACACGACGATGCGCCCCGGTCCGGTGGACCGGGGCGCATCGTCTGGTGGTGGAGGTGCCGGGAATCGAACCCGGGTCCTTCGCCGGTTTGTCAGGGCTTCTCCGAGCGCAGCTCGCTGTGCCTCTACTCGGCCCCACCGCTCACGCGAGCAAGTTGGTGTGACGGGCCCAGTCGCTGATTGATCTCGCCGCACGGACCCCGCGACCGGGTCCGATTGGCCAGCCTTCTAGCTGATGCCGGCTAACTGGGTCGAAGGCGCTCCCAGGCCGACAGACTCACTACTCGCCTCAGGCGGCGAGAGCGAAGTCAGCGCGATTGTTCTTGGCGCTTATTGGTTTCCGACGACCGATTCTCGAGACGACGTCGGCTTCCTCGGCTCGCTTCCCCTGTCGCTGCGTACGAAGTCGAAACCAGTCACCCCCTCGACAGGCCGCCGATGTGGCGGCACTGACAAGCGTAACGCCTGCCGCAACGGGTTTCATCCCGAGCCCCCGGCGGGCGCGCCGAACCGGACAGGACGGACACCTCAGTCATCCATGCCCTTGCCACGCCGGCCGGCGACCCGGGCGATCTCCCGGTCCGCGTCCCGCTTGGCGAGGTCCTGCCGCTTGTCGTACGACTTCTTGCCCTTCGCCAGGGCGATCTCCACCTTGGCCCAGCCGTCGGAGAAGTAGACCTGCAACGGCACCATGGTCAGGCCGCCCTCGCGGGTCTTGCCGATCAGCCGGTCGATCTCCAGCCGGTTGAGCAGCAGCTTACGGGTCCGCCGGGGCTCGTGGTTGGTCCAGGTGCCCTGCGTGTACTCGGGAATGTGCATCCCGTGCAGGTAGAGCTCGCCGTTGCGCTCCTGCGCGAACGCGTCGACCAGCGACGCACGCCCGGCCCGCAGTGACTTGACCTCCGTGCCGGTCAACGCCATGCCCGCCTCGTAGGTGTCGAGGATCGCGTAGTCGTGCCGGGCCTTCTTGTTGGAGGCGACGACCTTGCGTCCCTTTTCCCGTGGCATCGGCGCCACCCCCTTCCGGTGATCCGCGCCGGACGTGACCGGCCGCGGGGCGGAGATCATGCTACCCGAACGGCAACGGCCCTCCCGCGCCGTTTGTTCCTGGCGCAGAAGGGCCGTCGTCGAGCCGTACGGGCGTCAGACCCGCAGGTAGAAGCGGAGGGTGACCCAGGCGGTGACCGCGCTGACCAGGCCGCCGACGCCGGCCATCAGCGGGAACATGAACAGGATGTCGCCCCAGCCGATCGGGGAGAGCAGGCCCTGCAGCGCCTGGAGCGACCCGTCGAAGAGTAGGTACTTGGCCGCGATGAGGGCCACCAGGCCCAGCAACGAGCCGATCAGGCCGGCGACCACGGCCTCCAGCACGAACGGCGCCTGGATGAACCAGTTCGACGCGCCGACCAGTTTCATGACCGCGACCTCACGCCGCTTGCTGTACGCGGCCACCTGGATCGTGTTGGCGACCAGGAGCAGCGCGGCGACGGCCATCACGATCGCGGCGGCCAGGGCGATGTTCTGGATCGCGGTGAGGATGTCGAAGATCTTGTCCAGCAGGCGACTCTGGTCGACGATCTCGTCGACGCCCTCGGTGTCCTTGTACTGGTCGTAGATGTTCTTGTACTGCTCGGGATTGTTCAGCGTGAGCCGGTACGACTCGGGCAGGCTGTCCGCCTTGACCGCGCTGAGCAGGTCGGGAGCGTCCTGGAACATCTCCTGGAAGCGCTTGTACGCCTCCTCCTTGTTGACGAAGATGACCTCCTTGACCAGCGAGTCGGCCTTCAGCTTCGCGTCCAGGGACTCACGCTGCTCGGGGGTCACCTCCTGTGTCAGGAAGATCGAGACCTGGATGTTCTTGTAGTAGAGGTCCTTCATGTCGTCGACCTGGCGGTACATGAGACCGCTGGCGCCGAGCATGGTCAGCGAGACCGCCATCGTGATGATCATCGCGATGGTCATGGTCACGTTGCGCCACAGTCCGACCAGTACCTCGGACAGGACGTATTTCACGCGCATCGGGATTTCCTCCGGGTCTCCGGCATGAGGTGTTCGTCGTCAGGCTGCGCAGGGGTGGCGTCGACTCAGCCGTAGACGCCGCGGGCCTGGTCGCGCACGATGCGGCCGCTCTCGATCTCGATGACCCGGCGGCGCATCTGGTTCACGATGTTGGAGTCGTGCGTGACCATCACGACGGTCGTGCCGGTGCGGTTGATCCGGTCCAGCAGGCGCATGATCTCGATCGAGGTGTCCGGGTCCAGGTTTCCGGTCGGCTCGTCCGCGAGCAGGATCAGCGGACGGTTCACGAACGCCCGGGCGACGGCGACCCGCTGCTGCTCACCGCCGGAGAGCTCGTGCGGGTAGCGGTGCTCCTTGCCACCGAGTCCGACCAGCTCCAGAACCTCGGGCACGACCCGGCGGGCGACCGCCTTGGTCTTGCCGATCACCTCGAGGGCGAACGCCACGTTCTCGTACGCGGTGCGGTTCGGCAGCAGCCGGAAGTCCTGGAACACGCAGCCGATGGAACGCCGGAAGTGGGGTCGCTTCCAGGAACGCATCGACGTGACGTCCTTGCTGTTGACGACGACCCGGCCCTTGTTGGGCGCGACCTCGTGCAGCAGCAGCTTGATGATGGTGGACTTGCCGGAGCCGGATGGACCGATGAAGAAGACGAACTCGCCCTTCTCGATCGAGACGGACACGTTGTCGAGCGAAGGCCGGGACGCCTTCGGGTACGTCTTCGTCACTTGCTCAAGCTGAATCACGGGTCGTGAGTCTACGCGGTGTAACCGGGGAGCCAAGCCCCACGCCCCGCCGTTGCGAGTCGCGTCATCCAATTCGGGCGTACCGGGAAGATCGACGACGCGCTCCGCCCACGGTTGATCACGCAGCGTCGCCGGCGAGCTGCTGCTGCTTGCGCCACCGGATGCCCGCCTCGAGGAACTTGTCCAGGTCGCCGTCGAAGACCGCGGTCGGGTTGCCGGTCTCCTGCTCCGTCCGGAGATCCTTCACCATCTGGTACGGGTGCAGGACGTACGAGCGCATCTGGTCGCCCCACGCGCCGGTGGTGTCCTTCTTCAGGCCCTGGAGCTTCGCCTGCTCCTCCTGGCGCTTGACCTCCAGCAGCCGGGCCTGGAGCACCCTCAGCGCGGACGCCTTGTTCTGCAACTGGGACTTCTCGTTCTGGCAGGTGACCACGATGCCGGTCGGGATGTGTGTGAGCCGCACGGCGGAGTCGGTGGTGTTGACGCTCTGCCCACCCGGGCCGGAGGAGCGGTAGACGTCGACCCGCATCTCGTTCTCGGGGATCTCGATGCTGTCGGTCTGCTCGACCACCGGCAGCACCTCGACACCGGCGAAGCTGGTCTGCCGGCGCCCCTGGTTGTCGAAGGGGCTGATCCGCACCAGCCGGTGGGTGCCCGACTCGACGCTGAGCGTGCCGTACGCGTAGGGCACCTTGACCGTGAAGGTGGCCGACTTCAGGCCCGCCTCCTCGGCGTAGGAGGTCTCGTAGACCTCCGTCGGGTAGCCGTGCCGCTCCGCCCAGCGCAGGTACATCCGCAGCAGCATCTCGGCGAAGTCCGCCGCGTCCACGCCGCCGGCGCCGGCCCGGATGGCGACCAGCGCCTCCCGGGAGTCGTACTCGCCGGAGAGCAGGGTGCGGACCTCCATCTCCTCGATGGCCTTGCCCAGCGTGGCGATCTCCGCCTCGACCTCGGTGAGCACCCCCGGGTCGGACTCCGCCTCGGCCAGCTCCAGCAGCACCTTGGCGTCGTCGAGCCCGGAACGGAGGCTGCCGAGCTTGCTGATCTCGCTGTTGACGTACGACAACTGCGAGGTCACTTCCTGGGCCTTCGCCTGGTCGTCCCACAGGTCGGGCGCGGAGGCCTCCTGCTCCAGGCGGTCCTTGTCCGCGCGCAGCCGGTCGATGTCGAGCACCGCCTCGATGTTGCGCAGGGTGGCGTCGAGGTCCTTGAGCTGTTCGGCGTAATCGGCAGCGGTCACGACAGACAAGGGTACTGCTCGTGCGAGGAGTGAGCTTGCGAGCCCCGCAGTCACGAGCCAAAAAAGACCCAGCTCGTGCGAGGAGTGAGCTTGCGAGCCCCGCAGTCACGAGCCAAAAAAGACCCAGCTCGTGCGAGGAGCGGGCCTGCGAGCCCCGCAGTCACGAGCCAAAAGATCCCGGTGGGAGGCCCTGTGGTCAGGCGACCGGGGCGCTCTTCAGCCAGGACAGGGCGGCCTTGTGGTAGGCGACGGCGAACTCCAGCGCGCTGGCGTCGTACGCGTCGCCCTCCTTCTTGGCGTTCTTGACCTGCTCCCGGACCTTGGCCAGGGCCTCGGTGTGGTAGTCGTTGGCCGCGGCCTGGAGGTTCTTGAGCTGGCTGGCCGAGTGCAGCTCGCCGAAGGCGATCCGCAGGGCGATCGGGTTGCGGATGGTGTCCCGCCCCGGCTCCTCGGCAAGCCAGCGGGAGAATGTCCGTTTTCCCGCTGCGGTGATCGCGTACGGCTGGCTGGAGCGCGGGCCGGGCTTGCCCATCCGGACCAGGCCCCGCTCGGCCAGCACCGGCAGCTCCCGGTAGACCTGACTACGCGTCATCGACCAGTACGGCGCCAGTCGGCGCTCGGCGGCGGCCATCAACTGGCCACCTGTCATGGGGCCCTCGTGGAGCAGCCCGAGCAGGGCCGCCGCCGTGGGGTTGACTCCGGAATCCGCCATGCCCCTCACGCTGCCACTTTGCCGACGCGGCGTCCAGGATTTGGCATTTTCGCCACCCGGTCGGGTTCCTATGTGCACTGTCGGCGCGAGACAGTCCGCCAGGGAGGCGCGGAACGGTCACAGTCGGCTACGCAGCTCCCACAGCTCCGGGTAGAACCGGGTCTCCACCCGGGAGCGCAGGTATGCCCCACCGGCCGAGCCCCCGGTGCCGGGCTTCGTGCCGATCTGCCGCTCGGCCATGAGCACGTGCCGGGCCCGCCACAGCGAGAACGCCTGGTCGTGGGCGACCAGCGCCTCAGCGAGGTCCCACAGCGGCCCGAACCGCTCCCGGTCCCCGGCGATGGTGGCGTACGCCGCGAAGCGGGACTCATCCTCGGTGACGTCGAAACCGGCCCGGCCGAGCACGGCCAGGAAGCCGTCCCAGAGGCTCGGCTCGGCCAGCCGCCGCTCCAGGCGCTCCCGCTCGACGTCGGGCAGGCCTCGGAAGCGGCGCAGGTAGTCGGGGTCCTTCAGGCCGGAGAGGAACTCGATCTCCCGGAACTGGGCGGACTGGAAGCCCGAGGCCGGGGCGAGCTTGGTGCGGAAGGCCAGGAAGTCCTGCGGGGTCATCGTGTCGATCACGTCGACCTGACCGATCAGGACCCGTTCCACCACGTGGCAGCGCTCCAGCCGCACCCGGGGCAGGTAGGTCTCGCCGTCCAGCATCCGGTCCCGGGCGTCGGTCAGCTCGGAGAGCAGCAGCTTGAACCACAGCTCGTAGACCTGGTGGATGGTGATGAAGAGCAGCTCGTCGTGGGAGGCCGGGTCGGACTCCGGCACCTGGGCGGCCAGCAGGTCGGCCAGCCGCAGATAGTCGGTGTAGGTGAGCAGGCCACCCTGCTCGCCGAAGTGGGGATCCTGCGCGGGGGTGGGGTGGGTCACAGCGGCCACGGTACCGCCGCCGACCCACCCCCGCCCGCCGGCAAGGAAGGGCCCCTTCCGGTACGCGAGGCGCGCGGAAGGGGCCCTTCCCTGCACCTCAGCCCATGTGAGGGTAGGTGTGGTCGGTCGGCGCGACGAAGGTCTCCTTGATCGTCCGGGGCGACATCCACCGGACGAGGTTGTGCCAGGAGCCGGCCTTGTCGTTGGTGCCGCTGGCCCGGGCGCCGCCGAAGGGCTGCTGCCCGACCACCGCGCCGGTCGGCTTGTCGTTGATGTAGAAGTTGCCGGCGGCGTACCGCATCTTCTCGGCGACCGCGTCGACCACCCGGCGGTCCGTCGCGAAGATCGACCCGGTCAGGGCGTACGGCGCGATCGACTCGGCCTGGTTGACCACGTCGTCGAAGCAGCCGTCGTCGAAGACGTGCACGCCGAGGATCGGCCCGAAGTACTCGGTGGTGAACGTCTCGTGCGCCGCGTCGGTGCACTCGAACAGCGTGGGCCGGACGAACCAGCCGACGGAGTCGTCGGCGGTGCCGCCGGCGAGGACCCGGCAGGCGTCGTCGCCGGAGATCAGCTCCAGCGCGGCGCGGTGCCGGTCGAACGCCTTGGCGTCGATCACGGCGCCGCCGAAGTTGCCGAAGTCGGTGACGTCGCCGTAGGTGAGGGACTCCGCGGTGGCGGCCAGCCGGTCGCGCAGCCCGCCCTCCCACAGCGACCGCGGGACGTACGCCCGGGACGCCGCCGAGCACTTCTGGCCCTGGTACTCGAAGGCGCCGCGGATCAGGGCGGTGTGCAGGGCGTCGACGTCGGCGCTGGTGTGCGCGACGACGAAGTCCTTGCCGCCGGTCTCGCCGACCAGCCGGGGGTAGCCCCGGTAGCGGGAGATGTTCTCGCCGACGGTCCGCCACAGGTGCTGGAAGACCTTCGTGGAGCCGGTGAAGTGGATGCCGGCCAGGTCCGGGTCGGCGAGCACCACGTCGGAGACCTCCTCGCCGCGCCCGGTGACCATGTTGATCACGCCGGGGGGCAGGCCGGCCGCCTCGAACAGCCGCATGGTGAAGTGCGCGGCGAACTGCTGCGTCGGGCCCGGCTTCCAGACCACGGTGTTGCCCAGCAGAGCCGGCGCCGAGGGCAGGTTGCCGGCGATGGCGGTGAAGTTGAACGGGGTGACCGCGTAGACGAAGCCCTCCAGCGGGCGGTGGTCGAAGCGGTTCCACACCCCCGGCGACGACATCGGCTGCGCCTCGAGCAGCTCCCGGGCGAAGTGCACGTTGAACCGGAGGAAGTCGATGAACTCGCAGGCCGCGTCGATCTCGGCCTGGATGACGGTCTTCGACTGGCCGAGCATGGTGGCCGCGTTCAGCGTGTCGCGCCACGGGCCGGCGAGCAGCTCGGCGGCGCGCAGGAAGATCGCGGCCCGCTCCTCGAACGGCAGGGCCCGCCACATTCCGGCGGCGTCCTTGGCGGCCTTCACGGCGGCGCGGGCGTCGTCGTGGGTGGCGTGTGCGGTGACGCCGAGCACGTGCGCGTGCCTGTGCGGCTGCACGACGTCGATCGACTCGCCGCCGGCCATCCGCTGCTCACCGGCGATGGTCATCGGCAGGTCGATCCGCTCGGCGGCCAGCTCGGTCAGCCGCCGCTGGAGCCGTTCCCGGTCGGCACTGCCCGGCTCGTAGTTGCGGACCGGCTCGTTGCGCGGCTCGGGTACGGAGAACACAGCGTCCATCAAGGCTCCTGGCGATCTCGACAGCGGTGGCGAAACCGGACCCGCGGGCACCGGCCGGGTGACCGGCGCCGAACGCCGTGCCGGGTTGACCGGTCACGGCAGCGGGACCTCTCCCCGATTCTTTCACGCCCCACCCTCGGCCCTCCCACCCCGCGCGGGGCGGGCGACGGGGGCGGGCGTGGTGGACGCGTACGCTGGGTGGCCGGTGAACTGCCGGCCCACCGGGGCCGGGCGTCCGTCGGAGGGAAGACGATGACCAAGCAGCCCGGCAGCTCCGCAGCCGCGGAGTCGGACCGGTCGGCGCCGGCCGCCGACGAGGTTCCCGAGACGACGGACGCCATCGGGGCCACCGCCGCCGCCACGACGGACGCCGCCGGGAACACCGCCGCCGAAGCGCAGGACGCCGCCGGCACCGCACCGGTGGACGAGACCGACGCGACCGGGGCCGGACCCTCCGTCGACCCGCGGGGCGGGACGGCGCTGCCGCTCGCACCCGGTGCGCCGGTGCTGGCGCTCCTGGCGCTCGGGTGGCTGGCCGCGATGCTCTGGTCGACCCGCGAGGTGATCAGCTCCGCGGCGGCCGGGCTCACCGCCATCAGCCTCTCCGCGTTCGCCCTGCCGGGGGTGATCTCGGCGGCGCTGGTCGCCGGCGCCGGCTTCGCCCTCTTCGGTGTCGACCTGCTCGCCCGCCGGGGCAGCGAGCGGGTCACCCTGCGCTTCGTGGCGGCGATCGGCACCGGCCTGCTCGTCGGGCTCGCCGCCGCATTCGCGATCAACCTGACGTACGCCGACAACGCGACCACCAACGTGATCGCCGCCACCACCGCCGCCGCCGCGACCGTCGGCGGGGCCGTCGCCGGCGCGCGTAGCGGATCCGTGGTCGGGGCCGTGGTGGCCGCCGCCCTCGGCACGCTGATCTTCGTGGTGGCCTTCAGTCGGGCCCGCGACCCGCTCTTCGACCTGTTCGGCGGCGGCGACGGCCAGGAGTCGCTGCTGAGCGCGGCCAAGTGGGTGTCCCGCACCGAGTCCCTGCTCGCCGGCCTGGTGGCCGGGCTGCTGGCCTTCGGGTACCTGACCCTGGCCCGCCGCCGGGCCGCCCGGCTCGACGCGGCGGCGCCCGCGCCCCGCTGGCCCGCCTACCTGCTGGCCGGCGCCGGCCCGGGCCTGCTCCTGATCGTCGCCGAGGTGATCATCCGGGTCGGCGGGCGGTCCCTGCTCGACCTGGCCGGGGCGCTGAGCGAGGCGGACGCGGTGGCCCAGACCTCGCTGGGCACCTCCCGGATCGACAACGCCATCTGGGTGCTCTTCGTGGGCGCCCTGACCGCGATGATCGCCTTCGGCCGCACCCTGGGGCCGGCCCACGCCGACGACGACGAGCCAGTCGAGGCCGCCCCCACCCGCTGACCTCGCGGCACCCGCCCCGCCCCCGCCGCGCCGGCACCGGCCGTCAGGCTGCGCAGGCGGCGCGCGGGAGGTCAGGAAGTGGCGCGGAGCAGCAGGTCCAGCTCGGTGACGTCGTACCACTCCAGCTCGTGGTCCTCGGCGCCGTCGACCGTGAACTGCGCGTCCGGGTCGCCGGCCAGGGCCTCGGTGACCGCCTCCGCCGCAGCGGACACGTCCTCGACCGCGTCGGCGCCGTCCACGTGGACGGCCGCGACGGCGCCCACCGGCACGGGGGCGCTCAGCTCGACCGCGCTGGAGCCCAGCTCCCCGTCGCCCCGGCCCACGGCCGAGGCGGGCAGGTCGACCGAGACGACGATCCGGCGGCGGGGCGCGTCGGGGTCGGCCCGGAGCAGCTGCAACGCGTCCTGGGCGGCCCGGGTGAAGGCCACGTACTCCAGCTCCTCCTCGTCGCCCTCGGCGTACCACTCCCGCAGGGTGGGGGTCACTGCGTGCGCGGCGGCCACCGGCAGCCCGGCGCCGCGTAGGAGGGTCAGCATCGGGACGGTCGCCGGCACGTACACCCGGACAAGCTCCTCGGTCACCGGTCGTCTCCCCCGCTCAGGTCCTGCGCCGACTTCCGCCGGCCCCGGCCGATCATGCCCTATCGCCGTGACCGTCATACACCGCGCACCTTCTGCGGTGGAAGCGTCCCACCGGTGTGTCCCGGGGCGGGTCGGCGCAGGTCGCGCCCGGGCGGCTGGGCCATGTCGGCCGTCGGTGGCAAACTGAAGCAAACGACGCCAACCCCGGGGGTTTCCGTGGAGCCGAGGTTCCTGCTGCTCTCCGACGTGGCCACCGAGCTGAACGTGTCGGACTCGCAGGTCTACCACATGGTGCGCAGCGGCGAGCTGCCCGCGATCAAGATCGGCGGGCGCGGCCAGTGGCGGGTGGAACGCGCCCGGCTGGAGGAGTACATCGAGCGCAAGTACGCCGAGACGGCCGACTGGGTGCGAAGCAACCCGCTCGCAGACCGCGACCCGGAGTAACCGGTCCGATCCGCAGGGGCATTGACCGTGAGCTCTGCCGTGCCCGAGAATGGAGCCTGTCGAAGGCAAACGAAGGTAAACGCAAGATCGTGGGAGGTTCCCGGATGACCGATCACCGCCGACCCGGGCCGGCGCGCCCTCCCGTGCGGCTACGCCCCGCCCCCTCGTTCGAGCCGCCGTTCACCGACGACGACGCCGCCCACTGGCCGGCCCCGGGCCACGCCCAGCTCGTCCTCGACCTCTTCGAGTCGTCCCGACGCGACGCCGACCGGCCGCCCGGCCGACGACAGCGGCCGGTACCGACCGGCCCCGGCCGTCGGCCCGCCGCCCCGCTGCCACTGGACGCGCTGGTGACCGCCACCCCCGAGGCGACCCGGGCCGCGCACCGGTTCGTCCGCACCTGCCTGGAGGTGCTCAACGGCTACCGCTCGCCCGGGCAGCTCAGGCCACTGCTCGACCCGGCGCGCGCGGCCGGGCTGCTGCCCGAGCTGGCCCGCGCCACCGCCCGCTCCGGCCCGCTCCGCCGCCGGTCGACCCGCCCGGCCGTACGCCTGCTCCGGCTGCGGGTCTGCGAACCGCGCACCGCCGCCGTCGAGGTGGCCGCGGTGCTCGCCGGCACGGGCGGGCGCACCTGGGCGATGGCGCTGCGCCTGGAGCACCGCCGGGGCAGCTGGCTCTGCACCGCCCTCCAGGTGCTCTGAGCCACCGGGCTCCGGCCACGACGTGCCGGGGTGCGGGCCGCGCATGGTGTCCACCCACGAGCCCGGGGCGGACCTGGTGCGCGCCGACCCGGCGGTCGCCGAGGTGCGCACGCCCGGCCCGGGTGGCCAGCCGCCCGGACGGCGGCCGAGACGGAAGCGAGCCGTGGTCCACGAGGACCACGGCTCGACTGCTCCGGCGGGCGCGCGCCCGCTCAGCTGCCGGTCACGCGCCGCCGTTGGGGGAGCCGTGGCAGCGCTTGTACTTCCGGCCGGACCCGCACGGGCACGGCGCGTTGCGGGACGGGCCGTTGCCGGCCTCCGCCTGCCCCGACGCCGCCCGCCGGTTGTTGCCGGCCGGGACGCCCGGGCCGCGCAGACCCGACGCCGGCCGCTGCGGCGCCGCCGGGGCGGTCGTGCCGGGCGCGGCCGGGGCGGCCGGTGCCGGACGACCGACGCCCAGCGCGGGCGCCTGCTGCTCGGCGTGCTCGACGGCCACCGCACCGGCGCCGGCCTCGCCGTCGATGGTCGGCGCGGAGTATTGCAGGCCCTGCTGCTGCGGGGCCCGGCCCAGGCCCTTGGCCCGGATCTCGACCGGCTTGTCGAGCAGCTGGACCTCCTCGGCCTCGGGCTCCGGCTCGTTGACCTGGACCTCGAGGTTGTAGAGGAAGCCGACCGTCTCCTCCTTGATGCCGTCCATCATGGTGGCGAACATGTCGAAGCCCTCGCGCTGGTATTCCACCACCGGGTCGCGCTGGGCGTACGCCCGCAGGCTGATGCCCTCCTGGAGGTAGTCCATCTCGTAGAGGTGCTCGCGCCACTTGCGGTCGATGACCTGGAGCAGGACCATCCGCTCCAGCTGGCGGGTGCCCTCCTCGCCGAGCTGCTCCTCACGCCGGTCGTACGCGGCGTGCGCGTCCTCCTTGAGGCGGGAGAGCAAGAAGTCCGCGTCGATGCCGGCCCGCGAGCCGCCGGCCTCCTCCTCCAGCTCCTCGATCGTGATGCCCACCGGGTAGAGCTGCTTGAGGTTGGTCCAGAGCTGCTCCAGGTCCCAGTCCTCGCCGTAGCCGTCGGCGGTGGCCCCCCGCACGTACGCGTCGACGACGTCGTCGATCATGTTGCGGACCTGGTCGGAGAGGTCCTCGCCGTTGAGCACCCGCAGCCGCTCGGCGTAGATCACCTGGCGCTGCTTGTTCATGACCTCGTCGTACTTGAGGACGTTCTTGCGGATCTCGGCGTTCTGGCCCTCGATCTGGGCCTGCGCGCTCTTGATCTGCTTGGTGACCATCTTCGACTCGATGGGCACGTCCTCCGGGATGTTGAAGCGCTCCATGACCGCCTCGACGGCGCCGGAGCGGAAGCGCTTCATCAGCTCGTCCTGGAGGGAGAGGTAGAACCGGGACTCGCCCGGGTCACCCTGCCGGCCCGACCGACCGCGCAGCTGGTTGTCGATGCGCCGGGACTCGTGCCGCTCGGTGCCCAGCACGTAGAGGCCACCGGCGGCGGCGACCTCATCCGCCTCGGTGTCGCAGGCCTGCTTCCACTGGGGCAGGACCTCCTCCATCGCCTTGGCGTACTCCTCCTCCTGCTCGACCGGGTCGAGGCCGCGCTGGCGCAGCTCGTTGGCGGCGAGGAACTCGGCGTTGCCGCCGAGCAGGATGTCGGTGCCACGACCCGCCATGTTGGTGGCGACGGTGACGGCGCCCTTGCGGCCGGCCTGGGCGACGATCTCGGCCTCACGGGCGTGGAACTTGGCGTTCAGCACGGAGTGCGGGATGCCGCGCCGGCGCAGCAGCTGGGAGATGATCTCGGAATTCTCCACCGAGACGGTGCCGACAAGCACCGGCTGACCCATCGCGTGCCGTTCGGCGATGTCCTCCACCACGGCGTTGAACTTGGCCTTCTCGGTCTTGTAGATCACGTCCGGCCGGTCCTGGCGGACCATCGGCCGGTGGGTCGGGATCGTCACCACACCGACCTTGTAGACCTTGTTGAACTCGCCCGCCTCGGTCTGGGCGGTGCCGGTCATGCCGGAGAGCTTCTCGTAGAGGCGGAAGTAGTTCTGGAGGGTGATGGTGGCCAGGGTCTGGTTCTCCTGCTTGATCTCCACCCCCTCCTTGGCCTCGATCGCCTGGTGCATGCCCTCGTTGTAGCGGCGGCCGTGCAGGATGCGCCCGGTGAACTCGTCGACGATCAGGACCTCGCCGTCGCTGACGATGTAGTCCTTGTCGCGCTTGTAGAGCTCCTTGGCCTTGATGGCGTTGTTGAGGTAGCCCACCAGCGGGGTGTTGACCGACTCGTAGAGGTTGTCGATGCCCAGCCGGTCCTCGACCTTGGCCACGCCGCGCTCGGTGACGGCGATGGTGCGCTTGGAGTGGTCGACCTCGTAGTCGCCCTCGCCGTCCTTGCCGGCCTGGAGCCGGGCCACGACGCCCGCGAACTCGCCGTACCAGCGGGCGGAGTGCTCGGCCGGGCCGGAGATGATCAGCGGGGTGCGGGCCTCGTCGATCAGGATCGAGTCGACCTCGTCGACCACCGCGAAGTTGTGGCCGCGCTGGACCAGCTCTTCCTTCGACCACGCCATGTTGTCGCGCAGGTAGTCGAAGCCGAACTCGTTGTTGGTGCCGTAGGTGATGTCGCACTCGTAGGCGGCCCGGTGCTCGGTGGCCGGCCGGTTGGGCAGCACCACGCCGACGGTGAGGCCGAGGAACTCGTGCACCTGGCCCATCCAGGCGGCGTCCCGCTGGGCCAGGTAGTCGTTGACCGTGATGACGTGCACGCCGTTGCCGGAGAGCGCGTTGAGGTAGACCGGCATGACCGAGGTCAGGGTCTTGCCCTCACCGGTCTTCATCTCGGCGATGTTGCCGAAGTGCAGCGCCGCGCCGCCCATGACCTGGACGTCGTAGGGCCGCTGGCCGAGCACCCGGGCGGCCGCCTCGCGGCAGACCGCGAACGCCTCCGGCAGCAGGTCGTCGAGGGTCTCGCCGTCAGCGAGCCGCTCCTTGAACTGGTCGGTCATGCCGCGCAACTCTTCGTCGGTGAGGTTGACGTAGTCGTCCTCGATCGAGTTGACGGCGGCGGCGATGGCCTTGAGCCGGCGCACCATACGGCCCTCGCCCGCGCGGAGGACCTTTTCCAGAATCGACACGGATCAACGCTCCCCTAGACAGTCTCGAACCATCGTAGGCGCTCCATCGGCGCGATGGTCACTGGTGGCGGCCCTCCGAGCCGGCGAAACCGACATAACACGCCCGACTCACGCCGCCCCGCCGAAATCCGGTTACGCCGTCCGCGAACGGTCCGGCACGATGGCTCGGGTGGAACCTGTCGAGATCACCGAGGACGGCCTGTTGCTGCGACCCTGGCGGGCGACCGACGCCGACGCGGTACACCGGGCGTGCCAGGACCCGGACATCCAGCGCTGGACCACCGTACCGCGCCCGTACCTGCCCGGACACGCGCACCGGTTCGTGACCGAGGTGACCCCGGCGGACTGGGCGACGGGCGCCGGGGCGCCGTTCGCGGTCTGCGACGCCGCCACCGGCGAACTGCTCGCCTCCTGCGGGCTCGTCTCGATCGACACCGGCCTGCGCTCCGGAGAGATCGGCTACTGGACCGCGCCCTGGGCCCGGGGCGCGGGCGTGGCCGTCCGGGCCAGCCGGGCCGTCGCCCGCTGGGCGTTCGACGCGCTGGAGCTGCGCCGGCTGATCTGGCAGGCCGAGGTGGGCAACCACGCCTCCCGCCTGGTGGCGCTCCGGGCGGGCTTCCGCGTCGAGGGCCGGCTGCGGCTCGCCGACCCCGCCCCCGGCGGCAGCGCGGAGGGCTGGATCGGCTCCCTGCTCCCCGGCGAGGTGCCCGCCCCCGGGGAGACCGGTCCGGCCGGGCCGGGCACCCTGGAGGCCCGTCGCGCCGCCGTCTTCGGCGGGCCCCAGCCCGTCCTCTTCGCCACGGCCGGCGCCACCGAGTTGCGGCTGCGCCCGATGGAGGAGCGCGACCTGCCCGCGATCGTCGACACCTGCCGCGACCCGCAGACCGTCCGCTGGACCAGCGTGCCCGACCCGTACGAGCGGGCGGACGCCGAGTCGTACCTGCACTTCGGCCGTGGCACCTGGGCGGGCGGCACCAGCGCCTGCTTCGTGGTCGCCGACGCCGAGGACCGGTACGTCGGCACGATCGACCTGCGGCTCTCTTCCGCCGACCCGCTGCTGGCCGACGTCGGCTTCATGGCCGCCCCCGCGGCCCGGGGCCGGGGCTACCTGTCGGCCGCGCTGACCGCGCTCAGCGCCTGGGGCTTCACCACGCTGGGCCTGGCCCGGATCGAGTGGCGGGCCAACGTCGGCAACACCGCCTCCCGTCGGGTCGCCGAGAAGGCCGGCTTCACGGTCGAGGGCGTCGCCCGGGGCGGGCTCACCCACCGCGACGAGCGGGTGGACGTCTGGGTCGGCGCGCTGCTCGCCGGGGACCTGACGTGACGCCCGAGGTGATCGAGGCCGACGGGGTGCGGCTGCGGCAGTTCCGCCCCGCCGACGTCGCCGACCTGGCCGCCGGCTGCGGCGACCCGGTCAACCTGCGGTTCAACCCCGGCATGCCGCAGCCGTACACCGAGGCCGACGCCCGCTGGTGGATCACCGAGGGCGCCCCGGCGGCCTGGGCCACCGGCGGGGCCGCGTACGCCATCGCCGACCGGACCACCGACCGGCTGGTCGGCGGCGCGGGCATCGGCCAGGTCGTGCCGCCGCGCCGGCAGGCGGAGGTGGGTTACTGGGTCGCGCCGTGGGCGCGGCGGCGCGGGATCGCCAGCGCCGCGACGCGGGCCCTGGCCGACGCCGCGCTGCGCCACGGCGTCGACCGGCTGGAGCTGATGACCCACGCCGAGAATCCGGCCAGCCAGCGGGTGGCGCTCGCCGCCGGCTTCACCCACGAGGGGGTACGCCGGTCGGCCGGCCAGCTGCGCGGCGGCGGCCGGACGGACCTGCTCGCGTGGGTACGCCTCGCCGACGACCCGCCCGGTCCCGCCCCCCGGCTCCTGCCGGACCTGCCCGACGGCCGGCTCACCGACGGCGTGGTGACCCTGCGCCGGCTCGGCCCGGACGACGTCGACGTGATGTACCGCCTGCACACGCGGCCGGAGGTGGTGGCGAACCAGGCCCCGCCGGTGCCGCCGACCCGGGCGGCCGTCGAACGGCGTTGCCTGCTGGCCGAGAGCGCGTGGCTCACCGGCGCCATCGCCCGGCTGCTGATCGTCGACGCGGTCACCGGCGAGCCGGCGGGCAGTTGCGGGCTCAGCCTCTCCGACCCGGTGGCCGGTGAGGGCTCGGTCGGCTACGCGCTGCTGCCCGACCAGCGGGGACGCGGGCTGGCCACCAGGGCGGTGCGGCTCCTGGCCGGCTGGGCGTTCGGTCCGGCCGGGATCGCCCGGCTGGTCGCCGGCACCGTGCCCGACAACACCGACTCGCACGGGGTGCTGGAGCGGGTGGGATTCCGCCGGGAGGGCCTGCTGCTCGGGCGGCTGCCGGGACTGGCCGGCAGCCGCACCGACGACCTGGTCTTCGGGCTGCTCCCCGACGAACTCCGCTGACCCGCCCGCCCGCCCGGATCCGGCGCCGGGCGCCCCGGGCGGCGTCGATCTCGGGCGCCCGGCGGGACTCCCCGCCCCGGGCGGCCGTGGTGGCGGGTGGGCCGCCACCACGGCGCCGGAGGGTCAGACGGCGAGGGAGATGATTCCGTAGTCGTAGGCGTGCCGCCGGTAGACGACGCTCGGGCGGCCGGACTCCTTGTCCTGGAACAGGTAGAAGTCGTGGCCGACGAGTTCCATCTGGAACAGGGCTTCGTCGACGGTCATCGGCTCGGCGGGGTGCACCTTCTCCCGCGCGATGTGCCAGGGCTGGTCGTGTTCCTCCTCCTCGACCCGTTCGGCGACGGCGGTGGCCGTCCCGGCGCCGTCGGGGGACGCGCCCAGCGGCGCGTCGAGGCCGGCCACCGGCAGGCCGGCGGTGGCGGCGGCGACGGAGAGCGGCGCGTGCCGGCCCCGGTGGACGCGGCGACGGTCGGCCGCCCGGCGCAACCGGGTGTCCAGCTTGGCGATGGCCGCGTCGAGCGCGCTGTAGAAGTCGTTCGTGCAGGCCTCCGCCCGGATCACCGGGCCACGGGAAACGCAGGTGATTTCGACGCGCTGGCAGTGGTCGGCCTGGCGCGGATTGCGCTCGTGGAACAGCTCCACATCGACACGAATAAGTTTATGGTCGTAGCGTTCGATCTTCGCGAGTTTCTCCGCCACGTGCACCCGGTAATGATCCGGCACTTCGACGTTACGGCCCTTGACCACGATGTCCATGTGACCTCCCTAGTTCGGACGGTCGTTCGTTCCGGCATCCGGTCGCGCGCCCCTGGGGGAGGCCCCACTCGGCGTCGACCGGTCAGTGCGGCTACGCCTCCTTTCACCACCGGGGGTGGATGGAAACACCTCCTACCCCCGACACGAAAACGCTAACTCCTGTTCGCCCGACAGTCACCCCCGGTCGCCGGGACAGCCAACAATTTTTCACAGCTCATACACCAACGGGTGAAACGGAAACACGCACCGTCACAAAGTGCGCCATCGCTCGGTCGCGGCGAGCACTGCGGCGACCGTCGGTGACAGTCCGCTCGCGGTCAGCGCCCGCCCCACCGCGGCGAGGGTGGACCCGGTGGTCAGGATGTCGTCGAGCACCACCACCGCCGCCCCGTCGGGCGCAGACGGGACCCGCGGGCGGACCCGGAAGGCCGCCTCGGCCGCCGCCGCCCTGCCGGCGCTGTCCAGCGTCACCGAGTCGGGGCGGGGCAGGGCCCGCAGCGGCCGCCGCACCCGCACCGGCCAGCCCGCCCGGCGCAGCCGGTCCGCGCAGTGCCGGGTCAGCCGGCCGAGGTGGTCGCCGTACCGGGCGCGGGCCGCCGCCGCGGTGTCCGGCACCGGCACCAGCGTCACCGGGCGGACCCCGCCCACCGCCGCCGCCACGACCTCGGCGAGCAGCGCCCCCAGCGGCCGGGCCAGCCCGTGCCGGCCGTGGTCCTTGTACGCCAGCAGCGCCTCCCGCAGCGGGCCCGCGTACGGGCCGAGGGCGACGCAGGGCGGCAGGTCGGGCGGGGCGGGAGTGGGTCGTACGGCCCGGGGGCGCAGCGCGCCGAGCACCGCCACGCACTCCGGACAGACGCCGTGCCGAAGCCCCGGCCGGCGCTCGCGGCAACCGGCGCACTCCACGGGCAGCACCAGGTCGGTGAGGTCCGCCCAGAGCCCGCCGAGATCCCGCACGGAGATCAGTAGAGGAAGAAGGGGGCGGTCGGGTTGCCGGCGCGCGCCCCGGCCGACGGCGGCGCGACCTCCTGCACCTGCTGCGGCTGGATCCGCTCGAACGGGCTGCTGCGGTACGCGACCCCGTTCGCCTCGTACATCGCGGCGCCGAGGCGACCCACCGCGTTCGCCGGGTACGCGGCGAGGTGCGTCACCCGGGCGCCGATCTTGTCCTCCAGCCGGCTCTCCCGGGCGCCGTCCACGCTGACCTCGTAGACCGCTGGGCGACCGACCGCGCCCGCGAGGACCAGGGTGTTCTCGCCGTACCAGTCGACGGCCGACAGGCTGGTCAGCCGGGTGTGCAGCCGACGGGCCGGGCCGGGGGTCGCCCCCGCGCCGTCGGGGCTGAGTGCGGCGACGTAGAGCGCGCCCCCGGCGATGACGGCGATCCGGTGGCCGTCCAGCGAGGCCGCCACGGCGGTCACCGGGCCGGGTACGCCCAGCGGCACGGCGGTGAGCTGCGCCTGGGCGTCGAAGCGGTACAGGCTCCCGTCGGCGACCACGAGCCCGGCCGGTTGCCCCCGGTACGTGGAGCGCAGCCAGACCGGCTGGCCCATGGCGGCGTACCCCTTGGCGCTGCGGGTGAAGGCGGCCACCGGGTCGGTGCCGGTGCCGACGTAGAGCCACTGGCGGTTGGCGTCGGAGACCACCAGCGCCGCCAGGATCTGGTTGTCGGCGCGGCTGATCCCGGCGGAGACGACGTTCCGGTTCGCCTTGGGGTCCACGGGCACCGGGCCGGTCGGCTCTCCCGGGTAGGCCAGCGGGTGGACGGCGCCCTCGTAGACGCAGAACCGCTGGAAGCTCTCCGGGAGCTGGTACACCGGGCGGTCCAGGCGGCGCCGTTCCAGGTCGGGGATGAACTCCTGGGACTGGTTGCGGATCTTGATTTCGAGCGGCCCGTCGAGGTCCGACAGCGACCAGGCGAGCTGCGTGCCGAGCTGCTCCAGCCGGGCCTTGTCCTCCGGCATCTCCAGGTCGACCTCCCAGCGGCCGTCCGTCCGGGTGGCGTTGTTGATCAGGCGGGTGCCGTCCGGCAGCCGGCGCACGGCCGTGCCGAGCCAGGCCGAGGGCCCGGCGGTCAGCCACTTGACCACCTCGCTGACCCGCCGCTCGTCCGGCACGGCGAGCGGAAGGTAACGCTGGTCGGGGACGAGGCGGGTGCGGTCGTTGTTCCAGAAGTAGATCGTCCGGCTCTGGTAGTACGTCTCCAGGGCGTCGACGCTGAGCAGCAACGCGGTCGGCGGGTTCGCCACGTAGAGGCCTCCGTCCGCCACGCCCTCCTGCCCGGGCTGGCTGCGCAGCTCGAAGGTGTAGGTCGTGGTGCTCGTCTCCGGCGGGGCCAACGTGCCGTCCGTGCGCAGCTGCCCGACCTGCTGCACCTTGAGGGTGACCTCGGTCCGGTCCGGGGCGTAGACGGGCACCGGCTCCTCGGTGAGCCGGACGACGGCCAGCGTGACCTCGCTGCCCTGCTTGGTCTGGAGGCGGTCGCGGTCCGCCGGCACGATGAACTGCCGGACCCGCTGGTACGCCCCGTCCGGTTCGCCGGCCGCGGCGGAGAGGAAGTTCTGGACGAACTGCTCGGCGTCGGTGCCGGCCGCGCTCCGGCTCGGGGGCTCGCCCCGGCTGCCGCTGGTCGAGCCGCCCTCCGCCGCCGGCCCCGGCCCGTCCACCCTGACCTCGGTGTTCTCCGGGATGCCGCAGCCGGCCACGCCGCCCAGCAGCAGCGCGCCGCCGAGCAGGCCGGCGAGCAGTCGACGCCTCACGACCCCACCTCCGCGTGCCCCCCGTTGCCCGGCCGGCGCGGACCGACCGGCAGCGCGCCGTCGGTGCCCGGGCCGATCGTGAGTGTGCCCCCGGTGCCGGGACCGATGGCCAACAGCCCGCCCGCTCGGGGCCCGCCGAAGGGCAGCGTGGCGTCGGCCGGGACCAGCCGCAGCGGCGAGGTGGTCAGCCGGTCGCCGGCCCGCGACGGCAGGGTGAGCCGGAACTGGGCGCCCTGCCCGGGCGCGCCCCACGCTTCCAGCCAGCCGCCGTGCAGCCGGGCGTCCTCCAGGCTGATCGACAGGCCCAGCCCGGTGCCGCCGGTCTGCCGGGCCCGGGACGGGTCGGCCCGCCAGAAGCGGTTGAACACCAGCTTCTCCTCGCCCGGCTTGAGCCCCACCCCGTGGTCGCGGACGGTGATCGCCACCGCCGTGTCGTCCACCCCGAGCGTGATCAGCACCGGCTTGGCCTCGCCGTGCTCGACGGCGTTGCCGACCAGGTTGCGCAGCACCCGCTCCACCCGTCGGGGGTCCACCTCGGCGATCACCGGGGTGCCGGGGACGTCCAGCTCGATGGCCACCCCGACGCGCTCGGCGAGACCCGCCAGGCGGTCGGCCACCCGGTGCACGACCGGCACCAGGTCGGTCGGCTCGGAGTCCAGCATGGCGAAGCCGGCGTCGAAGCGGCTGATCTCCAGCAGGTCGGTGAGCAGCTCCTCGAAGCGGTCCAGCTCGGCCTGGAGCAGCTCGGCGCTGCGGGCCACCGCCGGGTCGAAGTCGTCCCGCTCGGCGAAGATCAGGTCGGCGGCCATCCGGACCGTGGTCAGCGGCGTGCGCAGCTCGTGCGAGACGTCGGAGGTGAAGCGGCGTTGCAGCCGGGACATCTCCTCCAGCCGCAGGATCTGCCGTTGCAGGTTGGTCGCCATCTGGTTGAACGACGCGGCGAGCAGGGCCAGGTCGTCCTCGCCGTTGACCACCATCCGCTGGTCGAGCAGGCCGGCGGAGAGCCGCTGGGCCGTGCGGGCGGCCACCCGTACCGGGGTCACCACCAGCCGGGTGACCAGGCCGGCGAGCAGGGCGAGCAGGAGCACCAGGGCCGCTCCGGTGGCGGCCACGGTGCCCCGTACGTCGGCGGCCGTGGTGTCCTGCCGGGCCAGCGGCACGAGGTAGTAGAGCTCCACCTGGCCGAACCGGGTCGGCACCGGCGAGCCGTAGACCAGGTACTTCGTGCGCTCCTCGCCGAGGCGCCCGGTGCGGATCTGGCTGGCGACCTTGCCCCCGGCGACGGTCTCGCGCAGCTCCCGGCTGATCAGCGGGCGGACGTTGACCGCGGGCGAGGACCGGGGCTGGATGGCCCCGGTGTGGTTGTCGGCGGTGAGCGCCACGATGACGCCGGTGGTCTGCTGCGGGTCACCGCCGGCCAGGTAGTTGACCGTGCCGTCGATGGTCTCCTGGAGCTGCCCCTCCTGCGGCTGGTTGTAGAGGCCGAACTGCTTCGCCGCGTAGTCCGCGCCGTTGCCCAGCCGGATCCGCACGTCGGTCTCGACGTTCTCCACCAGGATGCCGGTGATCTTGTCGGCGATCAGGTAGGCGAAACCGCCCACCAGCAGGCTCGACGCGACCAGTGTGATGGTCACCACCCGCAGCTGGAGCGACCGGCGCCAGCTCTGGTGCAACCCGGCGAGCAGACGCGCGGCCCGGCCGCTCACGCCACGCCACAGCTCCCGCGCGGCGACACGCCGGCGCGGAGCTGCCGTCGGGGGGTCCGGAATCGGGGAGGTGGCCACAGTGTGACCAGGCTATCCGGTGCCCGCCTTGTAGCCCACGCCCCGCACGGTGAGGATGATTTCCGGCCGCTCCGGATCCGGTTCGATCTTGGCCCGCAGCCGCTGCACGTGCACGTTGACCAGCCGCGTGTCCGCCGCGTGCCGGTAGCCCCAGACCTGCTCCAGCAGCACCTCGCGGGTGAAGACCTGGCGCGGCTTGCGGGCGAGCGCGACCAGCAGGTCGAACTCCAGCGGCGTCAGCTTCACCTCCTCGCCGTTGCGGCTGACGGTGTGCGCCGGCACGTCGATGGTGATCTGGTTGCCGGGCGGCCCGATGGTCAGCATCTCCGGGGCGACGTCCTCGCCCCGGCGCAGCCGCGCCCGCATCCGGGCGACCAGCTCCTTGGGCTTGAACGGCTTGACCACGTAGTCGTCGGCGCCGGACTCCAGGCCGAGCACCACGTCGACGGTGTCGCTCTTGGCGGTCAGCATGACGATCGGCACGCCCGACTCGGCCCGGATCGACCGCGCCACGTCGATGCCGCTCATGCCGGGGAGCATGAGGTCGAGCAGGACGATGTCGGGGCGGTTCTCGCGGAACGCGGCCAGCGCCCGCTCCCCGTCGGCGACGAAGGAGGGCAGGAATCCCTCGCTGCGCAGGACGATGCCGAGCATCTCGGCGAGCGCGGGGTCGTCGTCGACCACCAGTACCCGGGCTCTCATGGGGTTAATGTTTCCATCCCCTTCAGTTGGTGGGATCCCCGTCACCCGGCACGGTACTGCCGTGGGACGTCGCCGCCCAGCAACAGGTGCCCGGCGTCGCCGCCCCGACGTGCGGGTCCACCCGATCGGAACGGGCGTGTCACCATGATCCCCGCGTGCGCCGTCACGCGCCACCGCCGTCCGTCCCCAGGAGTACGCGTGCCCGACGCCGGCCCGACCGCCGTGCTTCCGCGCCGCCCCCTCACGGTCGGCGAACTGCTGGACTCCGCGGTCCTGCTGCTGCGTGGCCAGGCCCGGGTGCTGGTGCCGGTCGCCCTCGTACTGGCCGTGGCCGAACAGCTCCTGCTGCACCCGCTGCGGCTCGCCGCCGACACGGCGCCACCCGCCTGGCTGCCGGAGTTCGGGCGGTTCGGCGCGTACTGGCTGCTGCTGGCGGTGGGGGCGGCGACCGAGGCGCTGATCGTCCTGCTGCTCGGAAATCCTGCCGCCCGGGCCGCCGGGGCCGCCCTGTTCGGCCGCGCGCCGGGCCCCCGGGAACTGCTCCGCCCGGCCGGCGCGCGCTGGGGCGCCACCGCGCTGCTCGCCGTCCTCGTCGGCGTGGTGATGTGCGGGGTCGCGCTGTTCGGGCCGGCGTGGATCGTCGGGTTCGCCCTGCTCGGCGCCGTGGCGCCGGCGCTGGTCGTCGACCGGGTGCATCCGCTGCGCGCCCCGCTGCGCGCGGCCGCCCTGGCCGTCCGCGGCGCCGGCCGGGCCGGCTGGATCCGGCTGCTCGGCTACCTCGTGTGGTGGATCGTGCGCGTCGGCCTCGGCGTCGGCGTCTACGTCGGGCTGGACTCGTTCGACCTCGTCGACCGCGCCTGGGCCGGGTGGCTTTCGCTGGCCGTCTGGGCGGGCATGAACAGCGTCGCCTACCCGGCCCTGGCCTGCCTGGACGCGGTGCTGCACCTGGAGACCCGGATGCGTACCGAAGGGCTGGACATCCGGTTGTCCCGGGCCCGGCCGGGCACGCCGGAGACCGTGCTGCTGGCGGCCGGGCGATGAGCCTCAGCCGGTGGTGGACCGAGACCACGGCGGCGCTCGGCGACCGGGTGCCGCTGACCCTGGTCGCGCTGCTGCTGGTGCTCGCCGCGGTGCTGGTCGCGGTCGGCTGGTACACGTTCCCGGCCTGGGTCCCCCGGCGGTTGCCCCGGCTGCGTCGACGCCGCCGGGAGACCGCGCCGCCGGACGCCCCGCCGCCGGTCGTCCCCGCGCCCCGCGAGCCCGAGCTGCCGGCCGCCGCGTACGTCTCCCTCGCGGACCGGTTCGCCGCCGAGGGCCGGTACGCCGAAGCCGTCCGGGAGCGGCTGCGCGCGATGGTCCGGGAGCTGACCGCCCGGCGCGTGGTGCAGCCGCAGCCCGGCATGACCGTCGCCGAGCTGGTGCGGGCCGCGACGGACACCCGGCCCCAGGTGGGTCCACCGCTGAGCGCCGCCGGCGCGATCTTCTCCGAGCTCTGGTACGGCCAGCGCCCCGCCTCCGTCGAGCACGACCACCGGATGCGGGAGCACGCCGCCGACCTGGACCGGCTGCTGACCGGGCGACCCGAGGACGGGCCACGACCATGAGCGCACAGGCCACCGCCGTACCACCGGCGCCACGCGCGGACGTCGCCCCCCGGCGACGGCGCCGCCGGCACCGGCTGCTGATCCCGCTGGGCCTGGCCGCGGCGCTGCTGGCCACCACCCTGGTCACCCGCGCGGTCGACCAGCCCGACCCCGGCGACCGGGGATTCCTCTCGCCGGTCGCGACCGGGGACGACGGCGGCAGCCGGCTCGCCGACGCGCTGCGCGGGCAGGGTGTCACCGTGCAGCGGGAGACGGACACGCTGCGCGCCCTGCTGGCCGCGCGCGGCGGGGCTGCCACGCTCTTCGTGCCCGCGCCGGGGCTGCTGCACCCGGACACGGTCGGCGCGTTGGACTCGCTGCCCTCGACCACCAGGCTGGTGCTGGTGGACCCGTCGCGACGGGTCCTGGAGGCGGTGAGGCTGCTGCCGGTGCAACCGGCCGGTCGCCGGTGGGCCGCGCAGGCCGTGGGGCCGGACGCGCGGGGCCTGCCCTGCCCGCTGCCCGAGTTGCGGCAGCTCGGGCGGGTGGCGGTCGGGCTGCAGCGCTACGCGCTCGCCCCGGGCGCGTCGGCGCCCGTCCGGTTCTGCTTCGCCGACGGGCTCGCCCTGCTGCCCCGGGTCCCCGAGAGCACCGTGGCGGTGGGCGCCAGCGATCCGTTCCGCAACGACCGGATCGACGAGTGGGACAACCGGGCGTTCGCCACCGCGCTGCTCGGCGGGCCCGGCCGGGTGGTGTGGCTCGACCTGGACGGCCCCGAACCCCCGCCGGTCTTCGGCGACGGCAGCAGCGGCAGCCCGGCCTGGTCGCCGACGCCGGGCGGCTCCACCGGGTACGGCGGCCCGGGAAGCGGCACCGGCACCGGGGACGGCACCGGCGACGGGCGGCCCGGCGGCCCGGCTGACCCGGGCGGGGAGACCGACGACGACAGCGAGGGGCGGGGCGACAACCGGGCCGACAGGCCCGACCCGCCGAACCCGCTCTGGTCCGCCTTCCCCGGCTGGCTGTGGGCGTTGCTGGCCCAGCTCGCCCTTGCCGCCCTGCTGGCCGCGCTCTGGCGGGCCCGCCGGCTCGGCCCGCCGGCGCTGGAGCCGCTGCCGGTCACGGTCCGCTCGGCGGAGACGGTGCTCGGCCGGGCGCGGCTCTACGAGAAGGCGGGTGCCCGGGACGCGGCCGCGCGGACGCTGCGGAGCGCCGCCCTGGACCGCCTGACGCCCCGGCTGCACCTGCCGCCGACCGCGCCGCCGACCGACGTGGCCGCTGCGGTCGCCGCCCGCACCGGCGACGACCCCCGGTGGACCGACGAGGTGCTGCACGGCGCCGGGCCCGAGACCGACCAGGACCTGCTGGACCTGGCCCGCGCGCTGGACCGGCTGACCCGCGTCGCCGCCCCGCACGCCCCCGACGGACCGCCCCCGCCAGCCGCACCGCACCCGCACCGAGCCGAAGGAGACCCCCGGTGACCCGACCCGCCGGTACCGCCGAGCCGCCGACCATCGACCCCGTCGACCCCCGCGCCGCCCTGCACCGGCTGCGCGCCGAGGTCGCCAAGGCGGTCGTCGGGCAGGACGCGGTCGTCACCGGCCTGGTCATCGCCCTGCTCTGCCGCGGGCACGTGCTGCTGGAGGGCGTGCCGGGCGTGGCCAAGACCCTGCTGATCCGCACCGTGGCCACCGCCCTCGACCTGGGGTCCAAGCGGGTGCAGTTCACCCCGGACCTGATGCCGGGCGACGTCACCGGCTCGCTGATCTTCGACCCGCGCTCCGCCGCCTTCACCTTCCGCGAGGGGCCGGTCTTCACCAACCTGCTGCTCGCCGACGAGATCAACCGGACGCCGCCGAAGACCCAGTCGGCGCTGCTGGAGGTGATGGAGGAGCGGCAGGTCTCGGTGGAGGGCGAACGGCGGCCGCTGCCCGACCCGTTCATCGTCGCCGCCACCCAGAACCCGATCGAGTACGAGGGCACCTACCCGCTGCCGGAGGCGCAGCTCGACCGGTTCCTGCTCAAGCTCACCGTGCCGCTGCCCAACCGGGACGAGGAGCTGGGCGTGCTCCGCGCGCACCACGCCGGCTTCGACCCGCGCGACCTGACCGCTGCCGGCGTACGGCCGGTGGCCGACGCGGCCGACCTGGCGGCGGCCCGGGCGGCGGTCGGCCGGGTGCACGTGGCCGAGCCGCTCTTCGGCTACGTCGTCGACCTCTGCCGGGCCACCCGCAACACCCCGGCGCTGGAGCTGGGCGCCTCGCCCCGGGGCGCCACGGCGCTGCTCAACACGGCCAAGGCGTGGGCCTGGCTGGCCGGCCGCGACCACGTCGTACCGGACGACGTGAAGGCGGTCGCCCGGCCGACGCTGCGGCACCGGCTGCGGCTGCGCCCCGAGGTGGAGCTGGAGGGCGTCGGCGTGGACCAGGTGCTGGACACGGTGCTCGCCACCGTGCCGACGCCGCGATGACCTGGCGGGCGGCGCTCCTGCTGGCGGTCGGCGCGCTGACCCTGCCGGCCTGGCCGTCGCCGTTCGCCGGGCTGCTGGTGATGACCGGGGCGGTGCTGCTGCTGGTGCTGCTCGACCGGGCGCTGGCCGCGCCCCCGGGCGCGCTCACGGCCGCCCGGCAGGGGGACCGCGCGGTCCGGCTCGGCGGCACCGCCACCGTCGCGCTGCTGCTGCACAACCCCTCCGGCCGTACGCTGCGGGCGCGCGTCCGCGACGCCTGGGTGCCCTCCGCCGGCGCCCGCCCCGACGTGCCCCCGGGACAGCTCGTACGCGTCGAACCGGGCGCGACGGTGGCGCTGCCCAGCCGGCTGACCCCGCTGCGGCGGGGCGACCGGCCGGCGGTGGCGCTGACCGTGCGTTCGTTCGGGCCGCTGGGGCTCGGGTTCCGGCAGCGCTCCGGGCGGCCGGCGACCCCGCCGTGGACGCTGCGCGTGCTGCCCCGCTTCGACTCCCGCCGGCACCTGCCGGAGAAGCTGTCCCGGCTGCGGGTCATCGACGGCACCCAGGTGAGCCGGGGGCGGGGCCAGGGCACCGAGTTCGACACCCTCCGCGAGTACGTGGTCGGCGACGACGTGCGCTCGATCGACTGGCGGGCGAGCGCGCGCCGCGCCGACGTGCTGGTGCGCACGTGGCGGCCGGAGCGGGACCGCCGGCTGCTGTGCGTGCTGGACACCGGACGGACGTCGGCGGTGCGGGTCGGCGACGAACCCCGGCTGGACACCGCGATCGACGCCGCGCTGCTGCTCACCGCCCTCGCCGCCCGCGCCGGCGACCGGGTCGACCTGCTCGCGGCCGATGCGGCGGTACGGGCCACTGTCACCGGCACCGGCGGGCCGGCCCTGCTCTCCCGGGTGGTGCACGCCCTCGCCCCGCTCCAGCCGACGCTGGTGGAGACGGACTTCGACCTGATCGCGGGCGAGCTGCTGCGCCGGCAGCGCCAGCGCAGCCTGGTGGTGCTCTTCACCGCGTTGGAGGCCGGCGCCCTCGGCGAGGGGCTGCTGCCGGTGCTCCCCCGGCTGGCCGCCCGGCACAAGGTGGTGATCGCGGCGACGCACGACCCGGTGCTGACCGCCCTCACCACCACCGTCCCGCAGCGCCCGGCGGACGCCTACGCCGCAGCAGCGGCCTGGCGCGCCCTAACCGAACGAGACCGGGTCCGCACCGCCCTGGCCCGCCAAGGTGTGACGGTGGTGGACGCCCCGGCGGGCCGCCTGGCCCCCACCCTGGCCGACACCTACCTCCGCCTAAAGTCCCTGGGCCAACTCTGACCCACCCCACCCACCGGCAGGCCTCCGTTGATCATGAAGTTATTGCCCGTCCGCCCGGCGTGTCACGGCAACAACTTCATGATCAACGGGATCTGAGTGGGTGGCGCGGCGACCGAGGAGCACCACGTACGCCAGGAAGGCGAGCCAGACGGCGGCGCCCACGGCCACGCGGAGCGGAATGGGCACGGGCGCGGGGGTCACGAACGCCTCGATGACGGCGGAGACCGCGAAGAGCCCCACCAGCCCGACGGCGACCAGCACGCCCTCGCGTCCCGCCCGGGCCACCGACTGCCCCCGGGTGAGCTGCGTGGGCGGCGCGATCCACGCCCACCCGATGCGCAGGCCCACCCCGGCGGCCACGAAGACGCCGGTGAGTTCCAGCAGCCCGTGCGGGGTGATCAGGCCGAAGAAGACGTCCGCGCGGCCGTAGGCGACCATCACCCCGCCGACCACGCCGATGTTGAGCGCGTTCTGCCAGAGCAGGTAGAGCACCGGGACGATCAGGACCCCGGCGGCGAGGCACTGGGCGGCGAGCCAGGCGTTGTGCGTCCACAGGTGGAAGGCGAACGTCGGCGCGGAGAACTCGGTGTAGTAGCCGGCGAAGCCGGACTCGACCAGGTCGGCGGCCGCCGCCTCGCCGATGAAGGCCGCCGCCGTCTGCGGGTTGCCCGCGACGAACCAGATGAGGAAGAGGCTGAGCAGGCTGAACCCGGTCGCCACCCCGCACCACCAGGGCCAGGCGCGGTAGACCGCGGCGGGGAAGCCGGCCACGAAGAACCGCCCGACCGCCGCCCACGACGGGCGCGGGCGCCCGGTGAGCCGGGCCCGGGCGCGCAGCACCACCTGGGAGAGCTGGCTGACCAGCGCCGGGTCGGGTGAGCGGCTGCGCAGCACCGACAGCTGGGTGGTCGCCCGCTGGTAGAGGGCGACCAGCTCGTCGACCTCGGCGGCGTCGAGCCGGCCGCGCTTGGAGAGTTCCTCCAGCCGTCGCCACTGCCCGCCGTGTTCCGCGACGTACGCGTCGAGATCCACCGTCACCCCCGTCCGGCGATCATAGTGTTCACTGTCGGGGTGAGAGCACAACCTCGACCGCCGGCCCGACCCGCCCCATGGGGTGACGCCGGGCTGGTCAGCGGGGAGGCCGTGGAGCTGGACGTCCGGGCCGCCCGGATCGGTTCCCGGGTGCTCGCGCTGCTGCTCGACGTCCTGGCGCAGGCGGCACTCATGCTGGTGCTGTCCATGAGCGTCGGCATCGCGATGCTCAACCTGCCGGAGGGGCTGGTCGACGGCGCCCTGGCCGGTGGGATCGCCACGGTGGGCCTGATCCTGGTGCTGGTCGGCTACCCGGTGCTGTGCGAGCGGTTCAACCACGGCCGCACGCTGGGCAAGATGGCGGTCGGGCTGCGCGTGGTCAGCGCCGACGGCGCTCCGGTCGCGGCGCGGCAGTCGCTGATCCGGGCGCTGGTCGGCGTGGCCGTGGAGTGGCCCGGCCTGGTGCTGCCGCTGGTGAGCTGGGTGGCCGGGGTGACGGTGATGGTGACCGACCGGCGCGGGCGTCGGCTGGGCGACCTGGTGGCGGGCACGCTGGTCGTGCACACCCGCACGGCGACCGCCTGGCGGCACGTCCCCACGGCGGTACCCGCGCTGGCCGGTTGGGCGGGCGCGGTGGACCTGAGCCGGCTCGACGACGGCCTGGCGTTGGCCGCCCGCCAGTACCTGGCCCGGGTGCACCAGCTGGCGGAGCCGGCGCGGGGGCGGTTGGGGCACGGGTTGTGGACCGAGGTCTCGGCGGTGGTCACGCCGCCCCCGCCTCCGGGCATGCCCGAGTCGGTCTACCTGGCCGCGGTCCTCGGCGAGCGGCACCGCCGGGCGAGATACCGGCTGGGGCTCGACCGGTCGGCCGCCGCGACGCTCTGGCCGGAGCTGACACTCCACCCGCCCGCGCCACCCCGCGCGACCACGTCCGCCGCCGGGCCCGCAGCCGTCGCCACGTCTGAAGGCGCCGCCGGACCCGACCTCACCGCCGGGCCTGCGGGTGCAGCCGGGCCCGCGGGTGCCGTCGGGTCTGCGAGTGCCGCCGGACCCGACTTCACCGCCGGGCCCGCAGGCGTGGCCACGTCTGAAGGCGCCGTCGGGCCCGCGGGCGCCGTGCCGCCCGGCACGGTCCGTCCGGCGGTGCCCGTCGGGGCGCCGGCCGCCGTGCCGGTGCAGCCCGTTCCGGGGGTACGGCCGGCGGTCGCCCCGGCGGCACCGGGTGGCGTGCCCGTGCCCGACGTCGGCACCTGACCGGCGGGCGGGGGCCGCACACGTCGCGACCTGGGATCCACTCCGTCCAGGAGCGCCGCCGGTCACCCGGCTGTGGCAGGATCCGGCTCGCTCGCCCCTACCGAGACGGGAACATCGTGGCCGACGATCTGTTCACCCCCACCATCGCGCCGGCGGCGTACGGGACGCGACGCCGGCCGTGGCGACCGCAGTCGCTGATCTTCCCCGCCGTCTTCGCCGGTCCGCTGGCCGCCACCGTGCTGGCCCTGGTCAACGGGCACCGGCTGGGCCTGCCCCGTCGGACGAACCTGATGGTGCTCGGCGTCGGGCTGGCCGCGCTGACGGCCCGGTTGGCGCTCACGCTCGCCTTCCTCGACGACTGGGGGGACCGTCCCGTCCGGCTGATCGCGGCGCTGGCCGGCGCCGGGGTCTGGTTCGCCGCCTCCGCCACGCAGAAACGTCCGTTCCGGGCCTACGAGCTGCGTGGCGACGAGCCGGCGTCGCTGTGGCTGCCCGGCCTCGGGGCGGTGCTCCTGTTCGGGGTCGTCGAGGCCCTGCTGTTCCTGCTGGTGGCCGCCGTATGACCGCCCCGGAGGCCCAGCTCGCCCGGGTGGCGCACCTGCTCGAGCTGAACCGCGCGGAGCAGGCCCTCGACGAGGTCGACCGGCTCCCGGCCGCCCTGGCCCTCAGCCCGGCGGCGTTCCGGCTGCGGGCGTACGCGCTGACCTCGCTGAGCCGCTGGGACGACCTGGCCGCCGTCGCCCGTCGAGGGCTCGCCGAGGCCGGCCCGGACCCCGAACTGCTCGGCCGGCTCGGCGTCGCGCTGCGCCACCGCCGCGAGTACCCCGCCGCCGAGCGGGCACTGCTCGACGCGCTCGCCATCGAGCCGGAGGACCCGTGGCTGCTGTGCCAGTACGCGCAGCTCTGCTCGGCCGTGGGGCAGCTCGACAAGGCGGAACGCCTGGTCGCCCGGGCCGCCGCGATCAGCCCGCAGGAGCCGGCCGTCTTCGCGTGCCGCGTCCAACTCGCGTACGCCCAGGGGGACGACCGGGAGGCCGACCGGATCGCCAGGGAGTTCCTCGGGGCGTGGCCGGACAATCCGGCTGCGCTCGCCCTGCACGGCGCCACCTCGGCCCGGCGTGGCCGGTTGGGCACCGCGCGCCGCGCGTTCGGCCAGGCGGTGGCGCACGACCCGACCGATGCCGACTACGCCGAGGCGGCATGGGAGGCGCAGGTGCACGCGCACCCGCTGCTGCTGCCGCTGCGCCCGCTGCACCGGCTGGGGATCTTCCGCACCTGGCTGCTCGCGGTCGGCGTGATCGTGCTGCTGAACGTCGCCGGTCTGGACGTGCTCGCCGGCCTGTTCGCCGTGGCGTGGATGCTCTTCTGCGTCTGGTCGTGGATCGCTCCGCCGCTGGTCCGCCGGCTGGTGCTCGGTCGGTGGCGGTCGTGAGGGCGTTCGGGCCGTGGCTGGCCGTCCTCGCCGTGGTGCTGCTGCTCGACGCGCTGCGGCTGCGCGCGCTGGCCGCCGTGGTCTCGGTGGCGTGGCTCGTCTGGTGCGTGTGGAGCTGGGTCCGCCCCGCCCGTCGCCGCCCCCGCCGGGACTGACCGCCCGGCGGCGGGCGGCCGCCCGCGCTGACGCCGGCCGGCTCGACCCGTGGCGGCGCGCCCGCCCCGAAACGCCGACCGGGCCGGCCGCTCGGAAGGGAGCGGTCGGCCCGGTCGGCGCGGTGGATGTCAGTAGCGGTAGTGCTCCGGCTTGAACGGGCCCTCCACGGAGATGCCGAGGTAGGACGCCTGCTCCTTGGTGAGGGTGCTCAGCTTGGCGCCGAGCGCCTCCAGGTGCAGCCGGGCGACCTTCTCGTCGAGGTGCTTGGGCAGCACGTAGACGCCGATCGGGTATTCCTCGGTCTTGGTGAACAGCTCGATCTGGGCGATCGTCTGGTTGGCGAACGAGTTCGACATCACGAAGCTCGGGTGGCCGGTGGCGTTGCCCAGGTTGAGCAGGCGGCCCTCCGACAGCACGATGATGGCGTGCCCGTCGGCGAACTTCCAGAGGTCGACCTGCGGCTTGATGTTGACCCGCTCGACGTCGGAACGCTTCGCCAGGCCGGCCATGTCGATCTCGTTGTCGAAGTGGCCGATGTTGCCGACGATGGCCTGGTGCTTCATCCGGGCCATGTGCTCGTTGGTGATGACGTCGAAGCAGCCGGTGGCGGTGATGAAGATGTCGGCCTGCTCGACCACGTCGTCCAGGGTGGCGACCTGGTAGCCGTCCATCGCGGCCTGGAGCGCGCAGATCGGGTCGACCTCGGTCACCACGACCCGGGCGCCCTGGCCGCGCAGCGACTCGGCGCAGCCCTTGCCGACGTCGCCGTAGCCGAGCACGACCGCCATCTTGCCGCCGATCAGCACGTCGGTGGCCCGGTTGATGCCGTCGATCAGCGAGTGGCGGCAGCCGTACTTGTTGTCGAACTTGCTCTTCGTCACCGAGTCGTTGACGTTGATGGCGGGGAAGAGCAGGGTGCCGGCGCGGTGCATCTCGTAGAGCCGGTGCACGCCGGTGGTGGTCTCCTCGGTCACGCCCTTGATGCCGGCGGCGATCCGGGTCCACCGCTGGTTGTCCTCGGCGAGCGAGCGGTGCAGCACGCCGAGGATGACCGCGTACTCCTCGGAGTCGGCGGACTCGACCGGCGGCACCGCGCCGGCCTTCTCGAACTCGGCGCCCTTGTGCACCAGCAGGGTGGCGTCGCCGCCGTCGTCGAGGATCATGTTCGGGCCCTGCCCGTCGGGCCAGGCGAGCACCTGCTCGGTGCACCACCAGTACTCCTCCAGGCTCTCGCCCTTCCAGGCGTAGACCGGGACGCCGGCCGGGGCCTCGGGGGTGCCCTCCGGGCCGACGACGATCGCGGCGGCGGCGTGGTCCTGGGTGGAGAAGATGTTGCAGGACGCCCAGCGGACCTGCGCGCCGAGCGCGACCAGGGTCTCGATGAGGACGGCGGTCTGGATGGTCATGTGCAGCGACCCGGTGACCCGGGCACCGGCGAGCGGCTGGGCGTCGGCGAACTCACGACGGATCGCCATCAGGCCGGGCATCTCGTGCTCGGCGAGCTGGATCTCCTTACGCCCGAACTCGGCGAGCGACAGATCCGCCACCTTGTAGTCGCCCTCGGCGAGAGTGCTCGGCCGGGCCTCGGACGGCGTGCCGCTGGCGGACGCCGGGAGGGTGCTGGTCATGAAATCTCCTGTCGGACGATGTGCTGCGCGACCATTCACCTTACGCGCGCGAGCCGCCGACGGGAGGACCGGTCGGGTGAAGTGAGCACGAAGACATCAGCGGACAGCGCACGGGGCGGTCGGTCGTGAACGGTGTCCCGTCCATCGGCCGCCCGCCCCGTGCATCCCCCCGGTTTGGTTCCCCCGCGCGTTCTCGGACCTTCGTCGCGATAACGCTGCGTACTCATAGAGTCACACTCGGCCAGAGTCGCGTCAAGCTATTCCGGAAAAGTCGGACTTTCGCGTCGCCGCTGGGCCGGTCAGCGCAGGCCGCAGCTCGCGACGTACGCCTCCCCGGCGCCGCCCAGGCGCAGCGGCCCGGCGGCGGCGCTGCCGACGGCCGCCCGTCCGGGCGCCAGCGTCACCGCGCCTGCCCCGTCGTCGACCGAGACCTCGCCGGAGCGGCAGAGCACCACCCGGGGCCCGGGCACCTCGACCGACACCGCCGGCAGTCCCGCGCCCACCGTCACCCGGTGCAGCGCGAAGTCCTCCACCGGCACCGGCCACGTGACCACGCCCGGGGCGACCTCCAGCGGCGGCACCACCGGGTCGCGCAGCACCTCGAAGCGCAGCACCCGCAGCAGCTCCTCGACGTCCACCCGCTTCGGCGTCAGCCCGCCGCGCAGCACGTTGTCGCTGGCCGCCATGATCTCCACGCCGGTGCCACGCAGGTAGGCGTGCAGGTTCCCCGCCGGCATCCAGATCGCCTCGCCGGGGGCCAGCCGCACCCGGTTGAGCAGCATCGCCACCAGCACCCCGGGGTCGCCCGGGTAGGCGGCGGCCAGGTCCCGGGCCAGTTCCGCGTCCGGCCCCGCGACCGGCGCCGACGCCACGGCCACCACCAGCGCGTCGCGCCCGTCGGCGGGCCAGGTCAGCAGCAGTCGTACGGCGTCACGCAGGCCCGCCGGCCCGGTCCGCAGCGCCGCCAGCACCGGCTCCAGCGCGGGTACGCCGAAGCCGGCCAGCGCCGCCGCCGAGGCCGCCGGGTCCCGGAAACCGCAGAGCGCCTCCATCGGCGAGAGCGCGACCAGCAGCTCCGGCTTGTGGTACGGATCGACGTAGTTGCGCTGTCCGTCGGGGCGGGCGGCGTCGGCGGCGTGCCCGGCGCGGGCCTGCTCGGCGTCCGGGTGCGCCTGGAGGCTCAGCGGGGCGTCGGCGGCGAGCACCTTGAGCAGGAACGGCAGCCGGGTGCCGAACCGGCCGACCAACCGCTCGCCGAGCCAGTGGTGCGGCTCGGCGAGCAGCAGGTCGGTCAGGCTCACCCGGTCGCCGTCGCGGTCGACCAGGGCCGGGCCGCCCGGGTGGGCGCCCAGCCACAGTTCGGCCTCCGGGCCGTCGCTCGGCGCCGGCCGCCCCTGCAACTCGGCGATCGCCGAGCGGGACCCCCAGGCGTAGTCGCGGATCGGTCCGTGCAGCAGTTCCACCGGTCAGCTCCCGGGCCGCCCGGCGACCTCACCCGGCTCGGCGGGCGACGCGGTCCCGGCGACCGCCCGCTCGGCGGTGGCGTGGTAGATGTCCGGTTCCAGGTAGATCACCCGGGCGGTCGGCACGGCGGCGCGGATCCGACCCTCGACGGTGTTGATGCTCTGCGCCAGCACCTCGGCGGTGACGCCGGCCGGCACGGCGACCTTGGCGGCCACCATCAGCTCCTCGGGCCCGAGGTAGAGCGTCTTCATGTGGATGATCCGCTCGAACTCGGGGCCGTCGGTGACCGCCTTCTCCAGCGCGGCGACGTCGTGCGCCTCGGCGCCCTCACCGAGCAGCAGGCTCTTGGTCTCGATGGCCAGGATGATCGCGATGATCACCAGCAGCACACCGATCATCGCGGTGCCCACCGCGTCCCACCGGCCGTTGCCGGTGATCAGCGTCATGCCCACGCCGAAGAGCGCGAAGACCAGACCGACCAGCGCGCCCAGGTCCTCCAGCAGCACCACCGGCAGCTCGGGGGCCTTGGCGCGCCGGACGAACTTCACCCACGACTGGTTGCCCCGGACGAGGTTGGACTCGACGATCGCGGTGCGGAAGGAGAACGTCTCCATGATGATCGCCGCCACCAGCACCACGACCGGCACCCAGTGCCACGAGGTGATGCCCTCCTCGTGCGACCACTTGTGGTACGCCTCGTAGAGGGCGAACAGGCCACCGACGCTGAACAGCACGATGGAGACGATGAACGCGTAGATGTAGCGCTCCCGGCCGTAGCCGAAAGGGTGCTGAGGAGTGGCCGCGCGCTTGGCCCGACGCCCGCCGAGCAGCAGCAGGGCCTGGTTGCCGGAGTCCGCGACCGAGTGGATCGACTCGGCCAGCATCGACGACGACCCGGTCAGCAGGAACGCGACGAACTTGGTGACGGCGATGCCGGCGTTGGCCAGCAGGGCGGCGACGATCGCCTTCGTACCACCGTTGGCGCTCACGCCGTCGCTCCGTCGTGTCGCGCGGCACCGCCGGGCATCGGCGCGACGCGCCGCTCGACCCGTTCCCTGCTATCGCTCACTGGTTTGCCAGCTCCTTCATTTCGGTGATGGCCGGCACGGCCATCGGGTCCAGTCCGTGTGCCAGGGCGAGGTAGATCGAGGCGAAGTCCGGCACGGCGACCAGCGAGGCGAGCCGCTCCAGCGCGGAGCCGCCCTCGGCGGTCACCACGTCGCAGCGCACGCCGCGCCGCTCGGCGAGGGTCTGCACGGCGTCCGCGCGGCGCTCCTCGACGTCGAGGGGCTCGTCGGCGTCGTCCTCCGGGTTCAGCCCGCCGTCGCGCAGCAGCACCAACCGCAGCCGGGTGCCCGACGGCGCCTCCGCGTCGGGGTCGGCGAAGATGTCGCGCTCCCCCTCGGCCAGACCGCCGAACACGCCGTCGAGCAGGCCGACCCGACCGCGCCCCGCCTCGCCGAGCGCCCCGCTGACCACGGGGTAGCGGGCGTTGGCGGACAGGGTGTCGCCGAACCGGCGGGCCGCGACCGTGGCCAGCGGCGACGAGCCCCAGACGATCGGCACCGAGCCGGCGAGGCCCAGGGCCAGCGACTTCGCGGGGTTGACGAAGGACTCGGCCGTCGGGCGGCAGCGGTCGGCGTCCGCGTCCAGCCGGGCCGCGGTCTCCGCCAGATCCGCCTCGTTGACCTTCACGAGCCCGAGCGTACGGGCGGCGAGCAGGACCGGCACGGTGAGCGCCCAGAGGCTGGCCCGGGCCGGGGCGCGCCGGGGCACCGGGATGAACGGCGCCCGGGCCCGCTCGGCCACGGACTGCAACTGCGAGTCGGGCGCGCCGACGGCGACCAGTCGGGCGCCCCGGCGGTGCGCGGCCTCGGCGGCGCCCAGCGCCTCGGGGCTGCGACCGGACGCGCTGACGGCGATGACCACGTCGGCGGCGCCCACCCAGCCGGGCACACCGGCGCTGCGGTGCGGGATGACCGGCACCGGGCAGCGCGGCCCGGCGACGGTGGCCAGCACGTCACCGGTACGCCCGGCGGTGCCGATGCCGGCGATGACGACCGCCCGGGGGCGGCCCTCGTCGGCGAGCACCTGGAGGTTGGCCTCGGCGGCCAGCGCGGCCGTCTCGCGGACCTGCGCCCCGGCGGAGGCGGTGTGCCGCAGCATGCCGCCCGGGTCGTGCTCGGCCAGCGCGGCCGGGTCGTCGAGCAGTGCCTCGTCGGGCTCGCGTCGGCCGCTGACCCCGGCCACACCGTCGATCACGACTGCTCCGAGGGGCCGCGCGCCTCGTCCAGCAGCAGCACCGGCACGTCGTCGCGGACCTCGAAGATCCGGCCGCACTCGGTGCAGGTCAGCGTCTGCGCCTGCGCGTCGTAGTCGAGCGGGGCGTGATGCGTGTCCGGACAGGCGAGGATTTCCAGCAACTGCGGGTCCAGGGCCACGGCGCGGCTCCTTCCACGTATGCGGTCTCACCGATCGACGGTGCCGACCGGCGCAGGCGATCTTATCGGCGAACGCGGTCGAGCACCTCGTCACGGAGGGCGGTCATCCGCTCCCGCGTCGGGGCCTCGACGTTGAGCCGCAGCAGCGGCTCGGTGTTGGAGGCGCGCAGATTGAACCACGCGCCGTCCGGGAAGCGCAGGGTCAGCCCGTCCATCTCGTCGACGTCGGCCTGCGGGTACGCGGCCCGCACCTCGGCCACCTTCGCGGCCTGGTCGGCCACCGTCGAGTTGATCTCACCCGAGGCCACGTACCGCTCGTACTCGCTGGCCAGCACGGACAGCGGCAGCGACTGCTCGCCCAGGGCGGCCAGGGTGTGCAGCGCGGCGAGCATGCCGGTGTCGGCGAACCAGAAGTCGCGGAAGTAGTAGTGGGCGGAGTGCTCGCCGCCGAAGATCGCGTTCGTCCGGGCCATCTCCGCCTTGATGAAGGAGTGCCCGACCCGGGCGACGACCGGCTCGCCGCCGTGCTCGCGGATGATCTCCGGCACCGCCCGGGAGGTGATCAGGCCGTGGATCACCGTCGAGCCGGGGTGCTTGGCCAGCTCGCGGGCCGCCACCAGGGCCGTGACCGCCGACGGCGAGACCGGCTCGCCGCGCTCGTCGACCACGAAGCAGCGGTCGGCGTCGCCGTCGAACGCCAGGCCGATCTCGGCGCCGTGCTCGATCACCGCGCGCTGGAGGTCGACCAGGTTGGCCGGGTCCAGCGGGTTGGCCTCGTGGTTGGGGAAGGTGCCGTCGAGCTCGAAGTAGAGCGGCACGATCTCCAGCGGCAGGGCCGGCAGGACGGCGTCGCCGAGCACGGCCGGGACGGTGTAGCCGGCCATGCCGTTGCCGGCGTCCACGACCACCTTCAGCGGACGGATGCCCGAGAGGTCGACCAGCTGCCGCAGGTACGCCGCGTAGTCGGCCAGCAGGTCGCGGCGCTCGGCCGGCGCGGCCGGCGTGCCGGTCGGACGCTCGCCCTTGTCCAGCAGCGCCTGCGCCCGCTCGCGGATCTCGGCCAGCCCGCTGTCCTGCCCGATCGGGCGCGCCCCGGAGCGGCACATCTTGATGCCGTTGTACTGCGCCGGATTGTGGCTGGCGGTGAACATCGCGCCGGGCAGCCCCAGCGCGCCGGAGGCGTAGTAGAGCATGTCGGTGGAGGCGAGACCCAGCTCGATGACGGCGCGCCCCTCGGCGCGCACGCCGGCGGCGAAGGCGGCGGCCAGAGCAGGACCGGTGGCACGCATGTCGTGCGCGACGAGCGCCGCCCCGTCCCGCTCACCGAAGCCGTCCAGCACCTGCGCGAAGGCCGTGCCGAGGGCCTCGGCGGCCTGCTCGTCCCACTGGTCCGGCACCGTCCCACGGACGTCGTAGGCCTTCACGATCTGGGACAGATCAGACACCGGTCTCGCTCCTCGCGCCGCAGGTCCTCAACGGCCTGAGCGTATCGGAGCGGCGCGGCCCGGCCCGGCTCAGCCAGGGAGCCGGGGCATGAACACCGTGTGGTCGCCACCGCCGGTCTCCGGCGGCGGGTCACCGGGCTTGCCCTGGGCGGGCGGCACGGGCGGCGGCGCCCCGTACTGCCCCGGCACCGGGGGCGCCGGCGGGGCCGACACGGGCGGGGAGGCGGGCGCGCCGGGCACCACCTGCGGGGCCTCCGGGGCCGGTCCCGGGCGGCTGCCGTACACGCCGCCGGCGGGGCGCGGAGCGGGCGCGCCGCCGGCCGGCCGCGGAGCGGGCGCGCCGCCGGCCGGCCGCGGAGCGGGCGCGCCGCCGTACAGGCCGGGGGCGGGCGGCTGCTGCCCGTACACCTGGCCGGGTGGGCCGGGGGCGGCGGCCGGGCCCTGCCCGGAGCGGTAGGTGGTGCCACCGGGGTTGCGGGGCAGCGGGACGTGGCCCGGGTCGGCCGGCTCCTTGTCCGCCCGCGAGCGGCGGAACAGCAGGACGATGAGCAGGATCCCGACGGCGACCATGGCGATGCCGAAGAACATGACCACCGAGCCGCCGGAGGACTCCTCCTCGGCAGCGTTGCTGACGGCGCCCGCGCCCTGGCCGGCGGCCAGGCTCGGGTCCGCCGCGCTGGCCCGCACCTCGGTGGCGACCGCGCTCGGGGTGGGCGACGGCTTCTTCGACGGCTTCGGCGTCGGCGAGGGCGTGGCCCGGTCGCCGACCACCCGGGACGCCACCGCGCCCCGGCCCAGGGCCCGCCCGAGCGCGTCGCTGGCCGCGCCGCTGACGGCCAGCCGGCCGCCCGGCACCTCCGCGGCGAACGCCACCCGGTAGCGCACCGTGATGCTTTTGCCCTTGCAGAGCCTCGGCTTCAGGGGCGAGGTGGCCGACGTGGCCGCGCTGCCACGAGCACCGGAGAGCGGCACCGGGAACCAGCGTCCGCCCACGTTGACCTGCGCGCTGACCTGGTCGGCGCGCAGGCCGGCCAGGCGCAACCCCAGTGCGGTACGCAGCAGCACGCAGCCGTCGCTGCGCTTGCGCACCTCGATCGAGACGCTCCCGGCGGAACCGCCGGCGGTGAAGCTGCCGGCCGAACGCACCCGGACCGAGTCGCCTGCGGCGAGCGCCGGCGTCGCGCCGAGCGCCACCAGGCCGCCCAGCAACGCGCAGACCGTCGCAAGCCGCGCCGCGTGCCGACGTACCGCCATGATCACCTCGCCGTTCCTCCCCCGACGGGGGTCCGCCGGTCAGGCTACTACCGGGCCCGGTCGGGGCCCGATCATTGAGCGCTCCGGATGTGCGCCGTATTACCCCGCGACCCGGTCCGCGCACCCTGGCCGGCGGCGGGACGGTCACGCGTCCGTCGGTCCGGGCCTGCCGAACCCGGCGGCGGCCCGAGGCGGCTCGCGGGCGGTCGCTCCGGCGGCGGCCTCAGGTGGCGCGGGTGATCGCTTCAGACGGCGCGGGCGGTCGGGCCTCAGGTGGTACGGACGGTCGTCTCGGCGGCGGCCAGGGCGTCGCGGCAGAGCCGGTCGGCGGTACGGGTGGTCTCCGGCAGCCGGTAGCGCGGCGTCAACGCCAGCACCCGCGCGGTCGCGTCGTCGAGGCTCATCCGGTGGCCGACGCTGACGAAGACCGGCTTCACGCCGTCCCGCGTACGCAGCACCCGACCCACGGTCTCGCCCCCGTCGCGCAACGGCGTCCACGCGCCACGGCGCCCGGCCGGCGGCGTCCACTCCCCCAGCAGGGGCGTCTTGCCCACCCCGATGGCGGGCAGGCCGGTCACCACGCCCAGGTGGCAGGCGAGCCCGAACCGGCGCGGGTGGGCCAACCCGTGCCCGTCACAGACCAGCAGCTCGGGAAGCACGGTCAGCCGGTCGAGCGCGTCCAGCAGCGCGGGCAACTCGCGGAAGGCGAAGAGCCCCGGGACGTACCCGAACGCGGGCCGGCCCACGCTCACCGCCGAGTCGACCACCGCGAGGGTCCGGGCGTCCAGCACGGTCACGGCCGCCGCCAGCCGGTCACCACTCTCGGCGTACGCCACGTCCAGCCCGGCCACCGTCGCGGGCTCGGCCGGACCGGGCCCGGCCAGGTCCACCAGTGGCCGCAACCGCTCCTGTACGGCAAGCGCCTCCGCCACACTGCCCGGCCTGTCGATCCGGGGATCCGACGCCCCGGTCGTCTCCACCCGCGCGGCTCCGGGTTCGCCCGACGTCACGACGGCCCGTCGGTACGCGACCTGTCGGCGCCCTGCCCGTCGGTACCCGGCGTCCCGGAACCCTCCGGGCTGACTCGCTGCCGCTCGGCGCCCTGCCTGTGAGCGTTCCGCCCGTCGCCGTCCTCGCTGCCGGGACCGCTGACGGCCTCCTTTCTGTCGTCGTCCTCGCTGTCGGCGCTGTCCTCGTCTTCGCTGTCGTCGTCTTCGCTGTCGTCGTCCTGGGTGCTGCCGGCTCCCAGGGCGACGGCGAAGGCCACCCCCATCGCGATGCCGACGCCCACACCGGCGGCCCCGTCCAGTGCGGCCAGGCCGATGACCAGACCGAGCAGGAGGCCGACCGGCCAGGCCCAGGTGTTGGAACGCCACCCGCCAGAGCCGGACGACTTCTGCCCATTGTCTGTTTCAGCCATTTCGCCATGGTATTCCGGCCCGGCAAGCCGCCCCGATTCCACGACCCTCCAGGACGGCAGGCGCCTACTGCTCCTCCGGGAAAAGTTGCCGTCGGAGCGGAGGGCCGTCGTCGGGGTGCAGGGACTTGTTCGACCAGCCGAATCGCCGGGTGTGGGTGTCGCTGAGGGGAACGCCTCGATGGGGCCTGGATTGGCTGACTTCTCCGCAGCCATGCCACCGCGCCCAACCGGAGCCGCCATAGGTTCGCCCGGCGCGGCTGCAAACTCAGGAAGGGTTGCTTCCCTCAGTCCCCAGGGAAGGATCAGCCGCGGGGTCACCCGCTTGCTGAAGTTGCTCCTCGAACATGGCGAACGTCTTTCGCCTGACCCCCCGAACCAACGCCAGTTCCGTCGTCGTCAGACGTCGCCCTTCGGCCTGGGCACTCTCTACGATCGCCCTGACTGTCTCGTACAACGCGAAGACCGGCCCCTCGCCCCGCAGATAGCGACCACGATCATGCTCTGTCCACTGGATGAAGGAGTCCACGGTCAGCGAGCTGATCTCCCCGCCGACGGCACCCAGAATCTCCCCAATCAGATCGTCGGCACGTCTCCACCCGCCAGTCTTCCTGGACAGCCTCCAAGCGGCGATCCCCCCGTCGGGAGTCCGAACCATTTTCACTGGAGATTTGAAGTAGCTAAAATACGCCGGCAACACCAAGCCTGGCAATTCAGACATCACTCAGTCCATCATCCAAAGTAGTCTGTAGGGCATTCCAGAAATGGATTTGCTCCTGCAAGAGGACGCCATTGAAGATCGCTTGCTCCATGTGAGACATGTTACGGCCCTGCTCTTTTGCAACGGCCTTCAGGTCGCGTCGCACCTCATACAGAGCATGTTCCCACTCAGCTACCTCATCGAGAGCCCGCAGGTGGAGACGAAATTCGGCAACATGCCCATTTGAGGCGCGGATCATCAACTGCACATCCCGGTAGCCGCTCATCTGAGGACTGATGAAGCGGTCGTCGAACTCAACGACGTCCAGTGCATTGTCGACTCGAATCGAAGCGAGCGCATCGTACAGCTCTGAGATTCGACCGAAGGTGACCTTCGCAGCAGCAAGGTCAGTCAACAGAGATGCGTCTCCCTCATACTTATCAACCTTATCCTCCACCCGCCGCCTATCCTTTGGGCCCGGCCGCCCGGCCGAAGTCGCCGGGGAATGGGCCTGAGAAGCGAGCCGCTCAGCCAATGCAAGGACTTCAACTTGAGCCCGAGCCGCCTCCACATACAATTGATCAATGTATTGTTTTCGGTAGGCCATATCCTCGCTCCGACCGAAATCAAAGCCAGGCTGTGTAGCCCTCTCACCACTCCTCATGAAGTGGGCCGAGGTAAGCCTCTGTTCGCCGCTCAGAGGCGTAGGATCCGGAATAGGCACCTCAATGGTTGCGACCGCCTCTGCCCCGCGCTCAGCGATTTCCTGAAGCACAGAGGCGAGGACATCGATCGCCTGTTGCTGGCTAGCGAGGTGATGCAGCGTCACGGGACGTGCTGTTAGGGAGTTCGCCAGCTCCGGCGTTGCGAGCATCATCCGCGCCAGGTCGGGCCTCTGGGCAAGTTGACGAACCAGGGTTTCGGCGAGCATTGGCTCACCGCGGGGTGGTTCCTTCCAGCTCTCGTCCAGCATCCGCTGCACGCGTGGATCCGCGAACAGCCGTGCCACGTCTTCGGCGCCCGCGTCGTCAAGTTGCGGTACGAGTCGCCGGAGTGTCGGGGGGTCTACGCCGGCTGCCACCTCGGCCGGGGTCACGCCGGCGGCGAAGACCCGTTCCAGGTCGGGCTCTGCGGCCAGGATCGCGCCGACGGCAACCGGGTTCCCCGCCCGTTCCGCCTGCGCGCGCTCCCGCGCCGCCCGCAGGTCCTCGGGCGATGTGTCGCTGCGTTCGGGAGCCGGTCCCGCCTCGTCGGACCGTCGTGGGTGCCCTGGTGGCATCGACCCGTCGGACGGAGCCGAGCCCGGCCCGTCCAGCAGGTGCATGCGGTTGAGGAACGGTTCGCCGTAGCCCTGGTCGGTGTCGACGGGTGGGTACTGCGGCAGGTCCGGTCGCTGGCTGAACCGCCCCCGCCGTAGCCCGCCCAGCGGCATCGGTCTGCCGTCCGAGCCGATCACCAGGACCTCGGTGTCGACGGCGTTGTGCGGATGCGCGACGCCGTGGTGCCGGTACAGGGGTGTCGTCGACACGGCGCCGGTCTGCGGATCGAGGTAGAGGATGGTGCCGTTCTGGTTGAGGGCGACCCAGATGTGGGAACCGCCCTGTTCCCAGTTGTTGATGACGAAGGCGAAGCTGCCGTGGCCGCCGAGGCGGAGCTGGTCGTGCAGGTTGCGGTATCCCGTGTCGATGGCCCGCTGCCGCTCAACGCCCTGGATGTCCTCGGTCGGCTGGCAGAGGCGCTGGAAGCGGCCTCCGGTGATGTCCTCCACCCGCCCGATGCCGTCGCGTTCGCCGTTGATGGGGCACGTGATGTCGCCGGCCAGGTAGGCGTCGAAGGTGCGGGGGGCGGCCACCCGGGGGCGACCGTGCATCCAGGTGTCGAACATCGACAGGGTGCAGTCGATGCAGTTGATGCCGCGCGTCGGGTCGGCCTGCGGTCCGCCGTCGTTGACCAACCCGAACCAGCCACCCACTCGCGGGTCGGCGTTGCGCCGCACGCTCCCGTCGGGTTCTCGGGGCACCTGCCGTTCGATGTCGCTCTGGTGCAGGGCCAGCGGCGGACGCAGACCGCCGGGCCGGCCGTAGTTCCGGGACCGGTCGATCGGCGGCGGATGGTCGTCACCCGTCAGCGCCGAACGGTCGACGGTCTCCACGGCACCGTATGCCAGGTCACCGACGTCGTCGTTGATTCGGCGGAAGTCCGCAGGATCGACGACGCCGACGACGGACGGCACGACGCCGCCGGCCAGTACGGCTTCCGCGTAGTCCAGGTACTCCCCGTACGCCCGCATCTCGTCGTTCGCTGCCCGCTCCCACCCGTCAGCCTGGCGCGCCTGGCCCGTCTGGTGCAGATGGAAGGCGTGGGCGGCGAAGTCCCGCGCCCTCTGGTGGTGCTCGTCCGCGCGGGCCCTGAGTCGCACAGCTTCGTCATAACGGCGCTTGTCCTCGAACCACGCCCGCTGCGACTCGTAGTAGCCGCGGTAGCGACGTCTCTCGAACGCGTCCCGGTCGAGGGCCCACTTGGCCGCGTACCACTCGGGGCTCCTGACCCGGGGGCCGGCCGAATCATGCTGACCGGCCGCTGCCGGCGTGTCGCTGCGGACGTGCGGATTCGGCTCGGCTGCCGGCGCATCGGGCGGAGGCAGCATCGTCGGTGGTGCCGGCTGCGGCTGTGCCGGCACCGTTCCGGTGGCTCCTCGTGCGACGGCGGGCTCGGGACTGGCGACCGACGGAACCTGGCCCGCACCGGGGACGGAGGCAACCGTTCTCGGCTCAGGGAACGAGGCGGGGGGCGGCCCGACCGTCGCGGTGCCCAGGCCGGTGCTGGGCCCGCTCACCGGCGCCGCTGTCGGCCCATTCGACGGGCCAGCACTCGCGACGTTGACGGAGCCGGCGCTGCTCGCGGCGTTTCCGGAAATGGTCGTCTGGCCCTCCACGCCGACCGGGACGCCCCCGGCGGCGCCGTGGACGGGCGCTGCTGTCGCGACAGAGGAGAGAGTCGGGCTGGGTGCGGACTCTGGCAGCGCGGGCAACGTGGCCGCGACGGTCGCGCCGACCCGTTCGGTTCCGGCAGCGGTCACAGGCGCGGTCGTGTCACCCGCTTGGGCGGCGGCGGTGGTCGTCGCGGGACCGGTCGGCTCCGTCCGGGCCTCCGTCGACGGCCGGGCCGACGGTGCCGTCTCCGCAGCGGTCACACCTCGCTGGCCCTCATCTGGCGCGCTGACCGATGCCCCCGCTCCCTGGGCCGGAGGACCCGCTCCCGCGTCGGGCACGGTGACGGACGGCGCCACCCCCGCGCTGGGCAGGGCGACAGGTGGCCCATCCGCTGCCGGCACTTCGGGAGGCGTCGAGGGCCCACCGGTTCCCGTCGACGTCAGCGACATCCCGGCCAGGGCGCTCATCTGGCCGCTGAGCCGTGCCTGCAGCGCCGCGTCGGCCTGCGCGGTGGCGGAACCACGGACACCGGACGCGGCCGCGCGGGCCGCGTCCTCCACGGAGGTCAGCCCCTGGCCCGTGGCGAGGCTCGCGGCCTGATCGGCCATCACCTCGCCGGCCATCTCGCGGCCGAAGTGCTCCCCGACCCGGGCACCCCGGCCGGTGGCGTGCCGCCCCAGACCCGCCAGCGGCGCCACCGCCCCGCCGGCCATACCGCCGAGCGCCGTGGTGCCCAACTCCGTCACGTCCAGCCCGTGCCGGCGGCCCGTCGAGTTCTGGTACGCCTGCGTGGCGAGGTTGATGCCGCCCTCCTCGGCCGCCTCCGACACGCCGCTCAGCGCAGCTCGGCGGCTGAACCCCCGCATGCCGCCCTTGGTGACCTCCTTCGCCGCCCGCTCGCCGGCCTCCTTGAGCCCCTGCTTGAGCGACTTACGCGCCAACTGCGCCATCAACCGCTTGAAGATCTGCTGCACGATCAGCCTGGTGGCCGCGATCGCCGCCCCGGCGGCGGGCGAGGCCGCGCCGGCGGTGAGCACCGTCGCCACGGCCAACGACAGCAACTCGACGACCAGGATGCCCAGCTCGATCCACACCTCGAGCTTCGCGCCCTCGATGTCGCAGCCGCACTCCTCCACCAGCCGACCCAGCTCCGTGCTGACAGCCAGCAGCACCGGCAGCGGTGCCTCGTCGCCCTCCGCCACCCGACGCCAGGCGGCGTCGAAGGCCGCCGCGACCGCCCCGACGCCGCCGTACCCGCTGCGCACCTCACCAGCGGCGGCAACGGCGTCGGCACGCGGCCCGACCAGCGCCGCGGCCACCCCGTACCACTGGTCCGCCAACTCCCAGACTGCCCGCTCGTTGCCCTCCGGCCACTCGACACCGATCACCCAGTCGAGGGCCTCGTAGACCCAGCCGGGCAACTGCCAGGGCGAGTAGTCCAGCGGGTGCGGGATGGGGCTCGGCAACACACTCATCCGGGTCTCCTCAGCGGATCAGCGCTGCTGGTGCCGGTCGCCGACGCGGCCGAGCCGCCCTGCACTCGCCGCATCCGTCCGCAGGTTGGCGTCCACCGACCGGACCACATCGGCGCCGAGGCCCTCCAGGTGCCGGCCCACGCCGTCCCACGCGCGCAGGACCAGCTCCTCGAAGCCGCGGTACTTCTGCTCGAACGCGGCCCCGATGTCGTCCTTGCCCCACGGCGACCGGTCGCTCGCCGCCGCGATGGCGCCGCCCATCTGGCGGCGGCGTGCCGTGATGGCCTCGCCGGAGAGCGAGAGGTCGACGCCCCCGCGTCGGGCGCGCTGCGGGTCGAGCCAGAGCTGACCGTCCATCACTCGCCCCGGCGCAGCACGGCGTCGGCCCGGCCCAGCAACGAACCGAAGTCACCCGTACGCAGGAAGTCCGTCGCCCCGGAGCCGGCGGGCAGGTAGCCGGCCACGAGTTCCTGGGTGGCGGCGACCGCCGCAGCGCCGGCCAGGTGGACGGTCGCGGTGATCTTCCGGCTCAACGCCTTCGCGTCCCGGTCGTGGAAGACGGAGGGGTGCAGCTCGACCGAGATCAGCTCGCCACGGGCACCGGCGGTGGCAGTCACCTGACCGTCCTCGGAGCGCTCGGTCACCCGTAGTTCGGCGAGCCGGCCCTGCAGCTCGTCCAGACCGGACCTCAGTCGCTGGTAGTCCCCGTACACCTCGTCGAACCGCGCCCGCAGCGCGCGATTGGCGTCCCGGTCCACACTCTCGGCCAACGCCACCCTCCCCCGGTTACCGTCGGTAGGGCGAACCATACCGGGCGCCACGAATCCGTGGGGTCCGGTACTTTCAAGCCGTGATCGATCGCCAGCAGGCCGAGCAACTCGCCGCCGTGTGGGCCCGCCGCGAGTCACAACGCCTGGGACACGACTGCCACCCCAACATCGACGAGTTCGACCTCGGCTACGTCATCACCTCCACCGTGCCCGTCGAGGCGAGCACGATGCCCGGCGAGGCGAACACGATGCCCGGCGACCTGCCCACCACCGTCGTCGACAAGCTCACCGGCGAGGTGACCACCTGGCCGCGCGTGCCGACCGACGCGGTCGCGCAGATGTACCGCCGCAGCCGCCCGCAGGGCCCCGGCGTGCCCCGCACCGTCGATCCCGCCAGCCAACTGCTCCGCGAGATCCACCGCCTGCCGACCCCCAACACGGCGGCGCACCTGACGGTCGGGGGACGACTCTTCCGCGCGCAGGGCGCCAAGGGCGACGTCACCCTCAACCACCACCCGCTCCTGCGCTCCTACCTGGACGAGCAACCCGCCGGCCACCTCGTACGCGGCGGCGACCGGCACGCCGAGCTGATCGTCGTCTCCGACGTTCTGCACCACTACGACCACCACCGCGCCGCCGAGGGCATCGCGCCGCTCGGCATGGCCGACGCGCAGGACATCCTGGAGACCGCCCGGTTCGAGGTCCATCGGGTGCGCGAGCCGGGCGATCCGAACGGCGGCCTCGCCGACCGCCCGTGCGACTCCTGTGTGGACACCCTTGTGGACTTCCATGTGCTGCCCTGGTCCGATCGGGCCTTCACGATGCCGTGGCAGCCGGACCCGCAGCCCGACCCGGTCCCGGGCCGGTTTGATCCGGACGTCGCGCAGGCACTCGTCGCGGCTGGCTGGCGGCCGCACTTCGGGGACGAGATCGTCGCCCTGTCCGCCATCAGGGACGTCGGTGCCGTCCGGGGTGAGACGTCCGCGCATCCCGACTTCCCCGCGGTCTTGTCGACACTCACCGCCTTCCCGAGCCTGGTGGGCGCGCGACGCGGCCCCGGCGAGCAGGTCTGGATCTCCCGCTTCGACATCCGTCCACGACAGGTCGCGCACACCGCCGACACGCTGGCCGACTTCGCGGCCGTGCTCGGCGTACGGCTCTTCCCCATCGGCACCGAGCGGCAGGAGAGCATCCTCGCCGTCGACGAGCGGGGGCGGGTCTTCGCGCTGGACCAGGCCGGCGAGTGGTTCCTCGGCGACGACATCGACGCCGCGCTGACCACCCTGCTGCTCGGCCGGGCGCCGGCCCGCGTACGCGACGACGGCACCTGGTGAGCGGCCGCCGCTACAGCGACAGGCCGGTCAGCACCATGACCCGGGGCTCCGTGTAGTCCTCCATGGCGCTGCGCACGCCCTCCCGCCCGACGCCGCTGCCCTTCACCCCGCCGTACGGCATCTGGTCGGCCCGGTACGACGGCACGTCGCCGACGATCACCCCGCCCACCTCCAGGGCGCGGTGCGCCGCGAAGGCCGTGTCGAGGCGGTGAGTGAAGACCCCCGCCTGCAACCCGTACGCCGAGTCGTTGACGGCGGCGAACGCGGCCTGGTCGTGCGCGACGCGGGCGACCACCAGCACGGGCCCGAAGACCTCCTCGGCGCAGACCCTGGCGTCCGCCGGCACGCCGGAGAGCACGGTCGGCGGGTAGGTCGCGCCGTCGCGCCGGCCGCCCAGCTCGATGGTGGCGCCGGCGGTGACGGCCTCGTCCACCCACGCCTCGACCCGGCGGGCGGCGTCGGCGGAGATCAGCGGCCCGACGTCGGTGAGGGGGTCGGACGGGTCGCCGACCCGCAGCTCCTGCACCGCCGCGACGAGGCGGGGCAGGAACGCGTCGTAGAGCCATTCGTGCACGTAGACCCGCTGCACGGCGATGCACGACTGGCCGGCCTGGTAGTTGGAGAACGTCGCGATGCGGTGCGCGGCGAAGGTCAGGTCCTCGGCGGTGTTCCAGTCCTCGCAGATCACGGCGGCGGCGTTGCCGCCCAGCTCCAGGGTGACGTGCTTCTCGGGCACCGAGCGGCGGATCGCCGCGCCGACCGGCCCGGAGCCAGTGAACGAGACCACCGGCAGCCGGGGGTCGGTGACCAGCTCGGCGGCGCGCTCGTTCGGTAGCGGCAGGACCGAGAACGTCCCCTCCGGCAGGTCGGTCTCGGCGAGCAGCTCGCCCAGCAGCAGCGCCGACAGCGGGGTGGCGGGGGCGGGCTTGACGATGATCGGGGCGCCGACCGCGATGGCCGGGGCGACCTTGTGCGCGACGAGGTTCAGCGGGAAGTTGAACGGCGCGATGCCGAGCACCGGCCCCTTGGGCGCCCGCCGGACCAGGGCGATCCGCCCGGTGGCGGCGGGGTCGGTGTCGAGGCGTTGCAGCTCGCCGGAGAAGCGCCGGGCCTCCTCGGCGGCCCAGCGGAAGGTCGAGACGGCGCGGCCGACCTCGGCGCGGGCCCACTTCAACGGCTTGCCGTTCTCGGCGGTGATCAGCCGCGCGAACTCCTCGGCCCGCTCGGCGAGCCGCCGGGACACGTGGTCCAGGGCCGCCGCGCGGGCGTGGGCGGGCAGGGCCGCGACCTCCGCGGCCACCCCGGCGGCTGCCGCGACGGCCGCTTCGACCTGGCCGGCGGTGGCGAGGGTGGTACGACCGACGACGCGCCCGTCGTACGGGTGGTGGACGGTCAGCTCGCCCTCGCCGTGTGCGGGGCGGGAGGCGACATGAAAGGCGACCGGGTCCACACGCAGCAGCGTAGACCTCCACGTGGCAGTGAGCCCGGCTGATCCATTACCGCAGTCCGCACCCCTAATACAAGTCCCCCTCACGTCTCCACATTTTGCCGTGGAGGCCCTACGCTCTTGCTCACTTTGATCAATTGCGATCGATGGCGCACCCGCCGTCGTGTAGCGAGAGGAACACCCGAGGGATGACACTCCCCTATCCAGCCGCGCGCCGTTGGCGCGCCGGTGTGCTGACCGCCGCCGTCGCCACCGCCGTGGCGTTCGGCGCCCCGGCGATGGCCGCCCCCGCCGAGGGACAGATCCTCATGGCGGGCGGCGCCACCGCCGTCGACGACTCGTACATCGTGGTGTTCAAGGACACCTCGGTGGGCCGGACCGACGTCACGAAGAAGGCGCGTGACCTCGCCGGCCGGCACCGGGGCGCGGTCAACCGGACGTACCAGAACGCGCTGCGCGGGTTCGAGGCGCGGATGTCCGAGGCGGAGGCCAAGCGGCTCGCCGCCGACCCCTCGGTGCGCTACGTCCAGCAGAACCACACCATGCGGATCAGCGGTACGCAGAGCCCCACCCCGTCCTGGGGCCTGGACCGGCTCGACCAGCGCGCACTGCCGCTGAACAACTCGTACACCTACCCGAACACCGGCTCGGGCGTGAAGGCGTACATCATCGACACCGGCATCCGGTTCGGCCACAGCGACTTCGGCGGTCGTGCCGTCACCGGCTTCGACTCCATCGACGGCGGCAGCGCGGACGACTGCAACGGGCACGGCACGCACGTGGCCGGCACGGTCGGCGGCACCGCCTACGGCGTGGCCAAGGGCGTCACGCTGGTCGGCGTCCGGGTGCTCGACTGCGAGGGCAGCGGCACCGACGCCGGCGTCATCCAGGGCGTCGACTGGGTGACCGGCGACCACGCCGCCGGCCAGCTCGCGGTGGCGAACATGAGCCTCGGCGGCGGCTTCAGCCAGGCCCTCAACGACGCGGTGGCCCGCTCCATCGCCGACGGCGTCACCTACGGCCTGGCGGCCGGCAACGACTACGGCGCGAACGCCTGCAACAGCTCGCCGGCCAGCCTCCTCGCCGGCATCACCGTCGGCTCGACCACCAACACCGACGCCCGCTCGTCGTTCTCCAACATCGGCACCTGCCTGGACATCTTCGCGCCCGGCAGCTCGATCACCTCGGCCTGGCACACCAGCAACACGGCCACGAACAGCATCAGCGGCACCTCGATGGCGACCCCGCACGTGGTCGGCGCCGCCGCGCTCGTGCTCGCCGCCAACCCGACGTTCACCCCGCAGCAGGTACGCGACAAGCTCGTCGCCGACGCCACCAGCAACGCGGTGACCAGCCCCGGCACCGGCTCGCCCAACAAGCTGCTGTACGTCGGCGACGGCGGCACCACGCCCCCGCCGCCCCCGCCGCCCACCGGCTGCACCCAGACCAACGGCACCGACGTGACGATCAGCGACAACGCCACGGTGGAGAGCACCATCACCATCGCGGGTTGCACCGGCACCGCCGGCTCCGCCAGCACCGTCGCCGTGCAGATCGTGCACACCTACATCGGTGACCTCGCCGTCAGCCTCGTTGCTCCCGACGGCAGCGCCTACACCCTGCACAACCGCACCGGCGGCTCCGCCGACAACATCAACCAGACCTACACGGTCAACCTCTCCTCCGAGGTCGCCAACGGCACCTGGAAGCTGCGGGTCCAGGACGCGGGCGCCGGCGACACCGGCTACGTGAACAGCTGGACGCTCAACCTGGGCGGCTCCGGCACGACGAACTGCACCGGCACCAACGCCAACAACGTCACCGTCAACGACAACGCGACGGTCACCAGCAGCATCGCGATCGCCGGCTGCACCGGTACCGCCTCGTCGACCAGCAAGGTCGCCGTGCAGATCGTGCACACCTACGTCGGTGACCTCGTCGTCAGCCTGGTCGCCCCCGACGGCAGCACCTACACCCTGCACAACCGCACCGGCGGCTCCGCCGACAACATCAACCAGACCTATACGGTCAACCTCTCCACGGAGACCCGTAACGGCACCTGGAACCTGCGCGTCCAGGACGCCGCCTCCGGCGACACCGGCTACATCGACGGCTGGACCCTGACCCTCTAGGGACCGTCAGCTCCAGGCACGGCCGCACCGAAGGGCCCCTCGCCACCGCTCACGCGCGGCGAGGGGCTCTTCTCGTTCGTAGGGTGGCGGGGAGCACCAGTAGTAGCGCGAGCAGGAACATGGCGGTGCCGATGACGTTGACCTGCGGCGGGATGCCCCGCTGGGCGGCGCCCCAGACGTACATGGGGAACGTGACGGTGGTGCCGGCGTTGAAGTTCGTGACGATGAAGTCGTCGAAGGAGAGCGAGAACGCGAGCAGCGCGGCGGCCACGATGCCGGGCAGCGCCAGCGGCAGGGTGATCCGCCGGAAGGTCTGCCACTCGCTCGCGTAGAGGTCCATCGCGGCCTCCTCCAGCCGGGGGTCCATCCCGACCAGCCGCGCCCTGACGGTGACCACCACGAACGACAGGCAGAACATGACGTGCGCGACGACGACGGTCCAGAAGCCCTGCGGCACCCCGGCGGAGACGAAGAGGGCCAGCAGCGAGGTGCCCATCACCAGTTCGGGGGTGGCCATCGGCAGGAAGATCAGCACGTCGATCCCGGAACGGCCACGGAACCGGTGCCGCGCCAGCGCGAACGCCATCAGAGTGCCGAGCACCGTGGCGACCACGGTCGCGATGAAGCCGATCTGGACGCTGCGCACCACCGCGTCGCACATGTCGGAGGTGGCGCACGGGTTGCGCCAGTTGTCGAGGGTGAACTGGTCGAAGTCGTACGACAGGCGGCTGGAGGGGCGGTTGAAGGAGAGGGCGGCGACCACGGCGATCGGCAGGAGGAGGTAACCGAGCACCAGCAGCGCCACGCCCGCCACCCAACGATCGGCCAGCCAGCGGAAGATCCGCGCACTCACGGTGCCAACCCCTCGCTCACGACTGCGGGGCTCCGCTGCGCTGCACTCCTCGCGCTCACAGGACCTTCTCCGGGCCGGTCCGGCGCAGGTAGCCGAAGACCACCGCGAGGATTGCCGCCATCAGCAGGAACGACAGCGCCGCGCCCTGCGGGTAGTCCAGCCGGACCAGGAACGCCGAGTCGATGACGTTGCCGATCATGTACTCGTTGGGGGTGCCGAGCAGTTCGGCGTTGATGTAGTCGCCGCTGGCCGGGATGAAGAACAGCAGCGTGCCGGCGACCAGGCCGGGCATGGACAGCGGCAGGGTGACCCGGCGGAAGGTCCGCAGCGGGCCGGCGTAGAGGTCGCCGGCCGCCTCCAGCAGCCGGGGGTCCAGCCGCTCCAGGCTCGCGTACAGCGGCAGCACCAGGAAGGGCAGGAAGTTGTACGTCAGGCCGAGCACGACCGCGACGGGGGTGGCCAGCAGCCGGCCGTCGGGGGCGAGCAGGTGCACGTCGCGCAGCAGCCCGACGAGCCAGCCGTTGTCCGACAGTATGGTCTTCCACGCCAGCGTGCGCACCAGGAAGCTGGTGAACATCGGCGCGACCACGCAGACCAGCAGCAGGTTCTTCCACCGGCCGGCCTTGCGCGCGATGGCGTACGCGAGCGGGTAGCCGGCCAGCAGCGCCAGCACCAGCGCGGCGCCCGCGTAGCCGAAGGACCGCCCGAACTGCGGCCAGTACGCGGCGAGCGCGTCCGGGTAGTTGCCGAAGGCCCACGTCATGGCGTACCCGGTGGCGAGCGAGCCGGCGGGGTCGTAGAGGCTGGCGGCGGCGAGTTGGAGCAGTGGCACCGCGAAGAAGACGAGCAGCCACGCCGCCGCGGGCAGCAGCAGCAGGTACGGCAGGAGCCGGTGCCGCCCGGGCGGGCGGGGCGGTCCGGGTGCCGACGGCTGGGCGGCATCGTTGGGCAGGCGCGCGGGGGCGCTCACGAGGGTGCGCCGACCGGCTCGTCCCGCGCCGGAGCGGTCCGGTCCTGCCCGCCGGCTTCCCGGGGCAGCAGGAAGGCGTGCCGTGGCTCCCAGTACGCCGCCGCCTCCGTGCCCACGGGCAGCGGACGGGCCGTGCCGCTGTTGGCCACGAACGCGGTCAGCTCGCCACCCCAGCCGGTGCGCAGCAGGTACTGGGTGCTCACCCCCACGTAGGAGGCGTCGGTGACGATCCCGGTGACGTGCTGGCATCCGGCGGGGACCTGGTCGACGGAGTCGACCAGGTGCAGCTTCTCCGGGCGTACGCCCAGGTGGACCGGCCCCCGGTCGACCCGGGCCCGGCCGGCGGGCACCGAGAAGCGGCGGCCGTGCGCCGACACCGCCACCTCCTCTCCGGTCGCGCCGGCCGCCTCGCCGGCGAGCAGGTTGGACTGGCCGAGGAAGTTCGCCACGAACGCCGTGGCCGGGTATTCGTAGAGGTCGGCGGGGGCGCCGAGCTGCTCGATCCGCCCGGCGTTCAGCACCGCGACGGTGTCGGCCATCGTCATGGCCTCCTCCTGGTCGTGGGTGACGTGCACGAACGTGATGCCGACCTCGGTCTGGATCCGCTTGAGTTCGAGCTGCATCCGCCGGCGCAGCTTCAGGTCCAGCGCGCCGAGCGGCTCGTCCAGCAGCATCACCTGCGGGCGGTTGACGAGGGCGCGGGCCAGCGCGACGCGCTGCTGCTGCCCGCCGGACAGCTCGGCGGGGCGGCGGCGGCCGTGGTCGTCGAGCTGCACCAGCGCGAGCATGCCCATGACCTCGTCGTCGACGGAGCGGATGCCCCGCCGGCGCAGGCCGAACGCCACGTTCTCGAAGACGTCCAGGTGCGGGAAGAGCGCGTAGCTCTGGAAGACGGTGTTCACCGGCCGCTTGTGCGGGCGCAGCCGGGTGACGTCCCGTTCGCCCAGCAGCACCTGCCCCCCGGTCGGCTCCTCCAGGCCGGCGATCATCCGCAGCGTGGTGGTCTTGCCGCAGCCGGACGGGCCGAGCAGGGCGAAGTACGAGCCCTGCGGGACGGTCAGGTTGAGGTCGTCCACCGCGGTGACGCCGCCGAACCGCTTGGTGAGGTTCGCCAGCCGCAGGTCGCCGGCCGGGCTCCCGCGTTCCGCAGTCGTCCCGCCCATCCCGCTCACGCCCCGATGACCCGCTGGAACTTGCTCTCGTACTCGCGCTCCTGCTTCTCGTCCAGCGCCATGAAGACCGCCGTTCTGGCGAGCATGGCGTCGTCGGGGAAGATCAACGGGTGGGCGGCCAGCGCCGGGTCGATCTTCTCCATCTCGGCCTGCGCACCCTTGACGGGGCAGATGTAGTTGACGTACGCCGCGAGCCGGGCGGCGACCGCCGGTTGGTAGTAGTAGTCGATGAGTTTCTCGGCGTTGCCCTTGTGGGTGGCCCTGTTCGGCACCAGCATGTTGTCCGACCAGAGCATCGCCCCGGACTCGGGTACGACGAATTTGATCTTGTCGTCTTCGAAGCCGAGCTGGATGGCGTCGCCGGACCAGCCGATGCAGGCGGCGATGTCGCCCTTGGCGAGTGCCGGCGCGTAGTCGTTGCCGGTGAACCGGCGGATCTGGCCCGAGTCGACGGCCTTCTTCAGCTTGGCGAGCGCGTCGTCGAACTGGGCGTCGCTGAAGTACGCCGGATCGTGGCCGTTCGACTGGAGCAGCAGGCCCATGGTGTCGCTCATCTCGGCCAGCGCGGTCACCCTGCCCCTGAGGTCGGGGCGGGTGAGCAGCTCGTCGACCGTACGGATCTCCCTGGCGACCCGGCCGTTGTAGGCGAGACCGGCCAGGCCCGACTGCCACGGGATGGCGAGGTGGTCCGAGGGGTCGAAGGACCGGTTGCGCAGCGAGGACAGCAGGTTGGCCTGGACGTTGGGCAGCTTCGACGGGTCGAGCTTCTGGACCCAGCCGAGCCGGATCATCCGCGCCGTCAGCCAGTCGCTGAGCACCATGATGTCCCGCCCGGTGGGCTGGCATCCCGCGAGCTGGTGCTGCACCTTGCCGAAGAACTCGTTGTTGTCGTTGATGTCCTCGGTGTAGGCGACCCGGATGCCACTCTTCGCGACGAACGCGTCCAGGGTGGGCCGCTTGGCGGCGTCGGCGTCGTCCACGTCCATGTACTGCGGCCAGTTGGAGAACGTCAGCGTCTTCTCGGTGCCGGACAGGTCCTCGCTGACGCAGCCGGCCTCCGTCTGGGTGGCGGCCTCGGTGCCGCAGCCGGCCAGCGAGCCGCCCGCCGCCAGCAGTGCCGCCGAGCCGAGGGCGCCGGTCAGCAGCCCACGCCGGGTGAGGGGCCGGAGGGGAGTTCGCATGTGACGACTCCTCTGGGTCATCGTCGGCGGGCAGGCGGGAGTGGCGCGCCGGCGGGACGTCAGGTGCGGTGAACGACAGATATTGGCATGGGCCGACGGCGACGACGGACGGCGGGTATCAGCGTGCGCGAAGGGCGATGACGCGACCACATCCTGCTCGACCACGGGAGCGATGCGGACCGTCGCGGTGGCGGCCCTGTCCCGCCGGTGCGGCGTTCGCCTGCCGCACGCTGCGCGGGCAGGCGTACGCCTGGGGCACCGCCCCGATCAGCCGGCGCGCCCGTGCCGGCCGGCCGACCCGACGAACGCCCGCCAGGCGTCCGGCGCGAAGGTGAGCACGCCCCCGGCGCGGTCCTTGCTGTCCCGCACGAGCACCCGACCGGGCAGGTTGTCGGCCACCTCGACGCAGTCGCCACCGTTGTTGCTGCTGCGGGTCGCGGTGCGCCAGCGGGCGTCGGTCATGTCCATGTCGTCGCCACTTCCCCGATCAGCTCGATCGACTTGCGTCGCGGCAGCGCCTCGCCGGCGACGCTCTCCCATCTCGCGCCCAGGCTAGCAACGTCGGCACTCTCGGTCACCACCTGACCGCGAAGCTGGTTGTCCACATAGGCCGTCTCGGCGCCGTCGGGCAGGCGGATCAGCACGAACGGCCCGGCGAGCCCGGTGTGCCACGGCGTCTCGGCGGGGATCACCCGCACCTGCACGTGCTCCTGCGCGGCGATTGCCAGCAGGTGGGCCAACTGCCCGGCCATCACCGCCCGGTCCCCCACCCGCCGGCGCAGCACCACCTCGTCGATCACGGCGACGAGCTGGGGCGGGGCGTCCCGGGCCAGGATCGCCTGCCGGGCCAGCCGGCCGCCCACGATCTCGTCCACCTCGGCCGCCGGGAGCAGGCCGCCGGTCGCCAGCACCGCGCGGGCGTACCCCTCGGTCTGGAGCAGGCCCGGCACCAGCGATGGCTGGTAAGACCTGATCGAGACGGCGTCCTGCTCCAGCTCGGCCCACGGCCGGAACCACGGCAGGTCGCGGCGGCGGAACGGCTCGGGCCACAGCTCGGCGGCGTCGCGCCCGAGGACCTCGGCGACGGCGATCCGGGTCCTGGGATGCGGGATCCGCCCCGAGGCGAGCCACCGCCCCGCCGTCTTCGGGTCGACACCCACCTTCTCCGCCAGCGACTCGGCGGTCTCGCCCTTCTCGGCCATCGCCACCCGAAGTACCTCGTTCACCATCCGACCTCCCGCGCCCGCGATCACACTGGGGCGCACGGTAGCCACGCTGCGTGCCCTTGTCGTGACGCTGCCGGCGTGTCGCGGCGGGATCTGTTTCGCGCATCCGAGGTGGCCGACGACCGCCCGGAAAAGGCCCTGGACATGCCTACGCGGCTGCACCCGGACCGGGTTGCGGAACGAGTGGGGCGCAGCGGTCCGGTCCCTGCCGCCCGCACCTCGGCCGGCAGGCTGTCGAGTCAGCGCGGACGCCTCGGCGCCCCGCGACCTCCGCCGAAGCGGCGGGTCAGTGGTTCGGGGGGATGACGCGGAGGTGACCCCGGCGGCCCGTCTGGGGGGTCGAGTTGACGGTCTGGTCGTCCTCGGGCGGGCGCGGAGCCACCGGGCGGGCGGCCTCGCGGACGGCCTCGGCGAGGGCGACCAGATCGTCGGTGGTGGGCGGCGGGGGCTCGAACTCGCCCTCGTGCCGGACCACGTCCCAGCCGCGCGGCGCCGTCAGGCTCCGGGCGTGCGGTTCACAGAGGTCGTACGTGTGCGGCTCGGCGAACGCCGCCAGGGGGCCGACCACCGCTGTCGACTCGTTGTAGACATAGGTCAGCGTGGCGACCGCTTGCCGGGGGCAGCCGTTACGGGAGCAGCGCCGTGGTGACCTCACGGCGGCAGGGTATCTCCATTACCGGGTCCGGCGCACTGCTTCGCGTTGCGACACGCCCGTCACGGTGATCACAATTCGGCCGGTTGCGCACCGGCCGGCCCCCGGGCGGGCGAGCGCCACCCCGCGGATGCCGACCGCGCCGCGCCGCGCCAGCGGCGCTGCCGCAGGCCAGGTCGGTGCGGGCGCTAACCTTTCCTCATGACGAGCCCGGAACACCGCCGCCCCGGCCCCGGCCGGCGCGCCCACCGCGACCGGCACGGGCGCGGCCTGCGCGGGCGGCTGGTGCCGGCGACGGTGCCGTTGGCGCGTACGAAGGCGGAGATCTTCGACGATCTGGTGCTGGACACGGTCGAGACCCTCGAACGGCGGTTCGCCAAGGAACTGGCCGGGGTCGAGTTCGCTGTGGAGGACGTTCCGCCGGACCTCAACGTCTACGACTCCGATGTGCTGGAGGACGGCGAGGTACCGCTCGCCCGGCTGCTGCCGGGTCGCCCCGGCCGGCAGGAGGTGCCCCCGCGGATCGTGCTCTACCGCCGGCCGTTGGAGTTCCGGGCGATGGACCGCGAGGACCTCGCGGATCTCGTGCACGACGTGATCATCGAACAGGTGGCCAATCTGCTCGGGGTGGACCCCGACGAGTTGGCCTGAGCCGGGCGGCCCCCACCGCCCCGGCCCGGCAAAGCTCAGGCGACCCGCCGCTTGAGCTTGCGCCGCTCCCGCTCGGAGAGCCCGCCCCAGATCCCGAACCGCTCGTCGTGGCCGAGAGCGTATTCGAGGCATTCCGTCTTCACCTCGCAGCGCGAGCAGATCCGCTTCGCCTCGCGGGTCGAGCCGCCCTTCTCGGGAAAGAACGCCTCCGGATCGGTCTGGGAGCAAAGCGCCCGCTCCTGCCACTCCGGCGCGTTTCCGAGCAGGTCGGCCACCTCAAGCTGGCCGTCCATCAGATGCCTCCTTGTCGCGCACCGGCGTCATCGCCGCTGCAACCCCCCACGCGGAAGGCGTGCTTGTCCGTACGGTCCCGATTTGTTGCGTTCCGTGCGAACAACCCCATTCAAATTACACGCGTGTAATGCGTGCGCCGTCAAGCTGAACTTGATAATGGAGTCGTCCTCCCGACAACACTCCGGACGGCCACCCGGCCACCCGGCCTCGCAACCTGCCCTATCGATTCAGACCCCGGCCGAGTAACGCCCTCTCCGGCGAGTTGCCCGAGTTTTCTCCCGTGGCGCTTCCCCGCCGACCGCACAGGGAAGGCCGATGAGGACGCTCGGAAGTCACCCACCGCGATTCGTTGATCTTGGTGGGGCACAGGTTAACCCGAGTTGCCGCCGACCGCCCGCCGAGCCGGCAACGCCGACGGCGCTGCGCCCACGATGTGGACGCGGCGCGGCGGTGCGCCCGCGTACCCCGAATCGCGGCGGGCCACCAACACGCTGCTGTGCCGGACGGATCCGGCCGTCCCTCCACTTGCGACAGAAATCCCGCCCACCGATGGCCGCTCGTCCCACCAGGCGGTACGGGTGAGGCGGATGAGTCAGGCCGGCGGCGTGCCGCGCGATGTCCGCTATGGACGAGGGCTGCCGTACGCTGTCGTGCGCCTGCGGGCCGGTCGTCCGGCGGCCGTCGCGATGGCGATCAACTGCTCCTCGGTACGGGCCGAGCCGTTGCCGGAGCCGGCCATCCGGGAGATCGTCTCCTCCATCAGCGTGCCGCCCAGGTCGTTGCAGCCGCCCCGCAGCATCGCCGCCGTACCCTCGTCGCCGAGCTTCACCCAGGAGCACTGGATGTTGTCGATCCGGCCGTGCAGCAGCAGCCGGGCCATCGCGTGCACGACCCGGTTCTCCCGCCACGTCGGCCCCGGGCGGGCGATGCCGGCCAGGTAGATCGGCGCGTTCGTGTGCACGAACGGCAGCGCCACGAACTCGGTGAAGCCGCCCGTACGGTCCTGCAACCCGGCCAGCACCCGGAAGTGCGCGAGCCACTGCCCGGGGTGGTCCACGTGGCCGTACATCATGGTGGAGCTGGACCGGATGCCCAGCTCGTGGGCCGTGCCGACCACGTCGACCCAGGCGGCGGCCGGCAGTTTGCCCTTGGTGAGCACCCAGCGCACGTCGTCGTCGAGAATCTCGGCGGCGGTGCCCGGGATGGTGTCCAGGCCGGCCTCGCGCAGCCCGGTCAGCCACTCCCGCACCGGCACGCCGGCCTTGGCGGCGGCGGTGACGATCTCCATCGGCGAGAACGCGTGCACGTGCATCCCCGGCACCCGCGCCTTGATCGCCCGGACCAGGTCGGCGTAGACGGTCACCGGCAGCTTCGGGTCGATCCCGCCCTGGAGGCATACCTCGCTGGCACCGGCCGCCCACGCCTCCTCGGCCCGGTCGGCGACCTGGTCCACCGACAGCCGGTACGCGTCGGCGTCCCGCTCCCGCTGGGCGAAGGCGCAGAACCGGCACCCGACATAGCAGACGTTGCTGAAGTTGATGTTGCGGTTGACCACGTACGTCACGTCGTCGCCGACCGCCGCCCGGCGGACGTCGTCGGCGAGCCGGCACAGCTCGTCGAGCGCCGGCCCGTCGGCGGCGAACAGCGCCAGCGCGGCGTCGGCGTGCCGGGGCTCCAGCAGCGCCGCCGGGTCGTCGGCCGCCAGCCGCAACCCGGCCCGCAGGTCGCCGTCGGTCCCGCCCCCGGCCCCGGCGGTGACCTTGCCGGCCACCTCCGCCCAGTCGCCGTAGACGTGGTCGAAGTCGCCGCGCCGGTCACCGGTGCGCCCGGTGGTGTCGATGGTCGCGTGCAGGTCGGTCCGGCCGCCGTACGTCTCGTCGGGCTCCTGCCAGGGCCGGCCCACCGGTCGGGCCGCCTCGACGGCCAGCCCGGTCGCCGGATCGGCCAGCGCGCCGACGTGCGGCAACAGGCGCGGATCCAGCCACGGATCGCCGGCCCGTACGTACTCGGGGTAGATCGTCAGCCGCTCGCGCAGGGTGAAGCCGGACTTCTCCGTGTGCCGGGCCAGCTCGTCGATCTGCGGCCAGGGACGCTCCGGGTTGACGTGGTCCGGGGTCAGCGGGGAGACCCCGCCCCAGTCGTCGATGCCGGCGCGCAGCAGCAGGTCGTACTCGCCCGCGATGAGGTTCGGCGGGGCCTGGATCCGGGCCTTCGGCCCGAGCAGCACCCGGGCCACCGCCACCGTGGCGGCCAGATCGCGCAGTTCGGCGTCGGGCATCCCGCGCATCGCCGTGTCCGGCTTCGCGCGGAAGTTCTGCACGATCACCTCCTGGAGGTGGCCGTACTCGCGGTGCGCCCGGCGGATCGCGAAGATCGCGTCGACCCGCTCGGCGGGCGTCTCGCCGATGCCGATCAGGATGCCGGTGGTGAACGGCACGCCGACCCGGCCCGCGTCGTCGAGCACTCGCAGCCGTACCGCCGGCTCCTTGTCCGGCGAGCCGAAGTGCGGGCCGCCCGGCTCCGACCACAGCCGCGTCGCCGTGGTCTCCAGCATCATCCCCATGCTGGGCGCGACGGGCTTGAGCCGCTGCAACTCCGACCAGGAGAGCACGCCCGGGTTCAGGTGCGGCAGCAGCCCGGTCTCCTCCAGCACCGCCACCGCGCAGGCGCGCAGGTAGTCCAGGGTGGAGTCGTAGCCGCGCTCGTCCAGCCACTGCCGGGCCGCCGGCCAGCGCTCCTCCGGCCGGTCGCCGAGCGTGAACAGGGCCTCCTTGCAGCCCTGCGCCGCGCCCGCCCGCGCGATGGCGAGGACCTCGTCCCGGTCGAGGAAGGCCGCCGGCAGCCGGTGCGGCACGGTCGCGAAGGTGCAGTAGTGGCACCGGTCCCGGCACAGCCGGGTGAGAGGAATGAAGACCTTCTTCGAGTACGTGACCACGCCCGGCCGCCCGGCCTCGCGCAGCCCGGCGTCGCGCACGGCGCCCGCCACGTCGAGCAGTTCGTCCAGCGCCCCGCCCCGGGCGGCCAGCAGCGCGGCGGCCTCGTCGACGTCGAGCGCCCGCCCGCTCGCGGCCCGGTGCAGTGCCCGCCGCACGCTCGCATCGGTCGGGCCGGGCACGGTGCGATCAACCATCCGCCCAGCCTAGGCGCTCATCCGCCCCATCCCACCTCACCCTCCCGGCCCACACGGTGACCCAGCGCACCCCACCCCCCACGCCACTCCCACGCCGACCCCGGCTCCCACTCCCCCTCGCGCCTCCGGGGCGGCCTCCGGGACGGCTGCCGGGCGCGCCTTCGGGACGGCTGCCGGGCGCGGCTCCGGGGCGGCTGCCGGGCGCGGCTCCGGGGCGGCCCCGGGGCGTTGATCAAGAGGTTTTGGCCCCAGCGAGCACCCTTTGCAGGCCAAAACCTCTTGATCAACGGCCTGGGGCGGGGCAGTTGGGTGGGGCGGGGCAGTTGGGTGGGCCGGGCAGTGGAGGTCAGGCAGGGGCAGTGGGGGTGGGCAGGGGCAGTGGGGGTCGGCGGGGGCAGTTGAGGTGGGACGGGGGCGGTTGAGGTGGGACGGGGGCAGTGGGGGCAGGACGGCGAGCGCCCCGCACGGGGAGCCGTGCGGGGCGCTCGGGTGGGGCGGGGTCGCGGTCAGCGCGGGGCGTCGGGGCTCTCGCCGGGGTTGATGCGCTGGGTCCGGTCGGTCTCGTCGGCGGCGGGACGCGGAATCGCCTGGGTGGGCTCCGCCGGCTCGACGGGCTGGCGCGGGATCGCCTGGGTCGGGTCGGCCGAGGGCGGCTGGCCGAACGGCGGGGCACTCTGCGGCTGGCCGAACGGGGGCGCGGACTGCGGGGCGGGAGCGGCCGGGGGCGCGGACTGCGGGGCGAACGGCGAGCCCGGCTGCGGGCCGCCGGCGTACGGCGCGGGCTGCTGACCGTACGGGGCGCCGTAGGGGCCCGGCGCCTGCCAGCCGCCCTGCTGACCGGGAACCTGCTGACCCGGGACCTGCTGACCGGGAACCTGCTGACCCGGGACCTGCTGGCCGGGGACCTGCTGACCCGGGACGGGGTAGCCGCCCTGCTGCTGGGGCCAGCCGGGCTGCGGCTGGCCGTACACGCCGGGCTGCGGCTTCGGCTTCGGCACGTGGTAGAGGGTGCGCCAGACCTTGAACACGACGTACGCGGCGACGGCGAACAGCGCCAGCCAGGCCACGCGGCTCAGCAGGCCCAGGAAGGCGTCGAGGATCTCGCCCTCGGCCAGCCGGTCGACCGTCCAGAAGAGGAAGGTCAGCCCGCCGAACAGCGCGCTGAAGGCGTACTCGCCCAGGGCGACCTGGGTGATCAGCTTCGCCTTCGGCACCGGGGGCTTCACGTGCGTGGCGAGCAGCACGGCCAGCAGCGGCAGGAACACCGACTCCACGCCGACGAAGGCGAAGAAGGCGCTGCCCGCCCGGCCCCCGATCGTGCTGTACTCGGTGGGCGTCACCAGCCGGATCAGGCCGACGAAGAGGAACACGGCGTTCGCGCCGAGGAGCACGAACGCGGCGAGTTCACGCAGCGGCTTGGTCAGTTGGCTGGCCTGCGTCGCGTCGGTGGACGCGGGCTCGGCGGGGCTGGTCACGGGATCCCCCTCGGGGCGAATGCGGACAGTTGCCGACGTGAGCCTAGTCTCCCGGCCCACACGCGGACCGGAGGCGGCCCGTACGCGAGGATGGGCGCATGCGCATCGTGGTTCTGACGGGCGGCATCGGAGGTGCTCGCTTCCTGGTCGGCGTACGTGCGTACGCCCGGGAGGTCGGCGCCGAGGTGACCGCCGTGGTCAACGTCGGCGACGATCTGCTCCTGCACGGGCTCAAGGTCTGCCCCGACCTGGACAGCGTGATGTACACGCTGGGTGGCGGCGCGGATCCGGAGCGGGGCTGGGGGCGCGTCGGCGAGAGCTGGACGGTCAAGCAGGAACTGGCCGCGTACGGCGCCGAGCCGAGCTGGTTCGGGCTCGGCGACAAGGACATCGCCACCCACCTGGTGCGGACCACGATGATCAACGCCGGCTACCCGCTGCACGCCGTCACCGAGGCGCTCGCCGCCCGCTGGCAGCCGGGCGTACGCATGCTGCCGGCGACCGACGACCGGCTCGAGACGCACGTGGTGGTGGAGCTCGACGGCGGCCAGCGGGCGATCCACTTCCAGGAGTGGTGGGTACGCCACCGCGGCGACGTCCCCACCCACAGGTTCGTCTTCGTCGGCGCGGAGGCCGCCCGGCCGGCGCCCGGCGTGCTGGAGGCCGTCGCCGGGGCCGACGTGGTGCTGATCGCGCCGAGCAACCCGGTCGTGAGCGTCGCCCCGATCCTGGCCGTGCCCGGGCTGCGCGAGGCGGTCGCTGACGGCCCCGCGCCGGTGGTCGGCGTGTCGCCGATCATCGGCGGCGCGCCGGTGCGCGGCATGGCCGACCGCTGCCTGGCGGTGCTCGGGGTGGAGTGCAGCGCGGCCGGCGTGGGCCGGCTCTACGGCGGCCGGTCGGCCGGCGGGCTGCTCGACGGCTGGCTGGTCGCCGAGGAGGACGCCGGCGCGGTGGTGCCGGAGGTGACGGTCCGCGCGGCACCGCTGCGGATGACCGACGAGGCGGCGACGGCGGCCATGGTCCGCGCCGCGCTGGAGCTGACGTGAGGCTTGAGATCCTGCCGGTGCCGGGCATCGGCCACGTGTCCGAGGGCGACGACCTGGCGGGCCTGATCGCCACCGCCGCGCCCTGGCTGCGCGACGGCGACGTGCTGGTCGTGACCAGCAAGATCGTCTCGAAGGCGGAGGGGCGCCTCGTCGACGTCCCGGCGGACGGGCCCGAGCGGCTCGCCGCGCGGGACGAGGTGCTGGCCGCCGAGACGGCGCGGGTGGTGGCCACCCGGGGCGCGACCCGGATCGTGCAGACCCACCACGGCTTCGTGATGGCGTCGGCCGGCATCGACGCCTCGAACGTCGACAAGACCCGGCTGGTGCTGCTCCCCGAGGACCCGGACGCCTCCGCCCGGGCGCTGCGCGCCGCCCTGCGCGAGCGCCACGGCGTGGACGTCGCGGTGATCGTCAGCGACACGATGGGCCGGCCCTGGCGCAACGGGCTCACCGACGTGGCGCTCGGTGTCGCCGGGATGGACGCGATCCGCGACCACCGGGGCGAGGTCGACCCGTACGGCAACGAGCTCCAGCTCACCCAGATGGCGGTGGTGGACGAGCTGGCCGGCGCGGGCGAGCTGATCAAGGGCAAGTGTGACCAGATGCCCGTCGCGGTGGTGCGCGGCTACCTCACCGCGCCCCAGCCCGACGACGGCGTCGGCGCGTCGGCGCTGGTCCGGGACGCGTCGATGGACCTCTTCTCGCTGGGCACCGCCGAGGCGAGGGCCGCCGGGCTGGCCGCCGCCGCCACCCTGGCGGACGGCCCCAACCCGAGCCCGCCCGACCCGGAGGCCGTACGCCGGGCGATCGGCACGGTCGCGGGCGTGGTCGCCCCCGGCACGGTCTTCAGCCTGGTCTCCGACGAGGAGGCCCACGCCGGGCTGACCTCCCGGGTGCCCGGCTGGCCGGCGGACGCGACGACGCTGGTGCTCGGCTCCCCGGCCACCCCGGCCGGCCCGGTCGACCTGGTCCGCTTCGGCGCCGACCTGCAACGCCTCCGCGCCGCCCTGGCGGCCGAGGGCGTCGCCTCCCTGCTGCTCCCCCCGCCCCCGGGCACCACCGCCAGCGCCGCGCTCGCCCTCTGACGGCGCCCGGGCGGGCAGGGGCACAATCACCAGCCGTCCCTCGCCCGGGACCCGGCTGACGGCACCCGGGCGCGCTCAGGAGTTGAGCATCGCCCGCCCCAACGGGGTCAGAGTGTGCAGGACGGTGTTGCGGTCGCGCTGGCTGACCAGGAGGCCGGCGTTGCGCAGCACGGTGGTGTGCTGGCTCGCGGCGGCGGCCGAGATGTTGAGCCGGCGGGCCACCTCGCCGGTGGTGCAGCCGTCGTCGCTGGCCGCCAGCACTGCGGCCCGGGTCCGGCCGAGCAGCGCGGCCAGCGCCTCCCGACCCGGATCCGACGCACCGGGGCCGCCGCCCTCGCCGGGGGCCGGCAGCAGGCCGCCGAGCCGGTCCACCGGATAGACGAGGACCGGGGGCAGCGCCGGATCGAGCAGGGCGACCGGCGTGGCCGCGCAGAAGAACGACGGCACCAGCAGCAGGCCGCGCCCGCCCAGGTGCAGCTCCCGGCTGTGCGGGTAGTCGCGGATCTCCAGCATGCCGGCCTCCCAGCGCATGGCGGGCCGCATGCTGGCCAGCAGCCCCTCCACCCCGCCGTCGAGCAGGGCGCGGGCCCGCCGCGACCGGTCGGCCTCCACCGCGGCCTGGATCCGGGTCCAGTACGGGTCGATCGCCAGGCCCCGGTAGCGCTCCATCGCGCCGGTCAGACCGCGCAGGATGTCCGGCTCCCCCCGGGCCAGCGCCCCGGCGCCGACGGGCAGGGCACTGTTGGCGGCGAGCAGCGCCAGGTCGCGTTGCAGCAGGGCCGTGGGGGTGCTGCGGACCGCCTCCATGCCGGCGTCGAACCCCGAAACGCTCTCGTACGGGGTGAGGAAGTCGGGAAAGTAGCCGCGGGGCGGGTTGAGCGTCAGCAGGAGGCGCAGTCCCGCCGAGTCACTGACCTCGCGCAGCCCTCGCGTGACGCTACGCCGCCAGCCCGCCAGCAGCGGATCCCGGCCACGGCCGGGCAGCAGGTGCAGGCTGAGAACCAGCTCCCACACCGGATCCGCCGCCGGAGCCACCCGGGTCCGGAGGATGTCCTCGGCGGAAAAGTAGATCTTCAGCATGGACGGCTCCCGCGTCGCCCGGCAGAGGGGATGCCTGGCAACCGTTTGCACTGTACCTGGCCGGCACTTATCTCCGTCTTTAAGCGTGGACTGAAAGACCTCGACGCCTCCGGGGGCCGTTCGGCATGCTCTCACTGCCCGTACACGGGGGCGGGCACGTCACCCGACGCGCCTGGAAACGGGCACCCGGGGGACGGGGAGAGACCGGCGACCGGGCGGCACCACGAGGGTCTGCGGCCGTGTTCCGCGGAGGTGTCGTCCGGCCGCCGGTCCACCACAGCTCAGGCGACCCAGAGCGCCACCCGATGGTCCTCGTCGGTGACGTAGAAGCTCTGCCCGTCCCACTCGGCCACCCCCTCCACGTGGTGGAACGGCGCCAGGTCGGCCACCAGCTCGCCGGGGACCAGGTGCTTGTCGCCCAGTGCGGGAAACCGCACGTGCCGGGAGGTGACCTCGCCGCCGGTCGGATGGTCGTCGAGCAGCACCGAGCCCTTGCCCAGCGCGTCGATCGACCCGACGATCGCCGCGTAGCCGCCATCCTCCGTGGGCGTGATCGCCCGGAAGCCGGCCAGCGCGCCGGGCGGCGTCACTCCCGTCAGGACGTACGCCCCCGCCGCCCGCGGCCAGCTCGGCGCCGGGTCGAACATCTCCGGCACACCGGTCAGCTCGACCAGGATCGGCTCGCCGTCGGCGGTGACCGGGAACCGCAGTCCGAGCAGGACCCCGCCGGCCGGCGTGAAGGCCGCCGCCTCCACGTTCAGCGGCAGGTCGTCGGGGACGAGCCGGCTGACCCAGCCCTTCGACCGGGCGGTGCCCCGGGCGACGGTCTCCCCGATGAACCGGGCCCGCACCCGCTCGCCCGGCGGCAGCGGGGTGAACGCCGCCGCGAGCAGGGCGTCGTTGACCGCCCGGTGCAGCCGGAACCGGTTGCGCACCACCTGCACCGGCAGGGTGCCCGCCGCCGCGTCGTCCTCGCGGAACCGGGCCACGAAGGCGCGTCGCGGGCGCAGCGGTCCCGCTTTCGAACCGAAGTGGGACCCGAAGACGTACACCCAGCCGTCGTGGTGGGCGAGCGCCTCGCCGTCCTCCGTGCGGCCGTTCTCGGCCCCGGCGTCGGCGGCCACGTGGTGGGCGACCCAGCGGCCGTCGTCCAGCTCCAGCAGCAGGGCCAGGCAGTGCTCCACCGGCCCCTCGTCGAGCACGGTCCAGAAGCCCCGCCGGGCACCGTGCGCCCGCAGCAGCGGCACGGAGCGCACCGGCAGCAGGTCGCTGGCCTCGTTGCCGGCCACGACGAACTCCAACAGTCGCAGGGTCACCGGGCCAGGGTACGAAGCGTCGGCTCGTACAGTGTCGACATGGCCGACTTCCCCACCGCCGCCTCCCGACCGACGGACGCGGAGCCGCACGCGGCCGCGCCCGCCGAGACGGACGAGGCGCGGCACGCCGAGGTGTACGCGGCGCTGCACGCCGACGCCGTCGCGACGCTGAGCCGGTGGGAGCCGACCGGCCCGGCCGCCGCCGAGGCCCGCGACCGGACGGTCGCGCTGCTGGCCGCCGGGCCGGTGGCGATGAGCCGGGCGCACCGGCCCGGGCACGTCACGGCGAGCGCGCTGGTGCTCGACGCCACCGGGTCGCGGGTGCTGCTCTGCCTGCACGGCAAGTTCCGGCGGTGGGTGCAACTCGGCGGCCACTGCGAGCCGGCCGACCGGACCCTCGCCGCCGCCGCCCTGCGCGAGGCCGGCGAGGAGTCCGGCATCGCCGGCCTGCTGATCGACCCCGTCCCGATCGACGTCGACATCCACCCGGTGAGCTGCCAGGGCGGCTCGCTGCATTACGACGTGCGCTTCGCCGTGCTCGCCCCGCCCGGGGCCGTGGAGCGGGTCAGCGAGGAGTCCGAGGCGCTGGGCTGGTTCCCGCCGGACCGGCTGCCGGAGCCGCTGGCCGGCGGGACGGCGCACCTGGTCGCCCCGGCCCTGGCGACGCTCAGACGAGCCCCTCTTCGCCCCGTTCCTTGAGCTCGTCGACGACCTTCTTCACGTCCTGCGCCCGGTCGCGGGGGCAGACCAGCAGCGCGTCCGGGGTGTCGACGATGACCAGGTCGCGCACGCCGACGGCGGCCACCAGCCGCCCGGAGTGGGGCACCACCACCAGTCCGGCGCTGTCCCGCAGCAGCACCCCCGGCTTGGCGTCGGCGCCGAGCACCACGTTGCCGTCCGCGTCGGCGGGCAGTACCTCGCCCAGGGTGTGGAAGTCACCGACGTCGTTCCAGCCGAAGTCGCCCGGCACGGTCGCCACCCGGCCGGCGGTCGCCGCGCCCTCCATCACCGCGTAGTCGACGGAGATCTTCGGCAGCGTCGGCCAGACCGTGCCGAGCACGTCGTCCTGCTCCTCGGTGCCCCACGCCTCGGCGATCGCGACGATCCCGGCGTGCAGGGCGGGCTGCTGGCGAGCCAGCTCGGCGAGGAACACGTCGACCCGCCACACGAACATGCTGGCGTTCCAGAGGTGCCGCCCAGAGCGCAGGTACGCCTCGGCGACCTCGGCGCTCGGCTTCTCCTTGAACTCGGCCACCGGCCGCAGCGGGCCACCGTCGACCGGGTCGCCGGTCTGGAGGTAGCCGTAGCCGGTCTCGGCCCGGGTCGGGGTGATGCCGACCGTCATCAGCAGGCCCTGCTCGGCGCCGCGTACCGCCTCCCGGACGACCTCCCGCCAGCGCTCCGGGTCACCGATCAGGTGGTCGGCGGCGAAGGAGCCCATCACCGCCTCCGGGTCGCGCCGCGCGATGACCGCGGCGGCCAGGGCGATCGCCGCGCACGAGTCCCGGGGCGAGGGCTCGACCAGGATGTTCTCCTCCGGCAGCCCGGCGAGCTGGCGCGCCACCGCCGTCACGTGCGCGGTCCCGGTGACCACCAGGGTGCGTTCGGCGGTGGTCAGCGGACCCAGCCGATCCACCGTCGCCTGGAGCAGCGAGGCGGCGGAGCCGGTCAGCGGGTGGAGGAACTTGGGATGGCCGGCGCGGGACAGTGGCCACAATCTCGTGCCACTGCCACCCGCCGGGATCACGGCGTAGATCACCCGCACATCATGCCCGATTCGCCTGACCGGGGACGCATTCTCGCGCCGCCGGCCACGGCGGTCAGGCCCGGGCCCGGCTCCAGGCGGCGATGTGCACCTCGGCGCTGGACTCCCAGGTGAACTCCTTGGCCCGGTCGAACCCGGCCTTGGCCAGGGACAACCGCCGCTGCTCGTCGTCGAGCAACGCGGCCAGGTCCGTGGCGATCTGGTCGGGCGCCTCGCTGGTGTACGCGACCGCGTCGCCGCCCACCTCCGGCAGCGACAGCCGGGGCGTGGTGAGCACCGGGGCGGCGCACGCCATCGCCTCCAGGATCGGCAGGCCGAAACCCTCCCCGTAGGACGGGTAGGCGGCCACCAGCGCCCCGCCGAGGAAGCCGGGCAGGTCCGCGTAGCGGAGATAGCCGGGACGGAGCAGCCGCAGGTGCGACGGGACCTCCGCCACCGCACGGTCGATGTCGTCGTCGTGCCCCTGGCCCCCGGCGATCACCAGGGCCGGCGGATCCGCCCGGTCGGCCACCGCGCGGGCCCAGCCGCGGATCAGGTTCGGCACGTTCTTGCGCGGCTCCTTGGCCCCGAGGAAGGCCACGTAGTTGGTGCCGCCGAGCCCCAGCCGGGCCCGGACCCGGGCCTTCTCCTCGTCGCCGGGCGCGTGGAAGGCAGCGTGGTCGACGCCGTGGTAGGCCACGTCGATCCGGGTGGGGTCCGCGTCGAGCAGCCGGATCAGCTCGTCCCGGGTGGCCTTGCTCGGCACGATCACCCGGTTGGCGCGGCGCAGCGAGGTCTTGATCGCGCTGCGGAAGAAGGTGCGCCGCGACTTGTCGTAGTGCTCCGGCTCGGTGAAGAACGTCGCGTCGTGCACGGTCACCGTGACGGGGCAGCCGGCGCGCAGCGGGCAGGTGTAGAAGGGCGAGTGCAGCACCTGCGCGCCCACCTGCTGGGCGAGCAGCGGCAGGCCGGTCTGCTCCCAGGCGAGCCGGGCGGGGCGGTGCGCGACGGCCGCCGGGGCCGGGACGATCTCCGCACCGGGCAGCATCCGGGTGTAGCGCTCCAGGTCGGTACGCAGGCAGACGACGGCCAAGTCCACCCCCGATCCGCACACCTTGCCGAGGGCCCCGAGCAGGCCGTCGACGTATCGACCGACACCACCACGGTCGACGGGGACACTCGTGGCGTCGATGAGCACGCGGGGCGGGCGGCCGGCGGTCACGGGGCGACTCCTTGAACTGACGGAACTGTGGGGAACAACACTCCGGCAAGCCTACGCCGGAGCCCGGCGCGGACGCTGACTGCGACCCGACGGTACGCCGACTTCTCGCTGTCATCGAGTACGGCCGCCGGGCGCGTATCGTTCGCGCCGATGGCCGACAACATTGCCCGGGTCTTCGCCGACGCGATCGCGACCGACCCGACCCGACCGCTGCTGACCTGGTACGACGACGCCACAGGCGAACGGACCGAGCTCTCCGGGGCCACGCTGGCGAACTGGGTGGCCAAGACGGCCAACCTGCTCGTCGACGAGGTGGCCGTGGGCCCCGGCGACGTCGCCGGGGTGTTGCTGCCCCCGCACTGGCAGACCGCCGCGGTGCTGCTCGGCTGCTGGTCGGCGGGGCTGACCGTCGCCGACACGCCGGGCGACGTGGACGTGCTCTTCACCGCCGCGACCCGGGTGGCCGAGGCGGACGCCTGGTCGGCGGGCGAGCGGTACGTCCTCGCCCTCGACCCGTTCGCCCTGCCGATGCGCCAGGTGCCGCCCGGCTTCGCCGACTACGTGTCGGAGGTACGCGCCCACGGCGACCACTTCAGCCCGTACGCCCCCGGCGGCCCGGGCGAGGCGGCGCTGCTGGGCCGCGCGACCGCCCGCGCCACGGAACTGGGCATCGCGTCCGGCGACCGGGTCCTGATCGACACGGGGAGGTATCCCGATCCGGTCGACTGGCTGCTCGCCCCGCTGACCGCCACCGCCACCACGGTCCTCTGCGCCAACCTCGACCCGTCCACCCTCCCCACCCGCACCACCACGGAACGGGTGACCCGCCCTCTCCCCTGACGCCCCACCCCTCCCACCCACACCCAGCCCGCCCCACCCCACCTCGGCCGCCCCGTCCCACCTCGGCGTCGATCATGGAGTTGTGGTGGACGGAAGACGTCGTTACGCCTCTTTCGCGGGGCACCACAACTGCATGATCGACGCCCGCCGGCGCAGTGATGCGCGGCCGGGGCAGCGACGCGCGGCCGGGGCGGCGAACGCGCGGCCGGGGCGGGAGCGGGATGGAGTGCGGGTCAGGGGCGGGGGGTGCGGGTCTGGGCGAGGGTGGCGAAGGCCGTGAGGGACTCCGGGTTGGCCAGGGCGCCCCTGGCCGCCGCCGAGTCCACCGGGGTGCCCGTGAGGATCTTCTTCACCGGCACCTCCAGCTTCTTCGCCGACAGGGTGCGCGGCACGGCCCGTACCTGGTGGATCTCGTCCGGGACGTGCCGGGGCGACAGCGCCGTACGCAGCTCGCGGCAGATCTTCTTCCGCATCGCGTCGTCCAGCTCCAGGCCCTCGGCGAGCACCACGAACAGCAGCAGCTCACCGGCGCCGCCCTCGTCGTCCTCCAGGTGCACGACCACCGAGTCGACGACCTCGTCGAGCCCCTCGACCACGGAATAGAACTCGGCGGTGCCGAGCCGCACGCCGCCCCGGTTGAGGGTGGCGTCGGAACGGCCCGTGATCACACAGCCGCCCCGGTCGTTGATGGTGATCCAGTCGCCGTGCCGCCAGACGCCCGGGTACAGGTCGAAGTACGCCTCCCGGTAGCGGGTGCCGTCCGCGTCGTTCCAGAAGCCGACCGGCATGCTCGGCATGGGCTCGGTGATCACCAGCTCGCCCAGCTCACCGACGACCGGCGTGCCGTCGGCCGAACGGGCCTCCACCTTGGCGCCGAGCGCCCGGCAGGTGATCTCACCGGCGTGCACCGCCAGCAGCGGCACGCCGCCGACGAAGCCCGTGCAGACGTCCGTGCCGCCCGAGAGCGACTGGAGTTGGAGGTCGTCGCCGACCGTCTCGTACACCCAGGTGAAGCCCTCGGCGGGCAGCGGCGCGCCGGTCGAGCCGACCCCGCGCAGCGCGGAGAGGTCGGCGGTCTCCTTCGGCACCAGCCCGGCCTTGCGGCAGGCCAGTAGGAACGGCGCGGACGTGCCGAGGTACGTGGTGCCGGTCTCCCCGGCCAGCCGCCACAGGGCGCCCAGGTCGGGGTGGCCCGGGTTGCCGTCGAAGAGCACGATCGCCGCGCCCACCGCCGGCCCGGAGACCAGGAAGTTCCACATCATCCAGCCGGTGGTGGTGAACCAGAAGAACCGGTCCGCCGGGCCCAGGTCGTGGTGCAGGGCGAGCATCTTCAGGTGCTCCAGCAGGATGCCGCCGTGGCCGTGCACGATCGGCTTCGGCAGCCCCGTGGTGCCGGAGGAGTAGAGCACGTAGAGCGGGTGGTCGAAGGGGACCGGCGTGAAGGTCAGCGGCTCGTCGGTGTCGGCGGCCAGCTCCGACCAGGCCAGCGCTCCCTCGAACGCGCCCGCCGGCCGGTCCGGAGCGTCGCCGGACGGCGCGGTGGCCGGATCCCCGGCCGGGTCGAGGTAGGCGATGCCGACGGTGTGCTTCACCGACGGCAGGGCGGCCCGGATCGCGGCCACCTCGCCGCGCCGGTCGACCGGCTTGTCGCCGTAGCGGTAGCCGTCCACCGCGACGAGGATCTTCGGCTCGATCTGCTGCCACCGGTCGGTGACGCTGCGGGTGCCGAACTCCGGCGCGCAGGAGGAGAAGATCGCGCCCAGGCTGCTGGTGGCGAGCAGCAGCACGTACGTCTCGGGGATGTTGGGCGCGTAGGCGGCGACCCGGTCGCCGGCGGTGACGCCGAGCCGGCGCAGCCCGGCGGCCACCCGGCGGACCTGCTCGCGCAGTTCGGCGGCGGTGAGGGTGACCGGCGCCCGGGTCTGGCCGTGCGCGATGACGACCGGGTCGTCGTCGGCCAGGCCCGGCATCCGCAGCACGTTCTCGGCGTAGTTGAGGGTGGCGCCGGGGAACCATCTGGTCCCGGGCATCTCCCGGCCGCTCAGCGTGGCGGTCGGCGGGGTGTGCGCGACCACCTCGAAGTGGTCCCAGACCGACCGCCAGAACGCGTCCAGGTCCGTGACCGACCAGCGCCACAGCTCGTCGTAGTCGGCGAAGTCCAGCCCCCGGTGCTCACGCAGCCAGCGCAGGTAGCTTCCGATCCGGGACCGCTCGCGTACGTCCGCCGGCGGCGTCCACAGCACGTCACCCACTGCTCCACCCTCCCCTGGCCCCGCACGACACTGTGAAATGGGCCGTGGCGCCATCTTGCCCTACCTCAGAGCGCCATTCTCCGCACCCGACCTCCGTCGGCGCACGTGCCGAACCCACATGCCCTACCGCCCTGCTGTGTGTGCCGCGTCAGGAAGGGCGCCTTCCTGACGCTCTCAGTAGAGAGGAAGGGGCCCTTCCTTGCACCCGGTCAGCCGGCGCGGTGGGCCTGGATGGCGCGACGGCGGGCCAGCCGGTGGGCGCGGCGGATCTCCGCCTCCCGGAACCGGCGCTCGTCCTCCGGGCCCTCCGGCAGCACCGGCCGGACCGCCCGCGGCGCGCCGCCGAGGTCGACGCCCACGAAGACGAGGTACGCCGTGGCCACCCGCACCGGCTCGTCCTCGGCCGAGTCCCACCGCTCGGCCACCACCCGGACGCCGACCTCCATCGAGGTCTGCCCCGTCCAGTTCACCTGGGCGTGCGCGTGCAGCAGGTCACCGACCCGGACGGCCTCGGTGAAGACGATCTCGTCGATGGCCGCGGTGACCGCCGTGCCGCCGCTGTGCCGGGCCGCGGCGGCCCCCGCCACGTCGTCGATGAACTTCATCAGCACCCCGCCGTGCACGGTGCCGTACAGGTTGACGTCGACCGCGGTCATGATCCGGCTCAGGGTGACCCGGGAGTAGGAGGTCGGCTTGCCGGCCGGCGCGGTGGAGGGGTGCTCGGTCATGTCGAAAACGGTACGGTGCGCGGATGCGACATCTCTGGAGCTTCCTCGCGGGGTTGGTGGTGGCGCCCGTCACGTGGGTGCTGGTCACCCTCGGGCAGGACGGGTCGGCGGGCACCGTCGACCGTTGGGTCGAGATCGGCACGTCGAACTCGGCCAATCTCATCGAGCCCGCCGTCTACCTCGCCGTCGGCGGGGTCCTGCTCGGCCTGCTCGGCACGCTGCGCACGTCACCGCTCGGCCCGCTCGTGGCCGGGCTGCTGCTCGCCACCCCGTACGTCGCGATGTTCGTCGCGCCCTTCGAGGTGCGGGACCGCATCCCGGACGGCTGGAAGGTCTTCGGCGACCCCCTGCCGCTGCACCTGCCCGTGGAGAACGGCACGCTCTTCCTGATCGGCCTGCTGCTGGTCGTGGCCACCTTCAGCGGGCAGCGCTGGCGGCGCTGGCCCCGACCGGCGGTCGAGCCGACGCCGGCGCCCGCCGAGGGGCCGGAGCGCAACGACTTCACGCTGACCGACTGGCCGCCGGCCGAGCCGACGGACCGGGACACCGCCCCGCCGAGCCTCGGCTACCCGGACCCGACGCCGACGGAGCCGCTGCCGCGCCGCACCGGCGGGGGGTCGCCGTGGTCGGCGCCGCCGCGCACCGGCAACCGGCCGGAAGAGGACACGACGACCGAGATCCGGTGACGCCCCGGCCGCACGCGCGCCGGGAGCCGGGTGAGGATGCGGGCGGGCCGGACGACCGGCCCGCCCGCCGACCGGCTCAGCCCTTCAGGAGCTGGCGGGCCATCACGATGCGCTGCACCTGGTTGGTGCCCTCGTAGATCTGCGTGATCTTGGCGTCCCGCATCATCCGCTCGACCGGGTAGTCCCGGGTGTAGCCGTAGCCGCCGAGCAGCTGCACGGCGTCGGTGGTGATCTCCATGGCCGCGTCCGAGGCGAAGCACTTGGCCGCCGCGCCGAAGTAGGTCAGGTCGGCGTCGCCCCGCTCGGACTTGCCGGCCGCTGCGTACGTCAACTGCCGGGCCGCCTCCAGCTTCATGCCCATGTCGGCGAGCATGAACTGCACGCCCTGGAACTCGGCGACCGCCTTGCCGAACTGCTTGCGCTCCTGGACGTACCCCTTGGCGTAGTCGAGCGCGCCCTGGGCGATGCCGATGGCCTGCGCGGCGATGGTGACCCGGGTGTGGTCCAGGGTCTTCATGGCGGTGCCGAAGCCGGTGCCCTCGGCGCCGATCATGCGGTCCGCGGGGATCCGGACGTTGTCCAGGTAGACCTCGCGGGTCGGCGAGCCCTTGACGCCGAGCTTCTTCTCCGGGGCGCCGAAGCTGACCCCGGCATCGGACTTCTCGACCACGAAGGCGGAGATGCCCCGGGACCGGGCGGACGGGTCCGTCACCGCGAAGACGGTGTAGAACTCCGACACCCCGGCGTTGGTGATCCAGCGCTTCACGCCGTTGAGCACCCAGTGATCGCCGTCACGCACCGCGCGGGTGGTCATCGACGCCGCGTCGCTGCCGGCCTCCGGCTCGGAGAGGCAGTACGAGAACATCGCCTCGCCCGCCGCCACCGGGGTCAGGTAGCGCCGCTTGAGCTCCTCGGAACCGGCCAGCAGCAGCGGCATGGTGCCGAGCTTGTTGACCGCCGGGATCAGCGAGGACGAGGCGCAGGCCCGCGCCACCTCCTCGATCACGATGGCCGTGGCCAGGGCGTCCGCGCCCGCACCGCCGTACTCGACGGGGACGTGCGGTGCGTGGAAGTCGGCGGCCCGCAGCGCGTCGTACGACGCCTTCGGGAACTCGCCGGTCTCGTCCGCCTCGGCGGCGTGCGGCGCCACCTTGGCCGCACAGACCTCACGGACCGCCTCCCGGATCGCCTCGTGCTCCTCGGGCAACCGGTAGACGTCGAACGACTGCTCTGCGGCCATGTCGGCCCCTCCCCTTCACCGCTATCATGCGCAGTCTGTAGCGTCTCCTGACCGCCGACGGCGCAGACTGAAGGATAGCGACCCGGTTCGGGGTCATGTTACCGCCGCGTAGCCTTGGACGTGGCGGAGCGCCGACGCCGCCCGGCGACGATGGAACAGGCAGACGTTAGAGTCCCTCCGGTGCCCGCCCAGGCGCCGCAGCAGAACGCGACGCGACGACGCGACGCCAGCGCGAGCGGAGAAGACAGGCGTGACGATCCCGTACCCCAACACCCAGCCGATGCCCGCCATCGCCGCGGTGACGCCCCCCTCCGGCGCGCAGCGACCGCGGGTGACCTTCCTGGGCACCGGCTATCTCGGCGCGACCTACGCCATCTGCTACGCGGAACTCGGCTACGAGGTCCTCGGCTTCGACGTCGACGCCGACAAGATCGCCATGCTCAACGCCGGCGAGGTGCCGATCCACGAGCCCGGGCTCGACGAGCTGCTCAAGCGCAACCTGGCGGCCGGGCGGCTGCGGTTCAGCACGGACATCTCCGAGGTGGCCGACTTCGGTGACGTGCACTTCATCTGCGTCGGCACGCCGCAGCGCGCCGACGGGATGGGCGCCGACCTGTCGTACGTCGAGGCGTCGGTCACCAGCCTGGCCCAGCACCTGACCCGCAAGGCGCTGATCGTCGGCAAGTCGACAGTGCCGGTCGGCACCGCCGAGTGGGTGGAGCAGCTGGTCAGCAAGCACAGCCCCGCCGACCTGGGCGTCGAGGTGGCGTGGAGCCCCGAGTTCCTCCAGGAGGGCTTCGCCGTCGACGACGTGCTGCGGCCCAACCGGATCGTCGTCGGCGTCAAGAGCGAGTGGGCCAACGGCATGCTCTACGCCGCCCACAAGGGCGTCTTCGACCTGGCCGCCACCGAGGACCGCGAGGTGCCCCTGGTGGTCACCGACTTCGCCACCGCCGAGCTGGTCAAGGTCGCCGCGAACGCCTTCCTCGCCACCAAGATCTCCTTCATCAACGCGATGGCCGAGGTCTGCGAGGCCTCGGGCGGCGACGTCACCCACCTCGCCCGGGCCATCGGCTTCGACCCGCGCATCGGCAACCGGTTCCTCCAGGCCGGGCTCGGCTTCGGCGGCGCCTGCCTGCCCAAGGACATCCGCGCGTTCCAGGCCCGCGCCCAGGAGCTGGGCGCCGGGGAGGCGCTGCGCTTCCTGCACGAGGTCGACCTGATCAACCTGCGCCGCCGGACCCGGGTGGTCCAGCTCGCCGCCGAGCTGCTCGGCCGCCGCTCCGGGCCCGCCGGACCGGATCTCTCCGGCACGCGCGTGGCCGTGCTCGGCGCGACCTTCAAGCCCAACACCGACGACGTACGCGACGCGCCGGCGCTCTCCGTCGCCTCGCTGCTGCGCAAGGCGGGCGCCGACGTACACGTCTACGACCCGCAGGGCATGGAGCGGGCGCGCGCCGTGGCGCCCGAGCTGGTCTACGAGCCCGGCATCAACGAGGCCGTGACCGGGGCTGACCTGGTCTGCGTACTCACCGAGTGGGCCGACTTCCGCAACGCCGACCCGGTGGCCCTCGGCGAGCTGGCCGCCGGACGCAAGGTGGTCGACGGCCGCAACTGCCTGGATTCGGCACTGTGGACGCAGGCCGGCTGGGAGTACCGCGGCATGGGCCGCCCCTGACGATCGACGACCGACGGCCGGTCGCGGAGCACGCTCCGCGACCGGCCGTTCGCCGTACGCGTGGACGATCTTTGCCCCGGACCCGCCGACAACTGTCGAAATCCGCGCCCACATTGGGCATGCTGCCAAGGTGGGAGTCCACAGTGCGGGTGGAGGGGTGTCGTGGCGAGCTTTCAGTGCTCCTCGTGCGGCCGGGAGATCAAACCGGCCGCCAGCTGCCCGCACTGCGGTGCGCACCAGCCACAGTGGGTCGAGCACCTGGCGGAGATCGAGCGCTCCATCGCGGAGATGAAGGCCCGCGAGGCCGCCATCGCCAGCGAGCAGCGGCAGATCGCCGCCAAGATGCAGGCCGCGCTCTTCCAGCGGGACATCCTCGCCCACGCCGGTGAGGAACGTCTCAAGCAGGCCACCCGCCCCCGTCGGGTGCTGCGCCGCAGGCCGGGCCGCCGGCCGCCCACGGCCGCCACCGGCGCCCCGCCCCGGGTCCCCCGGCAGGGCACCCCGGCCGCCCCCGAGGACCCGCCGCCGCCCCCGACGTCGACCGCCACCTGGCTCGACGCCGACGACCCGGAGCACCCCCCGGAGGCGTCCTCCCGCGAGGTGCAGAACATCCCCCTCGGGCTCGGCGCGCTGCTGCTCGGGGTCGCCGCCGTGGTCTTCGCCGCGGTGGCCACCAGCTCGATGGACGCGCTGGCCCGGCTGGGCATCCTGCTGCTCGCGACCGTGCTGATGCTGCTCGCCCCGCCGGTGCTGGCCCGGCGCGGGCTCACCTCGACCGCCGAGACCATCTCCGCAGTCGGCCTGCTCCTGGTGCCGCTCGCCGGGTACGCGCTGTGGGCGGTGGACCGGATCGGCAACGGCGGCGCCTCGGGCGCGATCTTCGCCGGCGTCATCTTCGCCGTCACCGCCGGCGTCTCCTTCGGCTACGCGGGCTGGACGGGGCTGCGCGCGCCCCGGTTCGCCACGGTGCTGGCCGCGCAGCCGGTGCTGCCGCTGCTGGCGTCCGACCGGATCACCGGCCCGGCCGGCTGGGCGCTCGTGCTGACCGCGGTGGCCCTGCTCGACCTCTGGCTGGCGCGGTCCGCGGTCACCGTGGAGCGGCCGGTCCGGCGGGACCTGCCCGGGCCCTCGGCGGCACCCGCCGGGTCCCCGGCCACGCCCCGGCAGCGCCGCGCCGACAGCCGGCCGGAGGGGGCGCCCGAGGAGGTCGGCGAGGTGGTCGACGGCGGGCTGCCGGCGCACGAACGGGTGCCGGCCGCCCGCCCGGTGCCGTGGCTGCGCGAGCTGACCTGGGTGCTGCACGGGGTGGCGGTCGCCCTCGCCCTCGCGTACGCCGTCTCCGCCCTGCTCCGCGCGGGCACCGTGCCGGTCGCCACCGGGGCCGGCGTGGTGCTGCTGCTGGCCGCCGCGGTGGGGCTGGCCGGGACGCTGGTGCTGCGCCGGCCGCCGCTGCCCGACCTCGGCGCCGGGATCTTCACCCTCGCCGTGATCGGCGCGCTGAGCCGGATCGCCTCGGTGGCGTTCCCCGGGCGGGCGCTGCTGCTGATCGCGGCGGTCATCACGCTGACCGGGCTGGCCGTGCGGGCGGTGCCGGAGGCGGCCCGCCGCGGGCCGCAGCTCGCCTCGGCGGTGGCGCTCACGGTCAGTGGGGTGGTGGTCGCCGGGGGCGCCCTGCGCGCCGGGGTCGCCCCCGTCCGGGCCGCGCTGCCGGCCTGGGCGGCCGACCTGGACCGCTACCCGGCCGAGCTGTCGGCGGCCGTCGGACCGGCAGCCTGGCAGCTCGCCGCGAGCGCCTTCCTGCTGACCGTCGCCGCGGTGCTGGCCCTGCCGCCCGAGATCCGCCGGGAGTTCGCCGTGGTCGGCGCGGCGCTGACCGCGCTCGCCGTACCGGCGTCGTTCGGTCTCGGCTGGGCGGTGGCGCCCTGGCCGATGGTGCTGACGGCGGTCGGCATCGGGGTGGTCGGGCTCTCCGCCCGCACCGAACGCGCGGCGCTGGCGCACGCGGCGACCGCCGCCGGCGTCGGCCTGTTCGGCGCGGGCGCGGGACTGGCCCGGCCGGCGCTGACCACCGCGGTCCTGCTCACCCTGTTCGCCGCCGGGGTCCTGGTCGCCGTGGCGCCCCGGATGCGGCTCGCCCCGGCGGCGGCCGACACCGTCTCGGCCTGGGCGGCCGGGGGCGCGGCGTTCGCGCTGCCGGGCGCGGTGGCCGCCTTCGTCGCCGCGACCGTGCCGGTCGACCCGACGCCCACCCCGGCGAGCCTGCGCGAGGTCACCGTCCCGGTGCTCGCGGCCAGCTTCCTGGCGGTCTGCGTCACCCTCGGGCACGCCGCCATCGTGCAGGTCTCCCAGCGTCGCATCCCGACGCCGCTGGCGGTGGGTACCGCCCTCGGCGCGGTCACGGTCACCGCCGCCGCCTTCGGGGCCCCGGGCGCCACCGCCGCCGACGCCTGGGTCGGCGGCCTGCTGCTCGTCGCCGCCGCGATGGTGGTGTTCGCCGGTCCCATCGACGCCGGCCGGCGCTCCGACCTCACCCTGGACGGCTCCGACCTGGCCGCCGCGGCGGTGACCGCCGCCCTGATCGCCACCCTGGCCCGGATCGCGGCCGTGCTCGCCCCCGGCGGGCAGCTCGCCGTCGCCGCCGCGCTGGTGCTGGTGGTGGCCGTGGCCGCCCGGGCCATGCCGGAGGAGTGGCGACGGGGGCCGATCGTCGGCCTCGCCGTCGGCGGCGTGCTGATCGGGCTGCTGGCCGGCTGGAGCGCGCTGCGGGGCGGCCTGGGGGTGCTCGCCACCCCGGGCCCGATCTGGGCCGGTGACCTGACCGGTTGGCCGGCCGGGCCGACAGGTGGGTCGACGTGGCAGGCCCCGGTCGCGCTGGCCCTGCTCGGCGTCGCCGCCGCCGTCCTGCTGCCGCCACCGTGGAAGTACGACGTGTCGGGCGCGGCGGCCGTGCTCGCCACGATCGGCGCGCCGGCCGCGTTCGACCTGCCGTGGTGGTCGCCCGTCCTGGTCGGCGGCATGGTCGCCACGGTCTTCGGGGCAGCCGCCGTGGCCGCGGTCGACCCCCGCGCCGGCCTGTCCCGGGCGGTCGTGGCCGGTGTCGTCGCCCTGCACGCCGCCGGGGCGGGACTGGTCCGGCCGTGGACCACCGCGCTGGCGCTTGGCAGCATCGCGCTGATCGGCATCGTGGTGGCGGCGCTGGCCCGGTCGCTGGCCGTGCCGCTGGTGGAGGACATCGAGACCGAGGGGATGCCGCCGCACCTCGCCCAGATCGGGGGCGCCGCAGCCGGTGCCGCGCTGCTCGCGTTCCCGGGCGCCGTCGCGGCGCTTGCGGCCGAGTTCGGGCGCGCGCCGGAGGTGCTGCTCACCGCCGCGTTGGCCGCGTCGAGCCTGGGCCTGGCGGCGGTGGCCGCCGTCCGGCGACGGATCCCGCAGTACCTGCCCTGGGCGAGCGCGGCGGTGGTCGGCGGCGCCACGGTGAGCGCCCTGGCCGCCGTCCCCGCCGGCATGCCCGTCGGCGTCTACGCGGCCGCGGCGGCCCTGCTCGGGGTGCTCGCCGAGCTGGTGCGGGGCGCGACGGAACCGCCGGTCGGCGCGGCCCAGCCGGTCCGGCGCTGGTCGGTGCTGCTCGACGGCGCGCTGCGGCGACTGCCGGACGACGGCACGCGGCGCCGCTGGCGGGTCAGCCCCGCCGCCGGTGCGCTCGCCGCCGCCGCGCTGCCCACCGCCCTGGCGCTGGTGTCGATCGCGCCGTCCCTGGTCGTCGCCCTGGTCGACCCGCACCGCAGTCTCGGCCGGGTCTGGCAGGGGCCGCCGCCGGAGCTGCTCACCCCGCCCCCCGACGCGGTCGACGCGACCCACGTGCTGACCGCGCTGCTGCTCACCGCGACCGCCGCGCTGGCCGCCACCGGCTTCAGCGGCGGGCGACGCTCCCGGGCCGTGCCGGTGGTGCTGCCCGGCGCCGCCGTCACCCTGCTGATCACCCCGGTCTCGCTCGGCAACGGCTGGCCGGCGAGCACCCTGGCGGCGCTGTCCGTGTTCACCATCTCGATGCTGGGCCTGGCGCTCACCCCGCCCCCGCCGCTGGCCGAGCGGGCCCGCTCGCTGCGGCTGGCCCGGGTGCTCGTCTTCGCCATCGGCCTGGCCGCCGGAAGCGCGGGCCTGGTCGGCGGCCTGGCGACGCGGGAGCTGACCCTGTTCACCCTGGGCGGCGCGGTCGGCGTCGGCGCGGTGGCCGCGATCTTCGGCACCACCCAGCGGGCGCGCATCCTCGGCTGGCTGTTCGCCTCGCTGATGGCGCAGCTCTTCGTGCTCACCGCCGGCCTGGTGGCCGGCCTCGCGGCCGTCTGGTCCGCGTTCGGCGTACTGGCGGTCGGCGCGGCCCTCCAGGTGTTCGCCGCGACCCTGCCCCGGCTGCGTCGCCCCGAGGCCCAGCGGGAGGCGGCCACCGTCGAGTGGAGCGGGTACGCCGCCGCCCTGATCGCCCTGGCGTTGGCGTTCGACTCGCCCCGGCACATCGCGGCGCTGCTGGCCGCCTGGGGTGCGGTGCTGGGCGTGGCGGCGACCCGACCGGGCCGCCGGCCGGTGGAGCGGCGCATCCTGTTCTGGGCGGTGGTGGTCTGCGAGATCGCCGCCTGGTGGATCCTGATGCGGGTGGCCGACGTGGCGCTGCCGGAGGCCTACACGCTGCCCTTCGCGGCACTCGCCCTGCTCGTCGGCGTGCTGGAGTTGCGGCACCGGCCCGACCTGAGCAGCTGGGTCGCGTACGGGCCCGCGCTGGTCGCCGCGTTCGTGCCGACCCTGGCGATCGTGCTGGCCACCGACTCCAGCACGCTGCGCCAGGTGCTGCTGCTGCTCGGCGCCGTGGCCGTCCTCGTCTTCGGGTCGATGAGCCAGCAGCAGGCGCCGGTGATCGTGGGCGCCGCCGTGACGGCGATCGCGGCGGTGCACGCCCTGTTCAGCCTGGGCCCGTGGCTGGCCCTGATCCCCGTCGGCATCCTGCTGCTGGCGCTCGGTGCGAGCAACGAACGCCGGCGCCGGGCCCAGGAACGCCTCCAGACGGCCCTGCGCGGCATGCGATGAGATCGGCGGGGGTCCGTCCCCCGCGATCAGTTGCCACTGCTGATTGGCCCCGTCGAGAGGCCGGCCGTTGGATCACCGATCCGGAGAACACGTAGCGTGACTCCTCGGCTCGACCGGGCACATGCCCCGTCTCCCCTTTGCTCTGCACCCATCGATGCAACAGTCACCGTGCGTGACGAATGCTTGAGGCGTCAACCACCGTGACTGTGCGAAAACCCCAGCTCAGGGCGCTGGTGCGCGGAGGCATGCAGAGCAAAGGGGCGGAGGAGGAGTTGGCTCCCCGAGCCGTCACCGTAACCCTGCGCAACCCCGGCGTCCGTCACCCATAGTAACGAGTCCCAGGGTCCGGCCGGCGCGGAGACGTCAGGCGAGGGAGGCGCGCAGGGCCGCGTCCTTCTCGGCGACCAACTGCTCCAGGTCGGCCTGGTAGGCCGACATGCGGTCGAGCAGGGCGCGGTCGGCGGCGGCCAGGATGCGGACGGCGAGCAGCCCGGCGTTGCGGGCGTTGCCGATCGACACGGTGGCCACCGGCACGCCGGCCGGCATCTGCACGATGGAGAGCAGCGAGTCCATCCCGTCGAGGTGCTTCAACGGCACCGGGACGCCGATCACGGGCAGCGGGGTGACCGAGGCGACCATCCCGGGCAGGGCGGCGGCGCCACCCGCCCCGGCGATGATGACCTTCAGGCCCCGGTCGGCTGCGGCGCGCCCGTAGTCGATCATCTTGATCGGGGTACGGTGCGCCGAGACGACCTCGACCTCGTACGGCACCTCGAACTCGTCCAGCACCTCGGCAGCGGCCTTCATCGTCGGCCAGTCCGAGTCGCTGCCCATGATCAGTCCAACGGTGCTCACGCGTGCCTGCCTCTCACTCGCGACTGCGGGGCCCGCAAGCTCACGCCCGCCCCTCCCGCAACCAGCGGGCGGCTCGCGCGGCCCGCGTCCGTACGTCGTCCAGGTCGTCCCCGAGCACCGTGACGTGCCCGATCTTGCGGCCGGGCCGCACCTGCTTGCCGTAGAGGTGCACCTTGGCACCCGGCTCGGCCGCGAAGAGGTGGTGCAGCCGCTCGTCGATCGACATCCCGCCCGGCTCGCCACCGAGGACGTTCGCCATCACCACCACGGGAGCGGTCAGCGAGGTGTCGCCCATCGGGTAGTCGAGCACCGCCCGCAGGTGCTGCTCGAACTGCGACGTGCGTGCGCCCTCGATGGTCCAGTGCCCCGAGTTGTGCGGCCGCATCGCCAGCTCGTTCACCACGATCCGGCTACCCCCGGGCGCGGCCCGGTCGGCGACCTCGAACAGCTCCACGGCGAGCAGGCCGACCACGCCGAGCGCGGTGGCCAGGTCGATGGCGAGCTGCTGGGCGGCGACCGCCAGCTCCTCCGGCAGGCCCGGTGCGGGGGCGAGCACCTCGACGCAGATGCCGTCGCGCTGCACCGTCTCGACCACCGGGTACGCGGCGACCTGCCCGAACGGCGAGCGCGCCACCTGCACGGCCAGCTCCCGGCGCAGCGGCACCCGCTCCTCGACGATCAGCCGGGTGCCACCGGCCAGCAGGGTCGTGGCCAGCTCCTCGGCCTGCGCCACGTCGTCGACCATCCAGACGCCCCGGCCGTCGTACCCGCCGCGGGCCGCCTTGAGCACCACCGGCCAGCCGATCTCGTCGCCGAACGCCACCAGGTCGGCGGGCTCGGCGACGGGTCGCCACGCCGGGTTCGGCGCGCCCAGCTCGCCGAGCCGCTCCCGCATGACCCGCTTGTCCTGGGCGTGCAGCAGCGCGTCGGCCGGTGGGAAGAGCTTCACGCCCTCGGCGGCCAGCGTGCGGATGTGCTCGGTGGGGACGTGCTCGTGGTCGAAGGTGACCACGTCGCAGGCCTTGGCGAAGGTGCGCAGCGCGGCGAGGTCGGTGTGGTCGCCGTACTGGACGTCGGCGGCGACCAGCGCGGCGCCGTCGTCGGGGGCCAGCGCGAGCACGCGCAGCGACTGGCCGAGGGCGATCGCGGACTGGTGGGTCATCCGGGCCAGCTGGCCGCCGCCCACCATGCCGACAACGGGCAGACCGGTACGGGAATCCATAGCGGCGCCAGCCTATCGGGACGCCCCGCCACCTGCGCCGCCGGATGGCGCATCGAACACCCACCCCCGCTGCTGAAAGGATCATGGCATGACGATTCGCAGTCTGCTTCGTGGCCTGCCGGTGCTCGCGCACGACATGCCGTCGTTCGATCCTGCCGCCGCCCCGGCCGAGCCGCTGCCCCTCTTCGTCGAGTGGATGGCCGGTGCGATCGACACGGGCGTCGACGAGCCGCACGCGATGACCGTTTCCACCGTCGACGCCGACGGCATGCCGGACGCCCGGGTGCTGATCCTGAAGGACCTCGACGAGGCCGGCTGGCACTTCGCCACCAGTTCGGCCAGCGCCAAGGGCCGCCAGCTCGCCGAGAACCCCCGGACCGCGCTCAGCTTCCACTGGCGCGAGCAGGGCCGCCAGGTCCGGGTGCGGGGAATCGCCGCCCCGGCGGACCCCGACGTCTCCCGGGCCGACTTCCTGGCACGGCCCGAAGGGTCACGGATGGCCGGACTGGCCGGCCGGCAGAGCGACGTGCTCACCGACCGCGCCGAGTTGGACCGCGAGCTGGCCCGGATCCGGAAGCGGCTGGCCACCGACCCCGATCTGGTCGCCAAGACGCACACCGTCTACGCGGTCGCGCCGCACCTCGTCGAGTTCTGGCAGGCGGACGCGCAGCGCCGGCACGTCCGGCTGCGCTACCGCCGCACCGGCACGGGTTGGGAACGCGAGCAACTCTGGCCGTGAGCACCGGCACGGACCGGAGGCACCCCCGCACCCGGGCGGCAGCCTGAACGACGGCCGGAAGCCTCAGGGTCGGGTGAGAGCGTCAGCGCCGGCCGAGCTGGGCGACCAGGTCGTCCACCGTCGTCACCGGGCGCTCGCAGACGAAACCCCGGCAGGCGTACGCCGTGGGCCGCCCGTCGACCATCGGCCGGTCGGCGAGCAGCGGCACCCCGGGCTGGCCCGGGCGGCCCGCCACGATCACCGCGCCGGGCGGGGCGTGCCGGTGTGCCGCCGCGACGAGCGGGTCCCCGGTCGGCTCGTCGGTGACCACCGCGACCTCGTACGGCCCGGAGAGCAGCGCCTCGCCGACGGTGGCCGCGTAGCCGGTGAACCGGGCGTGCCGGCCGACGATGGGCGCCACGGTCGACAGGGCGGCCTCGGCGGCCTCCCGGTAGCGGGTCTCCCCGGTCAGCGCCGCGTACGCGACCAGCGCCGCGACTATCGCCGAGCGCCCGGACGGGGTGGCGTTGTCGGTGGGGTCGGCGGGGCGGCTGACCAGGCGTTCGGCGTCGTCGGCGGTGTCGTAGAAGGCACCGCCCGGCGCGGCGAACCGCTCCAGCGCGACGTCGAGCAGTCCACCCGCCAGTTCCAGCCAGCGCCCCTCGCCGGTGAGCTGGTGCAGGGCGCAGAACGCCTCGGCCACGCAGCCGTGGTCCTCCAGCACCCCGGCCGGCTCGCCGACGACGCCACCGCGCGAGACACGGCGCAGCCGCCCGGCCACGATGTGGCGGTCGGCCAGCACCTCGCCGATCCGGACCGCCGCGGCGGCGGTGACGGGATCCCCGGTGAGCGCGGCGTGCTCGACCAGCGCGGTGACCGCGAGCCCGTTCCAGGCGGCGACCACCTTGTCGTCGCGGGCCGGTTGGGGTCGGGCGTCGCGGACCTCGCGCAGCCGCGCCCGGATCCGCTCCCACCGGGCGGCCACCTCGGGGGCGACGTCGTCCACGTCCCGGGCCAGCCGCAGCACGCTCGTGCCGTGCTCGAACGTGCCCTCGTCGGTGACCGCGAACAGGTCGGCGGCGAAGCGGCCGTCGTCCTCCCCCAGCACCTCGACGAGCTGGGCCGGCGTCCAGGAGTAGGTGAGCCCCTCGACGCCCTCGGTGTCGGCGTCGAGGGCGGAGGCCAGGCCGCCCTCGGGGGTGCCCAGGTCGTCGATCATGAACGCGGCGGTCTCGGCGGCGACCCGGGCGGCGAGGGGATCGCCGGCCAGGCGCCAGAGCTGGGTGTACGCCCGCAGCAGCAGCGCGTTGTCGTAGAGCATCTTCTCGAAGTGCGGCACGGTCCAGTGCCCGTCGACGGAGTAGCGGGCGAAGCCGCCGGCCAGCTGGTCGTAGATGCCGCCCCGGGCCATCGCCTCGCAGGTGTGCCGGGCGATCTCCAGGCTGCGCGGCGAGCCGGTGCGCTGGTGGTGCCGCAGCAGGAAGAGCAGGTTCATGTGCGGCGGGAACTTCGGCGCACCGCCGAAACCGCCGTTCACCTCGTCGTACTCCTTGGCGAGCTGGTCGGCCGCGGCGTCGAGCAGCGCGGCGTCCAGCGGCGCGGTGGGCCCGCCCACCGCCTGCGCGCCGCCGATCGCCTCGACCACGGCGGCGCCCTGCTGGACGACGGCGTCGCGCTGGTCCCGCCAGGCCGCGGCGACCGACTGGAGCAGCCGGATGAAGTTCGCCCGGGGGAAGTAGGTGCCGCAGAAGAACGGGGTGCCGTCGGGCGTGGCGAAGACGGTCATCGGCCACCCGCCCTGCCCGGTCATCGCCTGGGTGGCGGTCATGTAGACGGCGTCGACGTCGGGGCGTTCCTCGCGGTCCACCTTGACGCAGACGAAGTCGTCGTTCATGAGCGCGCCGACCTGCTCGTTCTCGAACGACTCGTGGGCCATCACGTGGCACCAGTGGCAGGCGGCGTAGCCGACCGAGATGAGCACCGGCACGTCCCGGCGTTTCGCCTCGGCGAACGCCTCGTCGCACCACGGCCACCAGTCGACCGGGTTGTCGGCGTGCTGGAGCAGGTACGGGCTCGTGGCGTCAGCGAGTCGGTTCACCCGACGACCATAACCACCCGGTGACGCGCCCGCCCGCGCTCCGACGTGGACCGGCCATGCGGCGGGTGGGGTCAGGAGGCGCCGTCGGCGCGCAGCGGGAAGACGTTGGGGCGGGCCTCGTCGAGCAGGGTGCCGAGGACCGCGCCGATCTTGTCGGCCGGCATCGGCTTGAAGAAGTGGTAGCCCTGGGCGGCCGTGCAGCCCAGCTCGGCCAGCGCGAGGCGTTGCTCGGCGGTCTCCACGCCCTCGGCGACCACCCGTAGCCCCAGCTCGTGGGCGAGGCCGACGGTGGTCCGTACGATCGCCGCCGCCTCCGGGGAGTCGGCCATCCGGATCACGAAGGAACGGTCCACCTTGAGCTCGTCCACCGCGATCCGGGTGAGGAACGTCAGCGAGGAGAAGCCCGTGCCGAAGTCGTCGACGGCGAGCTGCACGCCCATCGACCGCAGGGTGGCGAGCACCTCGTCGATGACCTCCAGCTCGCTCATCACCACAGTCTCGGTGATCTCCAGGACCAGCCGGTCCGGCGGCACCTGGTGCCGGCGCAGGGCGTCGGCGATCTCGGTGGGCAGGCGGGGGTCGAGCAGGCTGCGCGCCGACAGGTTGACCGAGATCGGCACGTCGAGCCCGTCGCGGGCCCAGCCGGCGGCGACGGCGAGCGCCTTGTCCAGCACGTAGCGGGTGAAGGTGCCGAGCTGCTCGCTGTTCTCCACCGGGCGGATGAAGTCGTGCGGCCCGAGCCAGCCCCGGCGCGGGTGCCGCCAGCGGATCAGCGCCTCCACCCCCGTCGGGGCGCCGGTGGTCAGGTCGACCGCCGGCTGCAACGCCAGCACGAGCTGGTCGTCGGTCTTCAGCGCCTCGCGCAGCTCCGCCAGCAGGGCCAGTTGGTCGGTGCTGGCGGCGTCCCGGGCGGAGTCGTACGCGGCGACGCTGCCGCCGCCCTCCTTGGCCTGGTACATGGCGATGTCGGCCCGGCGCAGCAGCTCGGTCAGGTCGGCGGTGCCGGCGTCGGCGACCACCACCCCGACGGAGACCTCGACGGACATCCGCACCCCGGCCACCTCGGTCGGCGCGGCGAGCCGCTCGGCGATCTCGCGGGCCTGCCGCAGCGCGTACGCCATGGGGGCGGCCCGGTCGCCGATCACCGGGACCGACGTCAGCAGCAACGCGAACTCGTCGCCGCCGAGGCGGGCGAGCAGGTCCCCGGGGCGGGCAAGGGCGCCCAGCCGGTTGGCGGTCAACCGCAGCAGCTGGTCGCCGGCCGCATGCCCGAGGGTGTCGTTGACCTCCTTGAACTGGTCGATGTCGAGCAGCAGCAGCGCCACCGGGTGGTCGTGGGCGAGCTGGCGCAGCGCCTGGTCGCCCTTGCTGAGCAGGGCCGACCGGTTCACCAGTCCGGTGAGCTGGTCGTGCACCGCCTCGTACGACGAGCGGGCGGTGACCAGGCGCAGCTCGCGGTGGGTCGCGGCGTCGTGCAGCGCGGCGGCGAGCGCGTCGCCGAACGCGGCCACGGCGTCGCGTTCCCGGGCGTTGGGTGGCGCGCAGCGCGGGAACCGGACCCGCAGCTCGCCCACCCGGGAGGCCCCCACGGAGAGGGTACGCACCAGCTCGTGGTCCTCCGGCTCGGTCCGGCCGGGCGGTGCGACCTCCCGGTCGACCAGCTGGCCGCCCGGGTCGCCCCGGTAGCGCCGCCACCGGCCGTCGCCCCGGGCCACGTCGACGTCGACGAGTTCGGCGTTGAACAGGGTCAGCGCGCCCGTCACGGCGGCCGTGGCGACGCCCCGCTCGTCGAGCTGGTTGAGCGCGGCGGTGGCCTCGGCGAAGGCCCGCCAGGTGCGCCGCTCCTGGTCGGCGCGGAGCCGGTGCCGGTAGGTCTGCTGGAGCAGCCAGAGCGCCGGCGGGAGCAGCAGCAGCCAGCGCGCGTCGAGTTCCAGCAGTGCCACCACGACCAGGCCGACGGCCACGTTGCCGACGAACATCAGCAGCTTGCCCCGCAGCGCGGCGAGCAGCGGCGGCGCCACGGGGATGCCGTGCCGCAGCGCCAGGGTGGCGCCGCCGAGCCAGGCGGTGGCGAGAAGGTAGGCGACCGAGCCCGCGAGCACGGCCAGGGCGAGCGCCGGGGTCGGCGTCGCCAGCAGCGGCTCGCCGAGCACGGTGGTGACGGAGACGGCCAGGGCGGTGGCGGCGGTCAGCGACGCCGTGATCCGGACGACCTCCAGCACCGGCCGCCGGTCGCCGAGCAGCGACATGGCCGACCAGGCGAGCGCGGCGCCGAGGAGCGCGGCGGAGGGGAGCCAGCCGGTGGGCGTCAGGTAAAGGCAGATGATCAGCGCGGCTTCGCCCCAGGTGATGCTCACCATCCCGGCGGCGGTGCGGAAGCGCAGCCGGGCCAACTGGGCGACGGCGAACACGGCGACGGCGAGGCCGAAGCGGGCCGGCCCGCCGAGCGGGTCGTCGGCGGGAAGGTGGGTCGGGGCGGTCCACCCCAGCCCGGCGGCGACCAGCGCGGTCAGCGCGACGGCAGCGGTGAGCAGGAGCAGCCGCGCGGGGGTGCCGCGGGCTTCGACCCGGTCGGTCGACTCGCCGGCCCTGCCGGAGGTCACCGGGCCGCTCCGCCTGCGGGCCGCTCGCCGGTACGACGGGCGACCGGTGGTGTGGTGGTCATCGGCGCCCCCTCCCGCGCACGGCTCGGGAACTCTTGGTCCCCCCGGCGAGAGGCTAAGGCAAACCCGGTGGCCGCAACAGGGGGCGACGACCGGGTTCGACGTGAATCATGGGCGGACTAGCCGTTGCGACGCTGCTGACGCCCGGTGGGAGCGGCGGAGGATGAATCCTGCGTCAGCGCACCTTCTGTCGGATCGACGACTGCCGCGTCCGCCTGGTCGGGGGTCGCCGGCGGGCCCTGCTGGGGGAACCGGTCGGGCAGCCGACGCAGCCGGGAGTTCATGTTGCGGATCAGCAGGACGGTGGCGGTGGCCAGAACGAGGATGAGGAAGAGGCCCATCGGCCCGGCCAGGCCACCCGTGCGGGTGTCCCCGAAGTTGTTCTGGGCGAGCACCTCTGCGGCGGTCAGCATGGCGTTCCTCCGGTGTGCGGTTGGTGACCAGGGTAGCCCCGGCCCGGATCAGCGGGCATGGGCCGTCTCGCGCACCCCGGCGAAGAGGTCCGACTCGGGCAGCGGGCTGTCGACCAGCGAGCGCACCAGCTCGAAGTCCTCCGTCGGCCACGCCCGCCGCTGCATCTCCATCGGCACCTGGAACCAGAAGCCGTCCGGGTCGATCTGGGTGGCGTGGGCGCGCAGCGCGTCGTCGCGGACCGGGAAGTAGTCGGCGCACTCGACCCGGGTCGTGATCCGGGGGCCCTTGTCGGTGCGGTCCTCCCAGCGCTTGATCCACTCCTCGTAGGGCGACGTCAGGCCGGCGGCGAGCAGCGTCTCGTGCAGCGCCATGATCTTGCCCCGGGAGAAGCCGATGTCGTAGTAGAGCTTGAGCGGCTGCCACGGCTCGCCCAGCTCCGGATAGCGCTCCGGGTCGCCGGCGGCCTCGAACGCGGCCACGCTGACCTTGTGGGTCATGATGTGGTCGGGGTGCGGGTAGCCGCCCTCCTCGTCGTACGTCGTCACGACGTGCGGACGGAACTGGCGCATCAGCCGCACCAGCGGGCCGGCGGCCACCTCGACGTCCTGGAGGGCGAAGCAGCCCTCGGGCAGCGGCGGGAGCGGGTCGCCCTCGGGCAGGCCGGAGTCGACGAAGCCGAGCCACGCCTGCTCGACGCCGAGGATCGCCCGCGCGGCGTCCATCTCCGCCCGGCGGACGTCGGCGATGTTGGCCCAGACGTCCGGTCGGTCCATCTTCGGGTTCAACACGCTGCCGCGCTCGCCGCCGGTGCACGTGACCACCAGGACGTCCACGCCCTCGGCGACGTACTTCGCCATGGTCGCGGCGCCCTTGCTCGACTCGTCGTCGGGGTGTGCGTGGACGGCCATCAGTCGCAGTTGCTCTGCCAACGTCGGCGCTCCTCGTCTCTGGCCCCGGCGGACCCCCCGCGGGACCGCCCGGCTGACCTGCCGGAATCTTCCCCCCGCGCCGGGACCTGCCGGTGCCGACCTGTCATATTTGACGACGTGACGGGCTGGGAAGATGGAACCCTGCCATTCTTGCCGATGCCCCCGACAACGACGCCAGGAGATACCCGCCGGTGACCGAGACGCACGCCACACTTCCGCCGGGCGCGCCGGCCTTCCCGCCCGGCCGGTACGGCCGCCGCCGGGAGCCCGGGCGGCGCCGGCCGCTGCTGGTGGCGCTGCTGGTGGTTGCCCTGGTCGCGGTCATGACCCTGGTCGCGGTGCGGCTCTACCGGCAGTACGGCGACCCGAACTACGACGCCGAGGTGATCACCTACACGGGGATCACCGACAGCCAGGTGCTTGTCGACTTCCGGGTCACCGTGCCGAAGGGCGGCTCGGCGGTCTGCCTGCTGCGCGCCCGGGACCGCGACGGCGCCGAGGTGGGCCGGGAAGAGGTGACGGTGACCGCCCGGCCCGACCAGCGGCAGGTGACCGCGCAGCACCGGCTGGCCACCACCGCCCGCCCCTTCGTCGGCGAGGTGCTGCGCTGCCGGCCCGCGGGCTGAGCGGCCACGGCGCGGGCTCGGGCGCGCGGCCCGGACAGCCTCGGCGGCCCGGGCACCGGGGGTACCGCCGGTGTTCGAGCGCGCCCTGTGTCGTACCGCACTGGTAACTTGGAAGTTCACCTGTCAGCCAGCACGCACGAACGAGGAGAACGCCTGTGTCCACTGGCAACGAGGCGCCCGCCACCTGGCTGTCCCAGGACGCGTTCGACCGGCTCCAGGGCGAGCTCGACGAGCTGATCGCCAACCGGCCGGTCATCGCCGCCGAGATCAACGCCCGCCGCGAGGAGGGCGACCTGCGGGAGAACGGTGGCTACCACGCCGCCCGCGAGGAGCAGGGCAAGGCCGAGGGGCGCATCCTCTACCTCAAGGAACTGCTCCGCACCGCCAAGGTGGGCGGGGCGCAGGCCGCCGACGCGGTGTCGCCCGGCATGGTCGTGACGATCTACTTCGACGACGACAAGGACGACACCGAGACCTTCCTGCTCGGCTCCCGGGAGATCGCGTCGACCACCGAGCTGACGGTCTACAGCCCGGAGTCGGCGCTGGGCCAGGCGATCCTGGGCGGCCGGGCCGGCCAGACCTGCACCTACACCGCCCCCAGCGGGGCCGACATCAAGGTGACCGTGGTCAGCTTCGAGCCGTTCTCCGGCTGAGCCCCCGCCGCCGGGCCGAGGCGGCCCGGGCTGGCGACACGGCCGCCCGAGCGCCGATCCGGCCGGGCGACGACGAGCGACCCCGCGAGGCGTGGCACCGGTCCCGGTGTCACGCCTCGCCGGCGAAGACCACCTGGTAGCCGCTGGCCCGCAACGCGCTGATCAGCGTGTCGGAGTGCTCGACCCCCCGGGTCTCCACCGACAGGGCCACCTCCACCTCGCCCAGGCGCAGGTGCGGATTGGCCCGCTGGTGCTCCACGTCCACCACGTTCGCCCGGTGCTCGGCGATCTCGCCGAGCAGCGACGCGAGCTGGCCGGGGCGGTCCGAGCAGCGCACCGTCACCCGCAGGTAGCGTCCGGCGGCGGCGAGGCCGTGCTCGATCACCCGCAGCATCAGCAGCGGGTCGATGTTGCCGCCGGAGAGCACCGCCACCACCGGCGCCTGCACCTCGACGACGCCCGCCAGCAGCGCGGCCACGCCCACCGCGCCGGCCGGCTCCACCACCTGCTTGCCCCGCTCCAGCAGCATCAGCAGCGCCCGGGAGATGTCCTCCTCGGAGACCGTGACGATCTCGTCCACCAGCTTGCGGACGTGGGTGAAGGTGAGTTCCCCCGGCCGGCCGACGGCGATGCCGTCCGCGATGGTGCCGAACGACGGGAGGCGTACCGGCTCGCCGGCCACCAGGGAGGGCGGGAAGGCGGCGGCGCCGGCGGCCTGCACCCCGATGATCCGCACGTCGGGCCGCAGCGCCTTGGCCGCCACCGCCATGCCGGAGACCAGCCCGCCGCCGCCCACCCCCGTGATGATCGTCCTGACCTCGGGGCACTGTTCGAGGATCTCCAGTGCCACCGTGCCCTGGCCGGCGATCACGTCCCGGTGGTCGAACGGGTGGATCAGCGTCGCGCCCGTCCGCTCGGCGTAGTTCTGCGCCGCGACCAGGGACTCGTCGACGGTGTTGCCGACCAGCTCGACCTGGGCGCCGTAGCCCTTGGTGGCGGCGACCTTCGGCAGGGGCGCGTTCACCGGCATGAAGACCGTGGCGTGCGTACCGACGAGGCCGGCGGCGAGCGCGACACCCTGGGCGTGGTTGCCGGCGCTCGCCGCGACGACTCCGTCGGCCCGCTCCGCCTCCGACAGCCGGGAGATCCGCACGTACGCGCCGCGCACCTTGTACGAGCCGGCGCGTTGCAGGTTCTCGCACTTGAGCCACGTCGGCCCGCCCAGCGCCGCGCTGAGCGGCCGGGAGGGCTCCAGCGGGGTGGTGCGGACGACGTCGGCGAGAAGTTCCCGCGCGGCCCGTACGTCGGCGAGACCGACCAGTTCCGTCATGCCCTGATCGTGCCACCCGCCACCCGCGCCGACGCGCGGCACGCCACCCCTCAGACGGGGGCGGGGATCCGCGGGTAGCCGGGGGCGTGCCGGGACCAGGGTGCCTGCATCTCGAACTGGCCGGCGATGCCGAGCAGCAGCAGCTCGCTGCCGGGCGGGCCGATCAGCTGCACGGCGACCGGCAGCCCGTCCGGGCGGCGGCCGACCGGCACCACCAGCGCAGGCAGGCCGGCGATGTTCCACGGCGCGGCGAACGGGGCGTACCGGATGCTGGTCAGCATGTTGGCCCGCCAGGACCGGCCGGACCAGCCGTCGGCCTCCGGTGGCACGGTCGCCAGGGCCGGCGTGAGCAGCAGGTCGATCGAGTGGTCGGCGAAGAAGCCGATCGACCGCTCACGCCAGGCGGCCCGGTCGGCCTCCCGGACGTACCCGCGCCGCTGCGCCCACTCGCCGAGGGCGACGTGCCGGCGGCTGCGCCGCTGGAGGCCGCGCCGGTCCAGCCCAGCGGCGCGGACGTCGGCCGCCGCCGCGGCGAACCACGTGGCGATGCCCTGCAGGCCCAGGGCCGTCGGGTAGACCGGATCGGCCGGCACGGTGTCGTGGCCCGCGCCCGCGAGCAGCCGCCCGGCGGCGGCGACCGCGTCCCGGTTGGGCGCGTCGGCGTGCACGCCCCGCACGGGCGAGCGGAGCGAGACGCCCACCCGCAGCCGCTGCGGCGGCACCAGCTTGTCCGGGCGGCGGCCGGCCAGCACCGAGAAGCCGACGGCCGCGTCGGCGACCGTGCTGGTCAGCATGCCGTGCTCGGTCAGCCCGAACCAGTCGTCCGCGCCGAGCTGGCACGGGACCACGCCCCGGCCCGGTTTGAGCCCGACCAGGCCGCAGCAGGCCGCCGGGATGCGGATCGAGCCGAGCCCGTCGTTGCCGTGGGCGATCGGCACCAGGCCGGCGGCCACGGCCGCGGCCGCGCCGCCGGACGAGCCCCCGGGGGTACGCCGGGTGTCCCAGGGGTTGCGGGTCACGGCCGTCTCGTCGTCGGTGAGGCCCCAGAGGCCGAGCTCCGGCATCCGGGTCACCCCGAGGATCACTGCGCCGGCACCGCGCAGCCGCCGGACCACCTCGTGGTCGGCCTCGGCCACCGGCGTACGCACCGCCGCCGACCCGTTCCAGGTGGGCAGCCCGGCGACGGCGGTGTTCTCCTTGACCGCCACCGGCACCCCGGCCAGCGGGAGGTTGGCCAGGTCCTCCTGCTCGTCGACCTTCTCCGCCTCGGTGATCGCCTCCCCGCCGCGTACCGTGCGGAACGCGGCGAGGTCGGCGTCGACCCGGGCGATGTGGTCCAGGTGGTCGGCGACGACCTGGGTGGCCGTGACGTCGCCCCGGCGTACGCCCCGGGCGATCTGCTTGGCGGTCGCCCCCACCCAGGTCGGCATGATGTCCTGCACGGCCACCCTCCCAGCCAGCGGTCAGCCCAGCGCCTGCTCCAGATCGGCGAGCAGGTCGTCGACCGTTTCGATGCCGACAGACAGTCGCACGAGATCGCCGGGAACTTCAAGCGGCGAGCCGGCAGCACTTGCGTGTGTCATCCGGCCCGGGTGCTCGATCAGGGATTCCACGCCGCCGAGCGACTCGGCGAGGATGAAGAGCTTCGTCCGGTTGCAGATCTCGACGGCGTGCTCCTCGCCGCCGGCGGCCCGGAACGAGATCATGCCGCCGAAGCGGCGCATCTGCTTCGCGGCCACCTCGTGGCCCGGGTGCGCGGGCAGCCCCGGGTAGATCACCTGACCGACCTTGGCGTGCCCGTCCAGATAGGCCGCGATCCGCTCGGCGTTGTCGCAGTGCCGGTCCATGCGTACGCCCAGGGTCTTGATGCCGCGCAGGGTCAGCCACGCGTCGAAGGGCCCGTTGATCGCGCCCATCGCGTTCTGGTGGTAGCGCAGTTCCTCGCCGAGCCCGGCGTCGGCCGCGACCAGCGCGCCACCGACCACGTCGGAGTGGCCGCCGATGTACTTGGTGGTCGAGTGCACCACCACGTCCGCGCCGTGCGCGATCGGCTGCTGGAGGTACGGCGAGGCGAACGTGTTGTCGACGACCAGCAGGGCGCCCGCGTCGTGCGCGACGCCGGCCAGCGCGGCGATGTCGGCGATGCCGAGCAGCGGGTTGGTGGGCGTCTCCACCCAGACGATCCGGGTCCGGCCCGGCTCGACGGCGGCCCGGATCGCGTCGGGGTCGGAGACCTTCGCCGGGGTGAAGTCCAGCCCCCAGCGCTCGGCCACCCGGGCGAAGAGCCGGTACGTGCCGCCGTACGCGTCGTCGGGGATCACCACGTGGTCGCCCGGCTTGCAGACGGTACGCAGCAGGGTGTCCTCGGCGGCCAGGCCGCTGGCGAAGGCGAGCCCGACCGGGCCGCCCTCCAGCGCGGCGAGGCACTCCTGGAGGGCGTCGCGGGTCGGGTTGCCGGAGCGGCTGTACTCGTAGCCCAGCCGGGGCGCGCCGACGGCGTCCTGGGCGTAGGTGCTGGTCTGGTAGATCGGTGGGATCACCGCGCCGGTGCGGGCCTCGGGGTCCTGGCCGGCGTGGATGGCGAGCGTGTCGAAGCCGTGACTCATCCCGTGAGGCTAATCCCCCGTCCCGAAGGCTGGAACGGAACGGTGCTGTCGGGTCCGCGCCCACGGCGGCGGGCCGGCGCGGGGACGTCTCCCATCCGGGCGGCCGGCATAGCCTGGACGGATGAGCGGGTGCGTGTTCTGCGGGATCGTGGCCGGCGAGACTCCCGCCTTCCGGGTCGCCGACGAGCCCGACGGGGTGGCGTTCCTGGACACCCGGCCGGTCTTCAAGGGGCACGTGCTGGTGGTGCCGCGCACGCACCTGATCGCCCTGGCCGACCTGCCCGCCGAGGCGCTGGCCGGCTACTTCGGCCTGGTGCGGCGGCTCGCGGTCGCCGTGGAGACCGGCACGGAGGCCGGCGGGACGTTCGTGGCGATGAACAACAAGGTCTCCCAGTCCGTCCCGCACCTGCACACGCACGTCGTGCCGCGCACGAAGGGCGACGGCCTGCGCGGCTTCTTCTGGCCGCGCACCCGCTACGCCGACGACGCCGAGGCCGAGACCTACGCCGCCCGCATCACCGCAGCCCTCTGACGCGCCCCAGCCGCCCGGAGGCGGGCGGAGCGGGCGGAGAACCGGGGCGAACGCGACAGCCCACGCGAAGCGGGGCAGGCGTGGCGGGCGGCAGGACTCCCCTGACGCGCACCTCTCGACACCCTTCGTCACATACGGTAACGATGACCATGCGTCACGCTCTGCGACGGGCGCGCGGGGCGCTCCGGGTGCCATCTCGCGCCCTTTGCTCTGCAGCCATATCCACACCAGGCCACTGACCTGCCACGACACGAAACGCCCGCGCCGCCGCGACAGCACCAGTCACCACCCAGCGTGACTGTTGCAGATAGGGATGCAGAGCAAAGCGGGTGAGGCGAGGGAGGCGCGGCCAGCGGGCCATGTCACCAGGAGTGACGGAGCGAGTGGCAGGCGTGACCGGCCCGAGCGCGCCACCGCTACCCGGGGGACGGCTGTGACCTTCTCGTGGGCGGCGGTCGCCTGAGTGTGGGTGGAGCGGGTAAGGAAGGCGGATCCGGCGGTGTTGCACGCTGGGAGAGTTACGAGAGGAGTCCCACCGTGTTCCTGCGCCGCATGAAGGCCGAACTGCCCACCTCCGACCAGGCCCTGCCGGGTCGCCTGATCGCAATGCCGATCGCGGACCGGCACGAGGTGCTGGGCACCCCGCTCAAGGGTCCCTTCCCGGAAGGCGCCCAGGTGGCCGTGTTCGGCATGGGCTGTTTCTGGGGCGCCGAGCGGCTGTTCTGGACGCTGCCGGGTGTGATCACCACGTCCGCCGGCTACGCGGGCGGCATCACGCCGAACCCGACGTACGAGGAGGTGTGCTCGGGGATGACGGGGCACGCCGAGGTGGTCCAGGTGGTCTACGACCCCGCCACGATCAGCTACGAGGACCTGCTGAAGGTCTTCTGGGAGAACCACGATCCGACCCAGGGCATGCGCCAGGGCAACGACGTGGGCACCCAGTACCGGTCGACGATCTACGTGACCACGGACGAGCAGCTCGCCACCGCCCAGGCGTCCCGGGACGCGTTCGCACCGATCGTGGCGCGGGCCGGCAAGGGCGAGATCACCACCGAGATCGACCGGCTCGGCGAGTACTACTTCGCCGAGGACATGCACCAGCAGTATTTGGCGCCCACGAAGAACCCGAACGGTTATTGCAACCACGGCCCGAACGGGCTGAGCTGCCCGGTCGGCGTCGCCCGGGTGCCGTCCGACCTGCACTAGTCTCCTGGACAGAGCCGGTCGCCACCGCTCCCCCGCCGACATCGAGGTGGAAATTTCCTGCCTGAGGTGTCGTATCCGCTCGACGCCGTTCGTAGCGGAGATGGTGGCAGACAAAGGTCCGCCCGAGACTAGGGAGCAGACATGGCCGAGTACCTCATCTACTTCAACCAGCAGTGGGTGGGTGACCACACTGAGGAGTGGTTCCGCGCGCGCGGGCCACTCGCCATGGCGGTCGTGGACGAGATGAAGGCGGCCGGGGCGTACGTGTTCGCCGGGGGCCTGGAGGAAGGGGACACCCCCGTCTTCAGTGCCGACGCCACGAGCGGCTCATTGGTGTTCACCGACGGGCCCTACGTCGAGACCAAGGAGTGGCTGGGCGGGCTGACCGTGGTGGACGTGGCCGACGTGGAAACGGCCCGGATGTGGGCCGGCAGGCTCGCGGAAGCATGCGGCTGGCCCCAGGAGGTCCGACGGTTCGGCCACATCCCGCAACCCGGTGACGAGTGAGTGGGGAGTCGACACGGCGACCACGGCCCGAACGGGCTGAGCTGCCCGGTCGGCGTCGCCCGCACCTCGGGCTGAACCCCGCTCGGGGCGGGACCACCGGCACCGTCACGGAGGCCGGCGCGGCACCTGTCGCGCCGGCCTCGGCGCTTCCGAGACTGAGCAATCGATCACATCCGCCGCCGGGCGGAAACCGCCCCATCCGCCACTCCTGACGCGGTCCGCCACCGGAGCCGACACGTGCTGTGACGGAATCGTGCAGTGTAGCAAAACTTCAAGAAACTGTTATCAGCTCAACGGGCAATCCTCGTAGCCCTCTGGCAGCATTGCCTGGCATGTGCGGACTTGCGGGAGAGTTCCGCCGTGACGGCTCACGCGCCGACGTGGCAGCGGTGGAGCGCATGGCGGCCACGATGAGCGACCGGGGGCCCGACGACAGCGGCGTCTGGGCCCAGGGCCCGACGGCCCTCGGACACCGCCGCCTGAAGATCATCGACCTCTCCGCCGCGAGCGGGCAACCGCTGGTCGACCCCGGTGCGGGACTGACCGGCGTCTTCAACGGGTGCATCTACAACTACCGCGAGCTGCGCGAGGAACTCCAGGCCAAGGGCCACCGGTTCTTCTCCTCCGGCGACAGCGAGGTCGTGCTCAAGGCGTACGCCGAGTGGGGGCTCGACTTCGTCGACCACCTGATCGGCATGTTCGCCGTGGCGATCAGCGAGCGGGACACCGGCCGGCTGGTGCTGGCCCGGGACCGGCTCGGCATCAAGCCGCTCTACCTGGCCGAGACGCCCGGCGCGGTCCGCTTCGCCAGCACCCTGCCCGCGCTGCTGGCCGGGGGCGGCATCGACACCGGCATCGACCCGGTCGCGCTCGCGCACTACCTGAGCTTCCACAGCATCGTGCCGCCGCCGCGCACCATCCTGCGCGGCGTCACCAAGCTGCCCCCGGCGACCGTACGGGTCTACGAGGCGGACGGCCGCACCTCCGAGCGGGTCTACTGGGACCCGGCCTTCACCCGCTCCGCCGAGCGGGCCGGCTGGTCCGAGAAGGACTGGCAGGACGCCCTGCTGGAGTCGCTGACCACGGCCGTACGGCGGCGGATGGTCGCCGACGTGCCGGTCGGCGTGCTGCTCTCCGGCGGGCTGGACTCCAGCCTGGTGGTCGCCCTGCTCGCCGGCGAGGGCCAGCGCGGGCTGTCCACCTTCTCGATCGGCTTCGACGCGGTCGGCGGCCGGGAGGGCGACGAGTTCCGCTACTCCGACCTCGTCGCGAAGACGTTCGACACCGACCACCACCAGATCCGGGTGGCCGCCGCCGACCTGGTGCCGCCGCTGGAGGCGGCCGTCGCCGCGATGTCCGAGCCGATGGTCAGCCACGACTGCGTGGCGTTCTACCTGCTCAGCGAGGTGGTGTCGCAGCACGTCAAGGTCGTCCAGTCCGGCCAGGGCGCGGACGAGATCCTCGGCGGCTACCACTGGTACCCGCCGCTCGCCCGGGTCGGCCGGGACCGGGCGCTCGACACGTACGCCGGGGCCTTCTTCGACCGGGACGCGGCCGGGCTGGCCCGGGTGCTGAACCCGGCCTGGCTGACCGACGGCGACCCGGCGCGGGAGTTCGTGGCCGCGCACCTCGGCCGCGCCGGGGCGGAGACCGCCGTCGACGCCGGCCTGCGGATCGACACCCAGGTCATGCTGACCGACGACCCCGTCAAGCGGGTGGACAACATGACGATGGCGCACGGGCTGGAGGCCCGCGTGCCGTTTCTCGACCACGAGTTCGTCGAGCTCGCCGCGAGCTGCCCGCCGGAGCTGAAGCTGGCGCAGGGCGGCAAGGGCGTGCTCAAGGAGATCGGCCGCCGGGTGCTGCCGCACGAGGTCATCGACCGGCCGAAGGGCTACTTCCCCGTACCCGGCCTCACCCACCTGGAGGGCAAGCTCCTCGACCGGGTACGCGACGCGCTCTCCGCGCCCGAGGCCCGCCGCCGCGACCTGTTCCGCGCCGACTACGTCGACGCCCTGCTCGCCGACCCGAACGCCGAACTGACCCCGTTGAACGGAAACAAGCTGTGGCAACTCGGACTCCTGGAAATGTGGCTCCAGAGCCACGGAATCGACTCACCGTGACCGACACCCTGGCGACCGGCGCGGCCCGGACCGACCGGTCGCGCAACAGCCGACGACGGGAGCGGGTGGGCCCCGGCGGCGACCCGATGGCGCCGGAGCCGGCGGAGCCGCCGACCCGGGAGGGCGACACCGACGTGGTGCTGGACTGCGGCTGGGGGCGGCTCGTCTTCGGGCAGACCTTCGTCGACCAGGCCGCCGTCGCCGCCGTGCTGCGCTCCGAGGCCGCCGGTTCCCGGGACATCTGCATCTACCTGCGCGACCCGCACGTGCTGGTGTCCCGGCTGCCCGACGAGCTGTTCATCGACCCGTCGCTGACCTACCGGCTGCCGCTCGACGGTGACCGTCCGACCGGCGACGGCGACGTGCCGGGGCTGACCATCCGCCCGCTGGCCGACGCCGCCGACGCGGACGCGGTCAACCGGATCTACGCCCGCAACGGCATGGTCACCGCCGGGGTCGACGTGCTCGTCGCCAACGCGCGCACCGACCGGTTCCTGCACCTGGTCGCCGAGGACGCCACCGGCGAGATCGTCGGCACCATCACCGGCGTCGACCACGTCGCGGTCTTCGACGACCCGGAGAACGGCGCCAGCCTGTGGTGCCTCACCGTCGACTTCAACACCGCGCCGCCGGGCACCGGCCAGGCGCTGATCACCGCGCTGGCCGCCCGGCTGGTCGAGCGGGGCCGGGCGTACGTGGACCTGTCCGTGCTCGCCGAGAACGGCGGGGCGATCCGGCTCTACGAGCGGCTCGGCTTCTACCGCACGGCGACGCTCTGCGTGAAGCGGAAGAACCCGATCAACGAGCGGCTCTTCCTGCCCGCCATGCCCGAGGGGTACGACCAGCTCAACCCGTACGCCAGGATCGTCGCCGACGAGGCGATGCGGCGCGGCATCCGGGTGGAGGTCACCGACCCCGCCTGGGGTGAGCTGCGGCTGAGCAGCGGCGGGCGGACCGTGCTGACCCGCGAGTCGCTGTCGGAGCTGACCTCGGCGGTGGCGATGAGCCGCTGCGACGACAAGCGGGTCACCCGCCGGATCCTCACCGAGGCGGGGCTCTCCGTGCCGCGCGGCCGGACCGCCACCGGCGGCGAGGACGACGTCGCCTTCCTCGCCGAGGTCGGCCGGGTGGTGGTGAAGCCGGCGCGCGGCGAGCAGGGCAACGGCATCACGGTGGGCGTACGCACTCCCGAGGCGCTGGCCGCCGCCGTCGAGTTGGCCGCCCGGTTCTGCCCCGACGTGCTGATCGAGGAGATGCGCGCCGGCGAGGACCTGCGCGTCGTCGTCATCGACCACGAGGTGGTGGCCGCCGCCGTCCGGCGCCCCGCCTCGATCACCGGCGACGGGGTGCACGACATCGCCGAGCTGATCGAGCGGCAGAGCCGCCGTCGGGCCGCCGCCACCGGTGGCGAGTCCCGCATCCCGCTCGACGACATGACCCGCGACGTGCTCGCCGAGGCCGGCCACGAGCTGCACGACGTGCTGCCCGAGGGGCAGGTGCTGGCCGTACGCTGGACCGCGAACCTGCACACCGGCGGCACCATCCACGACGTCACCGCCGAGCTGCACCCCGCGATCGCCGAGGCGTGTGTGGCGGCCAGCCGGGCGCTGGACATCCCGGTCACCGGGCTGGACCTGCTGGTCGGCGCCCCGGACCACCCGGAGCACGTGTTCATCGAGGCCAACGAGCGGCCCGGCCTGGCCAACCACGAGCCGCAGCCGACCGCCGAGCGCTTCGTGGACCTGCTCTTCCCCGGCACCCGGGCGCCGCAGCGGCTCTGGACCCCGGCCGGCCCGGGAGGTGCCGCGTGAGCCCGAGGCCCCTGGAGATCGACCTGGACTACCTGCGCCAGGTGCTGATGGAGCTGCTGGAGATCCCGAGCCCGTCGGGGCGTACGGACCACGTGCAGCAGTACGTCGGCGAGCGGCTCTCCGCGCTCGGCATCCCCTCCACGCTGACCCGCCGCGGCGCGCTGAGCGCCTGCCTGCCCGGCCCCCGCTCGACGGGCGCCGACCGGGCGATCGTGGTGCACACCGACACCATCGGCGGCATGGTGAAGCGGCTGAAGGAGAACGGCCGGCTGGAGCTGAAGACGATCGGTACGCACAGCGCCCGGTTCGCCGAGGGCGCGCACGTGCGGATCTTCACCGACGACCTGGAGCGGGTGATCACCGGCCAGGTGCTGCCGCTCAAGGCCAGCGGCCACCGCTACAACGACGACGTGGACCTCCAGGGCGTCGGCTGGCAGCACGTCGAGGTCCGGGTCGACGAGCCGGTCGAGGACATCGCCGGGCTGCGCGCCCTCGGCATCGACGCGGGCGACTTCGTGGCGTTCCTGCCGAACCCGACGATCACCCCCAGCGGGTACGTCAAGTCCCGGCACCTGGACGACAAGGCGGGCGTGGCGGCGGTCCTCACCGCCCTCAAGGCGATGGTCGACGCCGGCGTACGCCCGGCGGTCACCGCGCACCTGCTGGTCACCGTGACCGAGGAGATCGGGCACGGGGCGTCGCACGGGCTCGACCCCGACGTGGCGGAGATCGTCTCCGTGGACGCCGCGGTGGTGGCGCCCGGCCAGCAGTCCCGCGAGGACGCGGCCACGCTGGCCATGGGCGACGGCGTGGGCCCGTTCGACTACCACCTGACCCGCAACCTGGCCTCGATCGCCGCCGAGCACGGGGTGGACCTGGTCCGGGACGTCTTCGAGTACTACCGCTCGGACGTGGCGGCGGCGGTGGAGGCCGGCGCGCACGCCCGGGTGGCGCTGCTCGGCTTCGGCGTGGACGCCACCCACGGGCACGAGCGCACCCACCTGGAGGGCCTGCGCCAGCTCACCCAGCTGCTCTGCCTCTACCTCCAGAGCGACCTGGTCTTCCCCGAGTGGGACGCCGAGCCGGAGGGCGACCTGGCCGACTTCCCGTCGCTGGCCGTGCAGCCGGCCAGCGAGGAGGGCCCCCGCGAGGGCCCGATCGGCATCGCCGAGAACACCTGAGCGCCGGCCCGCCATTCCCCGGCGCTGTGTGATCGAAATCCGTTGCCGGCGGCGCGCGGGCTGGATAGCGTGGCGGTACACGGGAAAGGAGGTGGTCCAGACTTGTATAGCAATCGGACTCGTGAGGTGGCTGTCCGCTAGCCGCTGTCCTCGACAGTGAAACCGTCCGCCGCGAGGCGGGCAACACAGCACCATCGTCGAGACCGTGTGGCAGCGGTGCGGCGAAACCACGACAGCCACCCGACCCCCGGGGTGCCGGCCCAGTCCAGCCGGCCCGTGCGCGAGCACGGAAGCCCCGGGGGTCGACCCTTTCCGCAGGCCGGTTGGCCGACGCAGCCGGAGGTCACCGTGTCGATGCGCGAGCTGGTGGTGCTCGGGACGGCCAGCCAGGCCCCCACCCGGCAGCGCAACCACAACGGGTACGTGCTGCGCTGGGACGGCGAGGTGATCCTCTTCGACCCGGGCGAGGGCAGCCAGCGGCAGCTCCTGCACACCACGGTCACCGCCACCGACCTGACCCGGATCTGCGTCACCCACTTCCACGGCGACCACTGCCTCGGCCTGCCCGGCACCATCCAGCGGCTCTCCCTCGACCGGGTGCCGCACCCGGTGGCGGTGCACTTCCCGGCCGGCGGCGCGGAATACTTCGCGCGGCTGCGGCACGCCGCCAGCTTCCACGAGACCGCCGAGCTGCGCGTCGAGCCCATCGAGTCCGACGGGCAGCGCATAACGCTGGGCGTCGGCACGCTGGAGGCCCGCCGGCTGCGGCACCCGATCGAGACGTACGGCTACCGGCTCGTCGAGCCGGACGGCTGCCGGATGTTGCCGGAGCGGCTGGCCGCGTACGGCATCGCCGGGCCGGCGGTCGGGGAGCTGATCCGCGTCGGCCACCTCGACGTCGACGGGCGCCGCGTCACCCGCGACGAGGTGAGCGTGCCCCGGCCCGGGCAGCGGTTCGCCTTCGTCATGGACACCGGCCTCTGCGACGGGGTGTACGCCCTCGCCGAGCACGCCGACCTGCTGGTCATCGAGTCGACGTTCCTCGACTCGGAGGCCGCGCTGGCCGCCGAGGTCGGGCACCTCACGGCGGGCCAGGCCGCGCGGGTGGCGGCCGAGTCGGGCGTACGCCGGCTCGTGCTCACCCACTTCTCCCAGCGGTACGCCGACCCGGCCCGCTTCGCCGACGAGGCCCGCGCGCACTTCGACGGCGACCTGGTGATCGCCGAGGACCTGACGACCGTGCAGGTTCCGCCCCGGCGGGTAGCCTCGGCCGGGTGACGGTCACCCTGCGCCCCGCCACCGTCGACGACCTGATGGCGGTGGGCGCGCTGCACCAGCGTTCCCGGGTCGCCGCCTACGCGTCCTTCCTGCCGGCGCGGGCGCTGGCCGACCCGACGCCCGAGGCGATGGGCGCGTACTGGACCGAGCGGTGGACGTGGGAGCGGGACGAGCACCGGATGACGGTGGCCGAGCGCGCCGGCCGGCTGGTCGGCTTCAGCTATCTCGGCCCGGACGACGAGGGCGACCCGGTGACCGGCCTGCTCAACGCCATCCACCTCGAACCCGCCGAACGCGGCCGGGGCACCGGGCGCACCCTGATGGTCGATGCCCTGGACGCCATGCGCGCCCGCGGCTGGTCCCGCGCGGTCCTCTGGGTGCTGCGGGACAACGCGCACGCCCGGCGCTTCTACGAGCGCGGCGGCTGGACCCCCACCGGCACCGAACGCGACGAGCACATCGGCCCGGCGGTCACGTCCCAGCTCCGGTACGCCCGAGGGCTCTGAGCGAGGGTGTGCCTGCCCTCCGGCGCGGGCGCGGCAGGCACGGCGAGGGCCCCTCCCCGGGCGGGGAAGGGCCCTCGTGCGGACGTCGTCCGGGTCAGCGGGCGCCGAGGTGGGCCAGCAGGTCCTGCCGGGTGAGGACGCCCTTCGGCTTGCCGTCGACCAGCACCAGGGCGGCGTCGGACTTCTCCAGGAGGCCGACCGCCTCGCTCACCGGCTGCCCGCCGCCGATCATCGGCAGCGGCTCGGCCATGTGCCGCTCGATGGTGTCGTGCAGGTGCGCCTGGCCGGTGAAGAGCGCGTCGAGCAGGTCCTTCTCGGCGATCGAGCCGGCCACCTCGCCGGTCACCACCGGGGGCTCGGCCTTGAGTACCGGGAGCTGCGAGACGCCGTACTCGCGCATGTAGTCGATCGCGTCGCGGACCGTCTCGGTCGGGTGCACGTGCACCAGCTCGGGCAGGCCGCCCGGCTTGCCGGCGAGCGCGTCGGCGACCGTCGGCTCGGTGCCCGAGTTGTCCAGGAAGCCGTACCGGGCCATCCAGGTGTCGTTGAAGATCTTGGACAGGTAGCCCTTGCCGCTGTCCGGCAGCAGCACCACGACCACGTCGTCCGGGCCGGCCTTGCGGGCCACCTCCAGGGCGGCCACGACGGCCATCCCGCAGGAGCCGCCGACCAGCAGCCCCTCCTCGCGCGCCAACCGCCGGGTCATCTCGAAGGACGCCTTGTCGGAGACCTCGATGATCTCGTCGGCGACACCCCGGTCGTACGTCTCCGGCCAGAAGTCCTCGCCGACACCCTCGACCAGGTACGGCCGGCCGGTGCCGCCGGAGTAGACGGAACCCTCCGGGTCGGCGCCGACGACCTTGACCCGCCCCTCCGACGCCTCCTTCAGGTAGCGCCCGATGCCGGAGATGGTGCCGCCGGTGCCGACGCCCGCCACGAAGTGGGTGAGCTCGCCCCCGGTCTGCTCCCACAGCTCAGGGCCGGTGGTCTCGTAGTGCGAGCGCGGGTTGGCCGGGTTGCTGTACTGGTTGGGCTTCCACGCGCCGGGGATCTCCCGGGCCAGCCGGTCGGAGACGTTGTAGTAGGAGCGCGGGTCCTCCGGCGCGACGGCGGTCGGGCAGACCACCACCTCCGCGCCGTACGCGCGCAGCACGTCCTGCTTGTCCTGGCTGACCTTGTCGGGGCAGACGAAGACGCACCTGTAGCCCCGCAGTTGCGCCACCAGCGCCAGCCCGACGCCGGTGTTTCCGCTGGTCGGCTCGACGATCGTGCCGCCCGGCTGGAGGATGCCCGCCTTCTCCGCGTCCTCCACCATCCGCAGCGCGATCCGGTCCTTCACCGAGCCGCCCGGGTTGAGGTACTCCACCTTCGCCAGCACGGTGGCCTGGATCCCGGCCGTGACGTTGCGCAGCCGTACCAGCGGGGTGTTGCCGATCAGCTCGACGACGTTGTCGTAGTACCGCACCTCGTTGTGCCCTTCTCCTCCGGCGCCGCCGGCGGCGGCCGGGCAGACGTCTTCTCGACGCCCCAGGGTACGTGGGTTCAGGACGCCACGTGTCCGGGGATCACCGAGCTGCGCCGGGCCTCCCACTCCAGGAACCGCTCGGTCTCGGCCAGCACGCTGCCGGCCAGCCAGGTCACCATGACCGCGTCGTCGGCCAGCCCGAAGATCGCCAGCGGGATCTCGGGAAGCAGGTCGACCGGCGAGACGATGTACGCCGTCGCCGCGGTCATCAGGGCCAGCCGCAGGCCGCCGTCGTACTCCCCCCGGGTGGTGGCCCGGATCATCCGCGGCAGCGCGCCAAGCCGTGCCCCGAGCGACGGCCCGCCCCGCGACCCGGCCGCGAGTGCCCGGGCCAGCGCGCTGAACGCCGCCGTGCGCTTCAATGTCTTCCCCATGTTCGGCCCCTCTCCACGTGCCAGGGTGGCGTGCCCGCGCAACCGTCCCCCGGTCACCCGTACAGGTACCCAGGAGCGTCGCCTTCCAGGCACCCGCGAGCCGACACGACGACAGCGGTGTGTCGTGCCGGCGCGATAATGTCGCTGTATGGGGGTCGCTGGTTCCGTCGTCCCGGTTGGTCCGCGCTGGCAGCGCGCCCGGCAGGTCGCCCGCCTCGCGGCGATCGGCACGGGCGCCACCGCCGCGGCCGTGGTGGCGACCGGCGGCGTGCTCCTCGGGCAGGCCCGGCAGGCCCGCCGCACGATCCCGATGGCCGAGGCGCCCCCGCCGCGCTGCGACGGCGTCTACGGCGCGAAGCTGCCCGGCCCGCCGGTCACCGTCGTCGTGCTCGGCGACTCGTCGGCCGCCGGCTACGGCGTGCACCGCCGCCGGGAGACGCCCGGCGCCCTGCTCGCCACCGGGCTGTCCCGCCGCCTGCAACGCCCCGTCCGGCTGCACCGCTTCGCCGTGGTGGGCGCCATCTCGGCGGTGCTGCGGCACCAGGTGGAGGCGGCGCTGGAGTGCCAGCCCGACGTCGCGGTGATCCTGATCGGCGGCAACGACGTGACCAACCGCGCACCGTTCGCCCTGGCGGTGCGCTACCTGGTCGACGCGGTCCGCACGCTGCGCGCGGCCGGCTGCGAGGTGGTCGTCGGCACCTGCCCCGACCTGGGCGCGATCCGGCCGATCCAGCCGCCGCTGCGGTGGCTGGCCCGGCACTGGAGCCGGCAGCTCGCCGCCGCCCAGACGGTGGCCGTGGTCGAGGCCGGCGGCTGGACGGTCTCCCTCGGCGACCTGCTCGGTCCCCGGTTCACGGCGGAGCCGACCCGGATGTTCGCCTGGGACCGTTTCCACCCCTCGGCGGAGGGCTACGCGATGGCCGCCGCCGCCCTGCTGCCGACCGTGCTGTCCGCGCTCGGTGCGGGGCAGGAACGCCGCCCGACCCTCGTCCGGGACGAGGGCGTGCGCTCGCTGCCGCAGGCCGCCCAGGAGGCGGCCCGCCACGCGGGCACCGAGGTCAGCGGCACCCGGGTCAGGGGGCGCGAGCGCGGCCCCGCCGGCCGGTGGGCGCAACTGCGCCGACGGGCCTTCTTCGGTGTCGGCGCGGCGCCGCAGCCCAGCCCCGCCGCCGACTCACCCACACTGGAGGGACTGGCATGAGCGAGCGCTTCATCCCCTCGGGGCTCGCCAATCGACTGGGCCGGGCGGCGACGCTCAGCCTCATCGCCGGCACGGTCGGCGGCGCCGCCGTCCTCGCCGGTCAGGCCTTCGCCGCCCGGCACCGCCGGTACGCCCAGCCGGAGCTGGCGCTCGCCCTGCGCGCCACGGTCGGGCGGGCCGACGCGCCGCCGCTGCGCCTGGTGCTGCTCGGCGACTCGTCCGCCCTCGGCGTCGGGGTCGGCCGCCTCGACGAGACCATCGGCGGGCAGCTGGCCAACCTGCTCGCCGAGGGCCCGAGCGGTCGCCGGGTGCACCTGTCCAGCGTCGGCGTCTCCGGCTCACGCTCGACCGACCTGGCCACCCAGGTGGCCCGGGCGCTGCTCGGCGAGCGCCCCGACGTGGCGGTGATCCTGATCGGGGCGAACGACGCCACCACCCTGCGTCGCCCGGTGGAGGCCGCCGCCTACCTCGGGGCGGCCGTGCACCGGCTCCGCGAGGCCCGGGTGGAGGTGGTCGTCGGCACGTGCCCCGACCTGGGCGCCGTACGCGCCATCGCGCCGCCGCTGCGCAACGTGGTCGGCTGGTCGGGGCGGCGGGTGGCCCGCGCCCAGGCGGCGGCGGTGCTCGACGCCGGCGGCACGGTGGTCGACCTGGCCACCGAGACCGGCGCCGTGTTCCGGGCCGACGCCGGGACGCTGTGCCACGACGGCTACCACCCCTCCGCCGACGGCTACCGGGTCTGGGCACACGCCCTGCTGCCGGCCGTCGCCGCCGCCGCGGCGGTCGCCTCCCGGCAGTGACCCGCCGGCCGTCCCCGCACGGACGCGGTGCCCGCGTGCCGGCGCTGGTCCACCCGCCGTCCCGGCCGGACACGGTGGCCGGCTCCCGGCACTGACCGCCGGCTGTCCCCGCTGTCCCGCCGGGCGTGACATTTCCCGGCCGGCGGGCAGCTTCCGCCCGAAGTTACCGACGGGTTAACGTTGGTTCATGCCGACTGAGTCGTCCCGCGACGCCGTCATCGTCGCCACCGCCCGCTCCCCCATCGGCCGGGCACACAAGGGTTCCCTGCGCGACGTCCGCCCGGACGACCTCGCCGCGACCATCGTGCGGGCCGCCCTGGACAAGGTTCCCCAGCTCGACCCGACCGAGATCGACGACCTCTACCTGGGGTGCGGTCTGCCCGGCGGCGAGCAGGGCTTCAACATGGCCCGGGTGGTCGCCACCCTGATGGGCCTGGACACCCTGCCCGGCGCGACGCTCACCCGCTACTGCGCGTCGTCGCTGCAGACCACCCGGATGGCGATGCACGCGATCCGGGCCGGCGAGGGCGACGTGTTCGTCTCCGCCGGCGTGGAGACCGTCTCCCGGTACGCCCGCGGCAACTCCGACGGGCTGCCGAAGGAGGCGCAGGCGCTGGTCGGCGGCGGCTGGGAGAACCCGCGCTTCGCCGCCGCGGCCGAGCGTTCCAAGGCCCGCGCGCAGGGCGGGGCCCCGGTCTGGACCGATCCGCGCGAGGCCGGCGAGCTGCCGGACATCTACCTGACCATGGGGCAGACCGCCGAGAACCTGGCCCAGGTGTACGACGTGACCCGCGCCGACATGGACGAGTTCGGCGTACGCAGCCAGAACCTCGCCGAGAAGGCCATCGCCGACGGCTTCTGGGCCCGGGAGATCACCCCGGTCACCACGCCGGACGGCACGGTGGTCGGCACCGACGACGGCCCGCGCGCCGGGGTCACCCTGGAGGGCGTCTCCGGGCTGAAGCCGGTGTTCCGTCCGGACGGTCGCATCACCGCCGGCAACTGCTGCCCGCTGAACGACGGCGCCGCCGCCGTGGTGATCATGAGCGCCCAGCGGGCCAGGGACCTCGGCATCACGCCGCTGGCCCGGATCGTCTCCACCGGCGTGACCGCCCTCTCGCCGGAGATCATGGGCCTCGGCCCGGTCGAGGCCACCCGGCAGGCGCTCAAGCGGGCCGGCATGACCATCGACGACGTCGACCTGGTGGAGATCAACGAGGCGTTCGCCGCGCAGGTGATCCCCTCGTACCGCCAGCTCGGCATTCCACTGGAGAAGCTGAACGTCGCCGGTGGCGCGATCGCCGTCGGGCACCCGTTCGGCATGACCGGCGCCCGGATCACCGGCACCCTGCTCAACGCCCTGGACTGGCACGACAAGACGATCGGCCTGGAGACCATGTGCGTGGGCGGCGGCCAGGGCATGGCCATGGTCGTCGAGCGCCTGAGCTGAGCGGACGGCGCCACCACGGGCTGCCCGGCCGGGCGCCGGGGTCGTCCCGAGCGGACCTCGCCGCCCGGCCGGATCCCGTACGCGGTCGTCGGCCATGGTGAATTCCGGCGGGCTGTGGGTCGCCGTCACCCCTGGAGAGGGTCGCGGGTCGCCGTCGCCCTAGAGAACGTCGCGGGTCGCCGTCACCTCGGCGGCGGCCCGCGCCAGCACCTCCGGCGGCGGGGCGGCGGCGACCAGGTCGGCGGCCACCACCCGGAGCTGGTCGGGCAGCGCCAGGTCGTTGTCGAGCCGGGGCACCGTCCGCCGGGGTCCGCCCTCGACGTCGGCGGCCAGGTTGGCGATCTCCTGAACCAGCCGGTGCACGAGATCGGCGCGGGACACGTTGCCACCGGCGGCCGTGGCCGCCCAGCGGGGCTGCTGCCAGTGCCCGACCTGGCGCACCAACAACTCCACCGCCCGCCCCAACTCCACACCACCCACATCCAAAGTCTACGAACCCCCGCCCCGCCTCCCCGCCCCGCCCTGCCCGCCCTGGCCCCGCCCTGGCCCCGCCCCGGCCCCGCCCCGGCCCCGCCCTGCCCCGGCCCCGGCATGCCCTGGCCCGGCCCCGGCCCCGGCCCGCCCTGCCCCGGCCCGCCCCAGCCCGGCCCAGCCCGGCCCGCCCCAGCCCGGCCCAGCCCAGCCCGCGCAGCCCGGTCCAGCCCGGTCCGTCGATCATGGACTTGTGGTGGGCGACTGGGGCGCTTTCGCCCCTTTCGCGGGGCACCACAACTGCATGATCGACGGCGAGAGCTGGGGCAGAGCGGCGGGGAAGGAGGGGTGGCGGGATCGGCGGCGAGGATGGGGCGAGGGCGGGCCCGGAGACGGTTCGCGCGGAGGTCGGGGCGAGCGGGGGTGGGGCGAGCCGGGGGGGGTGGGGCGAGCGGGGGTGGGGCGAGCCGGGGGGTGGGGCGGGCGGGGGTAGACGACGGCGCCCGCCCTCGCGGATGCGGGGGCGGGCGCCGGTCGGTCGCGGGCGACTGTCAGTCGTCGCCTTGGAAGTAGCTCAGCAGGCGCAGGATCTCGATGTAGAGCCAGACCAGGCTGACCAGGATGCCGAAGGCGGCGACCCAGGAGTAGCGCTGGGGCAGCCCCATCCGGACGCCGTCCTCGACCTCCTTGAAGCTGAGCACGAAGCTCAGCGAGGCGACCACGATGCAGACCAGGCTGAACCCGATCGCCAGCGGGCTGCCGTCGCGCAGGCCGGTGTTCACGCCGAAGAGCGCGAACACGAGGTTGATCAGCATGACGGCGAAGAGACCCGCCATCACGGCGATCATGCCCTTGACGAACTTCGGGGTGGCCCGGATGACCTTCGCCTTGTAGAGCATGGCCATCACGAAGAAGACACCGAACGTGGCGGTCACCGCCTGGACCACGATGCCGTCGTAGAGCGAGTTGAAGAACTTGCTGACCATGCCGACGAAGACGCCCTCGACGACGGCGTACGCGACGACCAGCGCCGGGTTCGCCATCCGGGAGAACGAGATGATCAGGCCGAGGACCAGGCCGACCACCGCCGCGCCGATCCAGGCCGCGCCGAGCAGCGCGTCGGGCACCAGCACCCAGGCGGCCGCGGCGGAGATGCCGAGGATGCCGAGGAGCGTGACGGTCTTGACCACCACGTCGTCGATCGACATGGTGTTGACGGTCGGCGGGGCCGCCGGGTAGCCGGCCTCCGTCGGGTACTGCTGTGGATAGCCGGGCTGTCCGTACGGCCCGGTCGGGGCGTACCCGGCGGAGCGCTCCCGCTCGGCCGCCTGGCCGAGCCGGGCGAGCACCGGGTTCGAAGTCTTCACTGTCAGGCCTCCCTCAGGGGGTCGTTGCACGTGAACGTGCACCCCCAAGAGTAAACGCCCAGGACAGTCCCGTGGAGATCGCCAAGCTGAGCGGAAGCTGAGAGTGCGGCGTGCCCGGGGCGGGGGTCGAACCCGCACGCCTTGCGGCAGCCGCTTTTAAGGCGGCCGTGTCTGCCGTTCCACCACCCGGGCGGGTGACACCGCGCGGGTCGACACGCGTGGTGCAGTGTCACGGTAGCGGGTCGGCGGCGACCCGGCGTACCCCGGCGGGCGGGTCGCACTAGGGTCGAGACCGTGAGCAGCGCAGCCCCCACGGCCCCCGACGCCGTCCCTGACCAGGCTGTCCTCGCCGTCGACCGGCCGTCCCGCCGGCTCCGGCCGGCGCGCCTGCTGACCGCCGTCCACCGTCGCCGGGCGGACGTCACCGTCGTGCTGCTCTTCGTGGCGCTGGCCGGCTGGCTCACCCACGGGCTCTGGCCCGACCCGGCGGCCCGGGTCCTGGCGCTCAACCCGGAGGACCAGGCCCTCTACGAGTGGTTCCTCGCCGTCGACTCGCGGGCGCTGCTCGGCGACTTCGACCTGCTCACCGGTCGGCTCAACGCGCCGGACGGGGTCAACCTGATGACCAACACCACGGTCATCGCGCTCGGGGTGCTCCTGGCCCCGGTGACCCTGTCGTTCGGCGCGCCGGTGACCTTCGCCCTGCTGGCCATGGCGAACCTGGCCGGCACCGCGATCGCCTGGTACCTGCTCTTCACCCGGGTCCTGCGCGCCCGCCGGCTCGCCGCCGCGCTCGGGGCGGCGCTCTGCGGGTTCGGCCCGGGGATGGTCTCGCAGTCCAACAGCCACCTGCACATGACCGCGCAGTGGCTGGTTCCGGTGATCGTCTGGCTGGTGGTCCGCATGCTGCGGGCCGCCGACCCGGCGGGCACCGCCGACGGGCCGGACCGCCGGCGGGTGGTCAGCTCGGCCGTCGGCCTGGCGGCGGCGGTCACCGCGCAGGTCTTCGTCGGCGAGGAGGTGCTCTTCCTCTGCGCGGTCACGCTGCTGGTGATGGCGGTCACCTACGCGGTGGCGGACCGGAACCTGGCCCGCCGCGCCCTGCCCGGCTTCGCCGCCGGGATGATGCTCGCCGCCGGGCTGGCCCTGGTCGTACTGGCCTGGCCGCTGTGGTTCCAGTTCGCCGGCCCGCAGGGCGTCTCGGACGGCATGTTCAGCCCGCACTACTTCTCGGCGGACCTGCGCAGCTGGTGGACCGTCTCGCCGCTGTCGATCGCGGGCGGCGACGGGGCTGCCCGGCTGACCACCGGGCCGGCCGAGTACAACACCTTCCTCGGGCTGCCCCTGCTGCTGGTCGCCGCCGCCTGCGCGCTCTGGCTGGGCCGCCGCCGGCTGGTCGTCGCGTGCGTGGTCGGCACACTCGTGACGGGGGCGCTGTCGCTCGGCCCCCGGGTGGTCGTCGACGGCGAACGCACCGCCGTCCCGGGCCCGTACGCCCTGCTCTCGGGCCTGCCCGTGGTGGACGGTGCGCTACCGATGCGGTTCGCCCTCGCGGTGCTCCCGCTGGTCGCCACGCTGCTGGTGCTGGCGGTCGACCGGGCGCTGCGCGGCACCGGCCTGGCCCGCCGCCTGGTGCCGGCGGCGGTCGGCGTGGCGCTGCTGCCGCTGCTGCCGACCCCGCTGCCCACCGCCGAGCGCCCGCCGCTGCCCGAGTTCGTGACCGGCGGGCACTGGCGCCAGTGCGTCGAGCCGGGCGGGGTGCTGGTGCCGGTGCCGCTCGCCACGCCCAAGCAACCGTGGCCGATGCGCTGGGCGACCGCCGCCGACGCGGCGTTCGGCATGCCGGAGGGCTTCTTCATCGGCCCGTACGGTCGCGGCGGCACGGCGGCGATGGGCACCTACGCGCAGCCCACGTCGGCCCTGCTGGCCGAGGTCGGCAGGCGCGGCGGCCAACCCGTCATCGGGGACGAACAGCGCCGGCAGGCCGCGGAGGACGCGGAGTTCTGGGGCGCCTCCTGCGTGGCGCTGGCCGACGGCACCCCGCACGCCGACAGCCTTCGCGGCACGCTGGAGCAGCTCTACGGCCCCGCCACCCGGATCGCCGACGCCTGGACCTGGCGCGTCTGACCCGCACCCGCTGAACGCGCGAAAAGCCCCCTCCGCCGCAGGCGGAGAGGGCTTCGCGTGCTCCGTCAGGCGCGGCCGGCGCCGACCGGCTGGGACGCCTCGGCGAACTCCTCGCGCGGATCGTGCAGCTGGCCGAGGGCGACCACCTCGCGCTTGAGGAAGAACGCCAGCGACCAGTCGACCACGACCCGGACCTTGCGGTTCAACGACGGGATCCGGCTCATGTGGTACGTCCGGTGCATGAACCACGCCGGCCAGCCGGTCATCTTGATCCCGTACACCTGGGCCACGCCCTTGTGCAGGCCGAGGCTGGCGACGCTGCCGGCGTGCTTGTGCTTGTACTCCACCGGCTCCCGGCCACGGACGACGTTGACGATGTTGTCGGCCATCCGGGCGGCCTGACGGACCGCGTGCTGGGCGCTCGGCGAGCAGTAGTTGCCCGGCTCCTTGGTCAGGTCCGGTACGGCCGCGCAGTCACCGGCGCTCCAGGCACCGTCGACCACCCGGTCGCCGTCGACCACCTGGAGGGTCGGCAGGCAGGTGACCCGCCGCCGCTCGTCGCGGGGGAAGTCCGTCGCGTCCAGCATCGGCGACGGCTTCACGCCGGCCGTCCAGACGATGGTGTCGGAGCGGAAGCTGTCGCCGTCGGAGAGCTTCACCACCCCGTCGAGGCAGGACTCCAGGCGGGTGTCCAGCCGGATGTCCATGTTCCGCTTGAGCAGCTGCTGCACCGTGTAGGCGCCCATGTCCCGGTCGACCTCGGGCAGCACCCGCTGGGTCGCCTCGACCAGCACCCAGCGCATGTCCTCGGGCTTGAGCTCCGGGTAGTACTTCAGGGCGTCCCGGGCCATGTCCTCCATCTCGGCGAGCGCCTCGATGCCGGCGTACCCGCCGCCGACGAAGGTGAAGGTCAGCGCCGACCGGCGGACGGCCGGGTCCGGCGTGGCGGCGGCCACGTCGAGCCGGTCCAGCACGTGGTTGCGCAGGTAGATGGCCTCGCCGATGGTCTTGAAGCCGATGCCCTGCTCGTGCAGGCCGGGGATCGGCAGCGTCCGGGAGACCGAACCCGGGGCGACGACCACGTGGTCGTACGGGATCTCCCGGGTGGGGCCGCTGATGGGCTGCACCACGGCGGTCTTGCGGTGGTGGTCGATCCGGGTCACCGCGCCCGCCACCACCTTGCACCGCCGCAACTCCCGCCGCAGCGGCACCACGGAGTGCCGGGGCGAGATGTTGCCGGCCGCCGCCTCCGGCAGGAACGGCTGGTAGGTCATGTGGGGCTGAGGGTCCACCACGACGACCTCGGCCTCACGGGAACTGAGCTTCTTCGACAGGCGCAGGGCCGCGTAGAGACCGACGTGCCCGGCACCCACCACAAGGATCCGCTTCGGGTTCACGTCATCTATCTTTCCCCGCGCGGCCCGGCTAATCCCGCTCGCGCCCCTTCTCTGTGACGGAGCACAACCCCTGTGACCTGCATGACTACCCCGAAAAAGGGCTGTCACCTGCGGCGCAGCAGCCACCCCAGCAACGCCGCCACCGCCACCGCCACGAGCAGACCGACCACCGTCGCCGCCTGGTGTCCAGCGTCACCACCGAGCCTGCCGACCTCGACCAGCAGGACGCCGAGGACGAAGGTGGCCAGCAGCACCGCACCGGCCCGGGCCAGCCACCGCACGATCAGGTTCGGGTCGACCACCGCGTCGTACGGCAGCACGGCGGCCAGCGCGCAGAGGGTGTGGGTGAGGTAGAGCACCGCCGCCACGGCGAGCAGCCGCCAGAGGGCGATCGGCCGGCCGTACCCGTCGGTGGCCATCAGCCAGCCGCCGACCGTGACCAGCGCCGCGAAGGTCGGCCAGAGCCGGCGCGGCCCGACCGCCGGCAGGACCGCCACCGCCACGAGGGCGAGCAGCGGCCGCCCGAGCAGCACCTGCGACGGGTACGCGAGCAGCAGGCCGACCAGCACGGTGAGGAAGATGCCAGCGCGCACCAGCAGCGGCGTCAGGCTGATCCGGGCGGCGGCGTACCGCAACGCCCTGGCCCGTTCGGTGACCGCGCTCACCGGGCCACCCTCGGGGCGGTCGCCAGGCGGGCCACGTCCCGCAGCACCTCGTCGAGGCTGCCCGCGCCGGCCCACCGCACCACCGGCACGCCGTGCTCCCGCAGCTGCCCGATCATGGTGTCCCGGTCCAGCCGCCACAGCCGGTACGCCACCTCGGCCCAGCCCCGGTCCTTCGGCGGGGTGAGGTCCGCCGGCAGGGTGTCCACCGCGACCACGAACCGCCCGGAGCGGGCCAGCCGGGCCAGCATCTGCGCCGACCGCTCGTCGAGCAGCGGGGTGAGGACCACCACCAGCGCGTCCGCCGACAGCAACTGCGGCCCGAACACCTGGTCGTACGGCTCGTGCGGGGAGTGCTCCGCCCGCACCTCCAGCAGCCACTCCAGGACGGTCAGGTACTGCCGGCGGCCGGTGGCCGGGCGCAGCCGGCGGGCGGCCGGGCCGTACTCGAGCATCGACACCCGGTCGCCCCGGTGCAGGTAGTGCTCGGCGATCGCGGCGGCGGCCCGGACGGTGGTGTCCAGTACGGAGGCGGCCCCGGACACGCCGCCCGAGCGGCCCGCCTCGGCGAGCACGTCGAGCAGCAGCACCACCTCGGCGTCGCGGTCGGAGAGGGTGGCCGCCACGTGCAGTTGCCGGGCGCGCAGCGAGACCCGCCAGTCGATCCGGCGCAGCCGGTCGCCCGGGGCGAAGACCCGCACGCCGGCCAGTTCGCCGCCCTCGCCGGGCCGGCGCGAGTGGTGCGCGCCGACCAGGCCGGCGGCGCGGGGCATCGCCTCCACCGCGTCGAACGGCTCGGTCCTCGGGTAGACCCGCAACCGGGACGGCTCGGCGATCACGGCGCGGGAGACCAGCAGTCCCTGCGCGGCGGCTGCCCGGGCACCCGCCGGGCCGATGGGGTGCCGACCCCAGCGCAGCGCCGTGCCGGTCAGCTCCAGGTCCACGGCCGCCGCCGTCGGGACGGCGGTCACGAACGGCCGGTCGGCGACGGACGGAGCGACGGCCGAAGCCGCCCCGGACGCGGTGGTCGCCCCGGCGATCGTCACCCGCTGCACCCGCAGCCACGGCGAGACCCGGCTGCGGACCACCGCCACGTCGTAGTCGAGCAGGTCCGGGTTGCCGACGGTGACCGTGCCGGTCAGCTCGCCGCCCTCGACCAGGTGCCCCTCGTCGGTGGAGATCCAGACCTGCGGCAGGGCGATCGGCCGGCGGCGCAGCGCGTACGCGGTGCCCAGCGCGAACGGGGCGGCCAGCACGACCAGGTCCACCCGGCCGAGCAGCACCCCCGCGATCAGCAGCAGCCCGGTGAGGAGCACCGCCCGGCCGAGCGCCCACGTGGGCACCCAGCCGGTCGCGGGCTCCGGCTCCTGCGGCGGCGACTCGCGGGGCGACACGGCGGGCGCGACCATCAGTGCCCGGCGGCGTAGCTGGGCAGCGCGCCGCTGGCGGGGGCCGGGGTCGCCTCCAGCACCTCGCCGACCACGAAGGACGGATCGACGCGGCGCAGCCACATCTCGGGGCGCAACGTGATCCGGTGTGCCAGGGCGGGCGCCGCGACCTCCTTGACGTCCTCCGGGACGACGTAGTCGCGCCCGGCCATGACAGCCCGTACGCGGGACAGCAGCAGCAGCGCCAGCGAGCCGCGCGGCGAGGCGCCCACCAGCACCGACGGGTGTTCCCGGGTGGCGGCGGTCAGCGCGACGATGTAGCGGCCGACGGAGTCCTCCACGACCACGTCCTCCAGCGCGGCCTGCATGGCGCGCAGGGTCGCCGCGTCGACCACCGGCTTGATGTCCGCCTCCTCGCGGCGGCGGGACATCCGCCGGCGCAGCACCTCCCACTCCTCCTCGGCTTCGGGGTAGCCGAAGGAGACCCGGAGCAGGAACCGGTCGAGCTGCGCCTCCGGCAGCGGGTACGTGCCCTCGTACTCGATGGGGTTGGCGGTGGCCAGCACGTGGAACGGCTCGTCCAGCTTGTACGTCACGCCCTCCACCGAGACCTGCTTCTCCTGCATCGCCTCCAGCAGGGCCGACTGGGTCTTCGGCGGGGTCCGGTTGATCTCGTCGGCGAGGAGCAGGTTGGTGAAGACCGGCCCGGCCCGGAACGAGAAGTCGCCGCTGCGCTGGTCGTACAGGAACGAACCGGTCACGTCGGCGGGCAGCAGGTCGGGGGTGAACTGGAGCCGGCGGAAGTCCAGCCCGAGCGCCTGGGCGAAGGACCGCGCGGTCAGCGTCTTGCCGAGGCCCGGCAGGTCCTCCAGCAGCACGTGGCCGCCGGCCAGGATGCCAGCGAGCACCAGTTCCAGCGCGTCCCGCTTGCCGACGACGACCTGACCGACCGCCTCCAGCACCGACCGGGCGAGGGGGCCGACCTCGGCGGCGGGCATGCTGCGGTCCACGTCGTTCATCACAGTCTCTCCAGTTCGGCGACGATCGCCGCGAGGTTGCGCGGCGACGGGGTGCGGCGAGGCGGGGTCTCCAGGAACTTCCACAGCTGGTCACCCAGCAGCACCCGGGCCCGGGCCGGATCCGACTCGCGGGTCACGCCGTGCCGCTGGCTCAGCCGCTCGTCGGCCAACTCCCCCAGCCGGGGCAGGATCACGGTGGTGAAGCGTTCGGGCCGGGTGGCCGACCAGTCCAGCGGCAGTTCCCAGCCGTTGATCGCGGTGCGCAGCGCGTCCCTGGCGCCCCAGTTCCAGGTGCCGTCGTCGTCGGAGACGGGGGCCCGACCGCCGCCGCGGGGCGGGGGCGGGGGCGTGAGGGCGGCGACGACGCGACGCACCACGAACAGCGCGACCACCCCGGCCACGAGGATCGGCAGCGAGACCCGCAGGCCCACCAGGCGCAGGCCGGCGACCAGCACGATCACGACGGCCGCGACACCGGCCAGGGGACGGAGCACCCGACCGACCCGCCCGCCCCGCCGGGGCTCGGCGCGTGCCGGTCGCTCGTCCTCGACGCTCAGCAGGTCGTCGATGCTGGTGCTGCTCACGGCGTCACCTCGCCACGTCGGGCGGGCGCCGGCCGCGCCCCGGCCACGCCGGTGGGTGCCCCGGTCACGCCGGCACCTCCGTGTCGTCGGCGACCACGACGGTCAACTCGCCGCGCAGCCGGCGCAGCGCCGCCCGGGCCTGGTCGCGGGTGCGCTCGTCGACCTCACGGGTGGCGTAGCGGGCCTCGCGGTAGACGTGGGCGAACTCGGCCAGCACGTCGGCGCTGGCGATGGCCGGGATGCCCACCGACGGGTCGCCCCGCAGCAGCCGGGTGACCAGGTCGGTGGGGGTGTCGCCGGCCAGCCGGGGCACGCCGGCCCCGGCGGCGGCCTGCTCCAGGCGCACCCAGCAGGCGATCACCGCCGTACGCGGATCGGTGTCGCGGTCGTCCAACTCCTCCAGGCCGGCGTCGAGGGCGGCGGCCACCTCGCGGGCGGTGCCCTCGGGTGTCCGCCGGGACCGCTGCGTTGGCAGCGCCCGGGTGGTGCGGCGTATCGCGCCCCGGACCAACGTCCAGGTGAGATAGCCGAAGACGACGAGGATCGCCAGCCCGAGCAGTACGATGGCGACGGTGGCGATCCACTGCGGGATCGACGCCTGGGTGGCCTGGCCGGCGTCCCTTGGTTCGACGGGGATCGACTCGGCCGGCTCGGCGCTCGGATATTCCGGCACGTACGGGATGCTGTCGGCGGCGGGCGGGATCCGACTGGCGCCGATCGACGAGTGGGCGGACGAGAACGCGGCGACGGCCAGCAGGAGCACCACCGCCGCGACCGGCCACCACCTGCGCAGGGCGCTGAATTCCATCGAGGGCTACCTCCGGGTCGCCGGGGCGTGTCCCACGACTCGACGCGTTCCGTCCGTCATCGCCACCGCCCCCACGCCTCAGTCCGCCCCGGCCAGTTGCTTCGCCCGGGCGAACACATCGTCCAGCATCCCTGGTGTCAGCCGCCCGGTGAAGGTGTTCTGCTGGCTGACGTGGTAGCAGCCGAGCAGCGCCGGTGCGCCCGTGCCGGACCAGTGTGCCCCATGGCCGAACGCCGGTCGCGGGCTGGGCGGGCGCAGACCGTACACCTGGCGCAGCACCGGCCACCACGAGGCCCAGGCGAACGCTCCCAGCGCGACCACGACGCGCAGGGTGGGCCGGATCAGCGCCACCTCGCGGTGCAGCCACGGCGCGCACGTGTCCCGTTCCTCTGGGGTGGGCTTGTTGTCCGGCGGGGCGCAGCGCACGGCGGAAAAGATCCGCAGGTCGCGCAGGGTCAGCCCGTCGTCGGCGGCGACGCTGGTCGGCTGGTTGGCCAGCCCGGCCCGGTGCAACGCGGCGAACAGGACGTCGCCGGACCGGTCGCCGGTGAAGATGCGGCCCGTGCGGTTGCCGCCGTGCGCGGCGGGCGCCAGGCCGAGGATGGCGATGCGCGCGTCGGGGACGCCGAAGCCGGGCACCGGCCGGCCCCAGTACTCCTGGTCCCGGAAGGCCGCCCGGCGGACGCGGGCCACCTCCTCGCGCCACCGCACCAGCCGCGGGCAGGCGAAGCAGTCGCTGACGGCGGCGTCGAGGTCGGCCAGGTCGGTCGCCCGCGCGGCGCGGGCGACCACCTCGTCGGGCGTACGGGGCTCAGCCAAGCTTGGCCCGGAAGAGTTCGAGGGTGCGGGCCCAGGCGGTGGCGGCGGCGCGCTGGTCGAAGTTCTCCGGCCGGTCCTCGTTGAAGAAGGCGTGCGAGGTGCCGGGGTAGTCGTGGACCTGGCAGGTGCCGCCGGAGGTCTCGATGGCGCGGCGGACGGTGCGTACGCCGTCGGCAGCGGAGGTGCCGTCCTCTTCGGAGCAGTGGATGAGCGCCGCCTTGCCCGCGTAGTCGGGCCACTCGGGGCGCATCCCGTCCCACGGCAGTCGGGGGTAGAAGGCGGTGGTGGCGACGATCCGCTCGGACCGGGTCGCCGCCCAGAGGGCCAGGCTCGCCCCGGCGCAGAAGCCCGCACAGCCCACCTTGCCGGCGACCTCGGGCCGGCTGGCGAGGTAGTCGGCCGCGCCGGCGATGTCCGCCGCCGCCTCGTCCATCTGCTGGCTGTTCAGCATCTGCCGGGGCTCACTCGGCTTGCTGGCCGGGCCGCCGTGGCGGAAGTCCGGGGCGAGGGCGACGAAACCGGCCTCGGCGAAGCGGTCCACGACCGCCCGGACGTGCGGCACCAGGCCCCACCAGTCCTGGATGACGATGACCGCAGGGCTGGTCGCACCGCCGGAGGGTATCGCGAGATACCCCTCGCTCGTCCCCCCGTTGCCGCGGTAGCTCACCATCTCGCCCATCGGCCGTCCTCCTAGCGGTCAGTCATCGTTGGCTGGTCGCACAGTGTTGCTACGTGTCGGTAGCCTGCCACGCCGTGAGCGCCCCGGGGAAGACGCCGGAACAGTGGCATACACCTCCTGTCTACGCCCTAGCCACGGACGCCGACGGCGGCGCGGACGATGTCCGCGCCGCCGTCGGCGGTCCTGTCGTGCCGGGGGATCAGGCCTTCTTCGTCAGGCACAGCAGGTAGCCGGTCTTGCCCGGCTCGATGCTGTAGTAGACGTAGCCCTCCTGGCCCTCCTTGATGTACTGCCCGCACGCCTCGCCGGAGCGGGCCTGCGCCTGGGTCTGCCCGTCGACGCGGCCGACCACGTTGTAGACGGCGTCGGTGGAGGTGCACTCGACGACCTTCGCGCCGTCGACCTTCTCCTCCTTGGTGCCGGTCACCTCGGGCAGCTCGGCGATGCAGTCGCCGACCTTGGCCTCAGCGGTCTCGTCCTTGTTGAAGAAGTTGCCGATCGCCGAGCCGATGCCGAACTTGAGGCCCGCGACGACCAGGAACACGACGATCGCGCCCACGATGCCGAGCAGCTTCTTGGAACCGGACTTCTCGGCCTGGGGCTCCGCCGGGGGCGGCGCCTGGACGGCCGACGGGGGCTGGGCGGCGTCCGGCGCGGGGGGCGGTGCGACCTGCTCTGACACGCGTTTTCCTTCCGGGGGGTGAGTGAGCAGACGACACCGTAGCGACCGGGACCGACAGCCGTTGCCCCGCTGGACTCATCCGTTCAGCTATTTCCCAGCTTCATTCCATGATCCTGTTCACGTCCGACTCGGCGCGGGGGTGCCGGCCGGCATGCCCGTCGATGCGGGCGCGGGGGTCGAGGTGCCGGTCGGCGTGGGCGTCGGGGTCGGGTTGCCCCC